>VXMI01000229.1:0-19905 GCA_009841165.1 Gemmatimonadota bacterium | reverse complement strand
CCGCTGGTCGTCGAAGGTGTCCAGGACGAACTGGATGTAGTCGTCGGTGCGATAGAAGGTGTCGCGCTCCCCGAGCGTGGCCCGAATGCCGCCCGGGTTGTCGTCGAAGGCCCGCACCCCGAAGTAGACGGCGTCCTCGGAGATGATGAGCAGAACCTCGGTCTCCTGGGTGCCGCGTATCCCTTCGGAGGGGTCGAACTGCGAGAATCCGGTCAGAAGCGCCGCCTCGGACCAGGCGGGGTCGTCGAGCCGCCCGTCGATGTCGATTTCCGGGCTCGCCAGACGAGGGGGCACCACGTCGAGCTGCCCCTCCATGCCGTTGTACACGGCGGCCGCGGCACGGTCTCCGGGATCCGGCCGCGCGGGTCGGTCGGAAAGGACATCCTGTGGGACCGACAATGTGAGGGGTGCGAGGAGCGCCAGCTCTGCGATCAAGGATCCCCCTGGGAACGAGGCACCGGGGACGGCCCGCGGAACCCCCCGGGCAACTGTGGTGCGACCTCGTTGAATATGCGGGAACGGACGGTGTGCGGCCAGTGCGATGCCGGCCTGCACCGCGGCCCCACGGCGCTATCCGACGCGGGGAACGATCAGGGCACCGTCGCGGGTGCGATTCGGGAGGAGCGGGAGACCCGCTTCCAGCTTCAGGGTGATCTCGCGGTGTGTGGCCTCGAGGCGCAGAAACCGCTCGGGCAGGGACGGATGCGTCGACTCGCCGCGGTCCCGAACGCCCTCCGGGTTTTCTGCGGCGAGGAGGCGCCACACCTGCCCCACCTCCCGGGTGTCGATCCCCGCGCGGGCGAGATAGTACATGCCGACGTAATCGGCTTCATGCTCCTGCGTGCGGCTGAACTCGACCCGTGAGAGCGGCCTCGCCGCCTCGGCCGCCGCATCCCGGACGGAGCCGCGCAGCCCCGTGAGCACGAGATTGCTCGTGATCTCCGCGAGGTGGCCCTCGGAGTTGTGGGCGATCTCGTGCGCGAGAACGGCCTGCAGGTGGGTGTCCGACATCGGAAACCGCATGAGCCCCCGGCTCACATGAATCGCGTCGCCGCTCGCCCAGGCGTTGATCTCGTCGTCCTCCGTCACCGCGATGTCATAGTCACACACCGTCTCGGCCGGGTAACGGATATCGACCGCCATTCCGTTGCGCTCGACCTGCACCGGAAGCGCGCTTCCCGCCGGCCATCGCCTGGTCACCGCGGCGATCGTTTCGCGGCCGGGTCGTCCGCCCGGGACGGTGACCCCGCCCACCGATGCAATGAAATCGCCGGGCGCGATGCCTGCCCGCTCGGCAGCGCTACCGGAGACGACCAACAGGACAGTGGGCCAGGATCGGATACCGAGGACGGTCTCGTACACCCTGCGCTCCGCGTCGGCGGGATACTGGTCGAGCGTGGCGTACAGGAAGCCCAACTCGTTGCGCAAATGCCCCTTGCACATCTCGAGCCCCCCGCGCAGCAGGGGCATCGTCAGGTCGTGCAGGCGCTGAAGTCGGTCGAGGCGGGTGCGGACCGCGCCTTCCATCTGGAGCGCCCGCTCGCTCTCGATGGTGGGCCGGGTGGGCGCTTCGGCGTCCGACGGGGATGGCGTGGGCTCCGCGTTGGCCGCCGCGTCCGCGAGGGCGCCGGGAGGCCCGGCGGGTGCACCCGGAGCCGGAGAGGGAGGGAGGGGCCCCGACTGGAAACAGGCTGCGGCGAGCACGGGCAACGCCAGCACTGTCGTTATCCTGTATCGCACGAGTTCTCTCCGTGAGATCATTGCCACCTCTACAAAGATAGGCGATCCTCCCGGAATGCGGAGTCACCTGATCCATGCGCGGGCGCTGCCGCGGGGGGTCGCCCTGGTCGTCCTGCTCGCCGTCGGAGCCTGCGACCCGGCCCCTCCCCCGCCGGTCGCGGAGCCCCCGCTCGTAGACGCCCTTTTCGACCGTGCCAGGCAGGGCGATGCGGAGGCCCTGGAATGGCTGCTCGCCGCGGCGGAGTACGGCCGTGTCGACGTGCAGTACCGCATGGCCCGGATGTTGCTGGAGGGCGCGGGCGTCTCGCAGGACTCGACGGGCCTCGCGTGGCTGGTCAGGGCCGCCGAGCAGGGGCACCCGGAGTCGCTGGCACTGCTGCGCTCGGTTGCCCAGGAAGGCGACGCGGAGGTCCGGTTCCGGCTCGCCCGCATGTACCGACGGGGCGATGGCGTGGCCCGGGGCGACAGCGCCGCGGTCGAATGGCTGCGCGCGGCCGCGGCGCTGGGCCACGCGCAGGCGCGGCACGACCTGGGCCTTCTCCACCTCACCGGCGAGGGCGTGGCCCCAAGCGACTCCGCGGCCGCGGAGTGGTTCCTTGCGGCGGCCGAGGCCGGTCACGCGGGCGCGCAGGACCAGCTCGGCCTGCTGTACCTGCGGGGTGAGGGCGTCGCGCAGAGCGAGGCGGAAGCGCTCAGGTGGTTCCGCGCGGCCGCCCAACAGGGGCACGCCCGTGCCCAGAGCCACCTCGGACAGGCCCATGCGACCGGCTGGGGCGTGCAGCCGAACCCCGCCGAGGCCGTCAGGTGGTTCCGCGCGGCGGCCGAACAGGGCGACGTGACCGCCCAATACAACCTCGGTTACATGTACGACCTCGGTCTGGGCACGCCCCGCAACCTGGGCGAGTCCGTTCACTGGATCCGCGCCGCGGCCCAGCGGGGCTACGCCGATGCACAGTACTACCTGGCGACCGAATACATGCAGAGCGACCCGGTCAGCCGCTACGCCTGGCTGTTCCTCGCCGCCGAACAGGGACACGACGAGGCGGGGCAGGTTCGGGACGACCTCCGTCGGCGTCTGACTCCCGACCAGGTCCGGCGCGCGCTGGAGGTCAGCGCGGAGCTTCTCGCGCCTCTGTCCGCCGAATCACGACGTCGGCAGTGATAGCATTACGATATCAATACGATATCATCGTGTCGGCCACCGGCGCCGTCACCGGTCCGTGGCCGCCCTCGCGTCGTCGTGCGTGCCCCAGCGCTCGAACCACTTCCGCAGGTAGAGCTGGGTGCGCAGGAAGTTCGACGGCATGCGCGAAGTCCCGTGCCATTCGCCCTGGAACCGCAGCATGGCGGTGGGCTTCTTCTGGGCCTTGAGCGCCTGGTAGAACTGCTCGGTCTGGGACATCGGGGTGCGCAGATCGAGTTCGCCCGTCATCAGCATGGTCGGTGTGGTCACGTTGCCGACGTACATGATCGGCGAGCGCCGGATGTGCTCGCTCGGGTCCTCCCAGGGGAAGTGCTCGAAGTCCGCGTACCAGCGCAGGAAGTTCCCGTCCACCTCGCCGGGGAAGGCCAGCCAGTTGGTCACCGGGCAGTTCGACGAGGCCGCGCGGAAGCGGTCGGTGTGGCCGACCACCCACGCGGTAAGCACGCCTCCGCCCGAGCAGCCGTAGACGAACATGTTGTCCTCGTCCACGTAGCCCCGGGACAGCAGTTCGTCGACGCTCGACATGAGGTCGTGGAAGTCGTTGTTCGGGTAGTCGTACTGGATCGCGTTGCCGAACTCCGTGCCGTACCCGGAGCTCCCCCGCGGGTTCGTGTACAGGACGACGTAGCCGTTCGCCGCGTGTTCCTGCCAGCCGAAGTTGAAGCCCCCGTTGTACATGCCGTGGGGTCCGCCGTGGATGACGAGCATCATCGGGTATTCGCGGGAGGGGTCGAATCCGGGCGGCTTGATGACCCAGCCGTGGATGGCCAGTCCGTCGTGTGACGACTCGGCCCAGATCTGCTCGACTTCTCCGAGTGTCACCCCGGCCAGCACGTCTCCGTTGGCGTCCGTGAGGCGTGTTCGCCGTTCCGGGTTGTCCACGGGGAAGGCGTAGACATCACCCGGTTCGTGAGCGTCGCCCCACGTCGCGACCGCCATGCCACCGGCGCTCACGTCGCTGAGTTCGAACATCTGCGGGCCCTGGCTCGCGGCGCGGACCTCGCCGTCTACCGATGCGTACATGATGTTCGCGTAGCCGTCGGCCCGGACGTTGAAGTAGACGCCGCGTCCGTCCGGCGCCCACTGCAGGCCCCGCGGGGTGCGGTCGAGTTCGGCTGTGATCGCGCGGGCGTTGGACCCGTCGGCGTTCATCACGTAGAGCGTGGACTCGATGTAGTCGAAGGTGGTCGTGTCGTGACCGACGTACGCGATCATGCTTCCGTCGGGCGAGGGGGTCGGTGCTCCGTCAGGCCCCTTCCGGGTGGTTACCTGCCGCAGATCGCCCGAACCGACGCCGAGCCGATAGACTTCGGTCTCCTGCCAGCGATACAGCGCGTCGTCCTCGATCAGGCCGCTGAAGAGCAGAGTCTCGCCGCCCGGCTCCCAGACGGGTGTGCCGTAGTTGTGATCGCCGCTGGTGAGCTGGCGGGGAGTGCCTCCGTCGGCCGGCACGACGAAGATGTGGCGAAAGGTTTCGTCCAGGAATCCGACGCCGTCCTGCCGGTACACGAGGCTCTCGATGATCCGCGGCCCCGGCGTCCAGTCGGCACCCTCGGGCCGAGGCAGCGAGACCTGCCAGTGTCGCGAACTCGGGTTTTCGGCAGGCACGCTCATGGTGAACGCCAGCCGCGTGCCGTCGGGCGACCAGGCCGGCGCCGACGGGCTCTCCTCGACGCGCGTGACCTGCGTGACCGCGCCCTCGGCGTCCATGTAGCGCACGAAGATCTGGGTGTTGCCGTCCTCGTCGGGGGCGAGAAACGCGATCCTGTCACCGTTGGGCGACCAGCGAGGCGAGGAGCCGTCGATCAGGTTGCGCGGGCGCGTTCCGTCGGTGCCGATGATGTGGATGGACGACTCCCAGCGGTCGTTCTGCTTGTCCACCCAGCCCCGCGTGTAGATGACCTGCGAGCCGTCCGGCGAGATGCGCGGGTCGGAAACGCGCTCCCAGTCGAGCCAGGTCTCGAGGGAGAGCGGCGTTGGGGCTTGCGCGCGGGCGGTTTCGGGGGCGCCGGCCACGACGATGGCGATGAGTGTGACAGCGGGGACGATGGCCTTCATGGAAGAACTCCTGCGATGCGGGGCGGATGCTCGGACCTTCCTCAACATGGGGCGGCCCGCTGCGGTTGGGCCAGCAGGCCTGCTAGAAGAACACCGGCTCCCGGTACGCGCCGAAGACGTCCTCCATGGCGGCCCGGATCTCGTAGAGCGTGCAGTAGGCGCGGGCGCAGTCGAGGATGTAGGGGACCGTGTTGGCGCCACCGGCGGCAGCGGCCCGGAGGCGGCCCAGCGACGCGGTGACCTGTTCGTCGTCCCGCTCGGCGCGCAACCGGGCCATGCTGGCGCGCTGACGCTTCTCGACGTCGGGATCGATCTGCAGGGTGTCGATCTCGATCTCCCCGGACCCGCCGGTGAACCTGTTGACGCCCACCACCGTCCTCAGTCCTGCCTCGATCTCGGCCTGCTGGCGCGCGGCCGAGTTGGCGATCTCACGCTGGAACCACCCGTTCTCGATGCCGGGGACCACCCCGCCCTGCCCCTCGATCCGCTCGAAAAGCTCCTCGGCCTCGGCTTCGAGCCGGTCGGTGAGCGCCTCGACGTAGTACGAGCCCGCAAGCGGGTCGATCGTGTTGGGTACGCCGCTTTCGTAGGCGAGGACCTGCTGGGTCCGAAGTGCTATGCGCACCGCCCGTTCGGTCGGCAGCGCCAGGGTTTCGTCCATCGAGTTGGTGTGCAGCGACTGGGTGCCGCCCAGCACCGCTGCGAGCGCCTGGTACGCGACGCGCACGATGTTGTTCTCGGGTTGCTGCGCGGTCAGCGTCACGCCCGCGGTCTGGGCGTGGGTGCGCAGCCGCCAGGACTGCGGGTTGCGGGCCCCGAACTCGTCCCGCATGCGGCGCGCCCAGATGCGCCGCGCGGCGCGGAACTTGGCGACCTCCTCGAAGAAGTCGTTGTGCACGTCGAAGAAGAACGAAAGGCGCGGTGCGAAGGCGTCCACGTCGAGGCCGCGCTCGATCCCGCGGCGCACGTACTCGAAGCCGTTGGCGAGGGTGAAGCCCAGCTCCTGGCCGGCGGTGGCCCCGGCCTCGCGTATGTGGTAGCCCGAGATGGAGATGGGGTTGTAGCGGGGCGCGTGCTCCGAGCACCACTCGAACATGTCCAGGATGAGCCGCAGGGCCGGTTCGGGCGGGAAGACCCAGGCGTGCTGCGCCTGATACTCCTTGAGGATGTCGTTTTGAACAGTGCCGCGCAGCCGGTCGGGCGAGATGCCCTGGCGCTCGGCGGCCGCGACGTAGAAGCAGAAGAGGATGATCGCCGGACCGTTGATCGTCTTGGAGACCGACACCTGGTCGAGCGGTATCCCGTCGAAGAGCGTCTCCATGTCCGCCAACGACGAAATGGCCACGCCGCACACACCGACCTCGCCCAGCGAGCGCGGGTGGTCGCTGTCGTACCCCATCAGCGTGGGAAAGTCGAAGGCGACCGACAGGCCGGTCTGGCCGTTGGCCAGCAGGTACTTGTAGCGCCGGTTGGTCTCTTCGGCGGTCGCGAATCCGGCGAACTGGCGCATGGTCCAGAGCCGGGTCCGGTACATGGTCGCGTAAGGCCCCCGGGTGTAGGGGAATCCGCCGGGCACGCCGAGCTTGTCGACGTAGCTTCCCGACACATGCGCCGGAGTGTAGAGGGCTTCCACCTCGTTGCCCGAGATGGAGGTGAAGGCGGGAAGGCGCTTCGGCGTGCCCTCGCTGGTGGCTTCCCAGGCGGCCAGCTCCGCGTTCAGCCGTTCGATCTCGCGCCGCCGCCGCTCGATCTCCTCGACGAGGGCGTCCGGGTCGCGCAAACGCGGTTCGGTTGTCGACATCTGACTAGTCCTCTGCTGCCCGGTCGTGGACCTCCGGCGCTCTACTCAATATGGCGGGTACGATTCGATCCGCCACTCCGTAGGCGGTGGCACGGCCCGTCTTCACCTGTGCTACCCATTCGGCGAGGTGGGGGTCCGACGCGAAGAAACGCTCCGCACGGCGGTGCAGCCGGCGCTCCACGACATCGCGGATGCGCCCCAGAGCCCGTCGCTCGCGGCGCGTCTCGAGCTCCCCCGAATCGCGCAGATGGCGGCCGTGTGCCAGGATCGCTGCGAGGAGTTCGTCGATGCCCTCGCCGCGCCCGGCCGAGGTCTTGAGGACCGGGATCTCCCAGCGGGGCGCGGCGGAAGCCGGGTCGCCGCCGGGCGGGGCCGTGTCGGGGCGCCCGATGCGCGTGAGGTCGACGCCGTGATGAGCGGGAGCGTCATGCGAAGCCCGCCCGGCCCGCAGCATGAGCGCCTGGCCGATCTCGCGTACCAGGCGATCCGCACCGATGCGGTCGGACTTGTTCACCACGAAGACGTCCGCGATCTCCATGAGGCCCGCCTTCATGGCCTGGATTCCGTCGCCGGACTCGGGCACCAGCACGACGACGGTAGAGTCGGCCGCGGCCTGGATCTCGAATTGCGTCTGCCCCACGCCAACCGTCTCGATGATGATGTTGGCAAAGCCGAAGGCATCGAGGAGGTCGATCACTTCTCGCGTGGTCGCCGCCAGCCCGCCCAGCGAGCCTCGGGTGGCCATCGAGCGGATGAAGATGCCCGGGTCGACCGCGAGTTCGTTCATGCGGATCCGGTCGCCGAGGAGCGCGCCTCCCGAGAACGGTGACGTGGGGTCGACCGCCACGATCGCCACATCCTCGTCCCGCTCGCGCAGCAGCTTGGCGAGCAGGGTCGCCAGGCTCGACTTTCCGGCCCCGGGCGGCCCGGTGATCCCGATGCGGCGCGCGCGCGGTTCGACCATCAGGACCTCGTCCAGCAGGTCGGCCACGCCCGGACGGGACGCCTCGACCATCGAGATTGCGCGGGCGAGTGCAGGGCGGCGGCCCTGGCGGAAGTCTTCCGCCAGGCGGCGGCGGCCCGAGCGGGTCACGCCAGCAGCGTGCTGGCGAGGCTCAGGACCATCACGAACCCCACCAGGTCGGTCAGAGTGTGGACGAAGACCGAGGAGGCAACCGCGGGATCGACGCCGAGCCGGTCCAGCACGGTCGGCACGAGCGCGCCCGCAAAGCCCGCCACGATGATGTTGGACCACATGGCCACGAGCACGACAAGCCCGATGCGCGGGTCGCCCCCCTCCCAGAAGAATGCGAAGAGCGAGAAGATCACGCCGAGGACGAAGCCGTTGAGGAGGCCGACCAGCACCTCCTTCCCCACCGCCTCGAAGTGGTTGGGCCCCAACCCGTCGCCGACCGCGATCCGCCGTATGGTCACCGCCAGCGCCTGAGTGCCCGTGTTGCCGCCGAGCGCCGCGATCACGGGCATGAGGAAGGCCAGAAAGGTCCACTGGCCGATGACAGCCTCGAAGCTGAGAATGACCGACGCCGCCAGGCCGGCGGTCACCAGGTTCAGCGTCAGCCACGGGAGCCGCGAGCGTACCGACTCGAGCCACCCCGCCCGGAGTTCCTCTTCGTCGGACACGCCCGCCAGCCGGAGGATATCCTCGGTGGTCTCGGCTTCGATCACATCGATCACGTCGTCGAAGGTGATCTGGCCCAGCAGCGAACCCTCGTCGCTCACGACCGGGATGCTGACCAGGTTGTAGCGCCCCATGGCACGGCCCACTTCCTCCTGGTCGGTGTCGGGGTGGGCAACCGCCAGCATCGGCTCGACCAGCGACTCGACCGGGGCGTCCGGGTCCGCGAGGATGAGGTCGGCCAGAGGCACCGTGCCACGAAGGCGGTTGAGGTTGTCGACCACGAAGACGGAATAGAAGTCCTCGATCTCTCGGCCCTGCCTGCGGATCTCGGCGATGGCGTCGTAGGCGCTCGACTCGGCGGCCACCGCGACCACGGCGGTGGTCATCAGGCCGCCCGCCGTCTCCTCGTCGTAGCGAAGCAGGTCGCGCATCTCGCCCGCCTCGGCGGAGGGCAGAGCGGCGAGCATGCGGTCGCGGTCGTCGGGCTCCATCTCGCCCAGGAGGTCCGCCGCATCGTCGTCGGCGAGTTCCTGAAGCAGCGCTGCGCCACGGGTCTCGTCGAGCGCGGAGAGGAGTTCGGCCCGGTCCTCGTACTCCTCCATCTCGGCGAGCGTTTCGGAGGCGACCTCGTCGGGGAGCGCCTCGAGGATTTCGAGCTGCTGCACCTCGGAGTCGAGCGAAGCCACAAGGTCGGCGATGTCCGAGGGGTGAATTCCGGCAACCCAACCCGGAAGCTCGATGTGTCCTCCCTCCTGTGCGAGCGCTCGCAGCTCCTCGAGCTTCGCGGGGTCCACCGCCACCGAGGTCTTCTCGGAGCTCACGGCGACACCACCCGTCTGACCACCGCCTCCTGCACGCGGTACATCTCGCATGACCGGCGCTCCGGGCCGTCGGGGTGGTCGTACCCCAGGACGTGTAGCGCGCCGTGCACGGCCAGCCGCGTAAGCTCCTCGTCGGGTGCGGCGCCGGCTTCCGCCGCTTGTCTGAGGGCCTGCGCGTGGCCGACGTAGACGTCGCCGAACGGGTCCTCGTCCTCCCCGTGCAGGGCGAAGGAGATCACGTCGGTGGGACCGGCGGAGCCGAGATAGCGTGCGTGCAGCCTGGAAATCTCTTCGTCGTCCACGAAAGTCACAGACAGCTCCGCTCGGCGCACGCCCTCCCGCCGCAGGGCTTCGCGCAACGCCCGGTCGATCAGTTCGCGAGGCACGCTGCCGTTGCCCCGGGCGTTTACGTGGATGGTGATCACGGTGTGCTCTTCGCGGTCAGGTGCCGCGTGCCCGGATAGTCGATGCGCCGGTGGTGGATGCCGCCCAGAATCCTTCGGAATCGCCGCTTGAGGAGGGCCAGGTCGCGCAGGGTCAAGCCGGCCCGGTTGAGCTGCTTGCGCTCCAGCTTCGTGGCGAAGATCTCGTCGATCAGCCGGGAGATGCGCCTGGGTGTCGGGTCCTTGAGGGCCCGGGCCGCCGATTCCACCGAGTCGGCCAGCATGAGGATCGCGGTCTCGCGGGTGCGGGGCCGGGGTCCCGGGTAACGGAACTTCGCCGGATCGGGTGGCTCCCGGCCTTCCTTTTCGGCCTTGTCGACGGCCTGCTGGAGAAAGAAGCCGATGGTCTGGTCGCCGTGGTGCTCGGATATGAAGTCGATCAAAACGGCCGGCACCTTTTCTCTCCGGGCCATCCTGACCCCTTCGACGACATGTCCGCGCACGATCGCGGCGGATGCCTCGGGGTCCAGCGCGTCATGCGGGTTGTCGCCGCTCTGGTTCTCGATGAAGAACTCGGGATGGACCATCTTGCCCACGTCGTGATAGTACGCGCCGGCGCGGCACAGGGTGGGGTTGGCGCCGATGTCGTCCGCGCCGGACTCGGCGAGGTTGGCGACCTGGATGGTGTGTGCCCAGGTGCCGGGTGCCTCGGCCGCGAGCCGCTTGATGAGGGGACGATTGGGGTCGGCCAGGCCGGCCAGGGTCTGGTCGGTCGTGATCCCCGTCAGCCACTCGAACACCGGCAGGAATCCGATGCCGAGTATGGCCCAGATCACGGTGCCGGCCAGCGCCCACGCGAGAGTCGTGGCGAATTCGAATTCCGCCCCCTTGAGGGACACCGCCGCCAGCGCGAGAGCGTACGCCCCGAAGGTGATCGCGATGATACGCCATATCTGGGACAGGCGCCGGTAGCCTCTCACCGCGAGTGCGGCTGCGGCGCCTCCCGCGAGCGCGACGAGAAAGGTGTCCACGGACGCAAAGGGTTCCTGCGCCGCCGTAAGAGCGGACAATACCAATACCGTCAGCAGGGCCAGCCGTCCGTCCCACATGACGGCAAGCACGACCGTGACGAACACCGTTGGGAGCGCGGCTCCCGGAAACGCCGCCGCACCGGCCACGAAGAAGGCTCCGCTGAAGTAGATGACCGCGATCACGGCGAGCGCCACCAGATCGCGGAATTCGGGATAGATGTCCGGTCTGAAGAAGAAGAGAAGGACGCCGAAGATGGAGAGCATGACGGCGTTGAGGATCAACGCGCCGAATGCCGCGCCCAGGTTCGACTCGTCCACGCTGATCCCGTTCGCGCGGAGGTGGTTGCGGTATGCGTCGAGCTTCTGCAGTTCGGCGGGTCCCACCTGATCGTTGGCGCGCACGATGGCTTCGCCCTGCAGGACCCGACCGGCCGTCACGGCGACCGAATCACGCGCCACGGCGCGTTCGCGCGCGTTGCGCGCCGTGTCCGGGGCCAGGCTGGCGACCAGGTAGCGCGCCAGGATCAGGCGCAGAAGGTCCGTCTCGGAACCTTCCTCCCGACCGGCGAGGGCGGCCTCGTAGAACTCCCTCCCCGAAAGGACCGAAGTGCGGGGCACCAGCATCTCCTGGCCCGACCTCAACACCCGGATCGAGTCGGTGGTGACCTCCGAGGCCGCCCCCGGCGCCATGACTCCCTGGTCGAGCAGTCGGCCGATCGCCTCGGTCGCGCTCTCGTAGAGGGCCGTAGCCCGGCTCCTGTCGACGAGGACCTCGGTCTGCTCCGGACTCGCCTCGATTCCGGCGGCGGAGAGCACGCTGGCGATGCCGGCCACCCCGGCCGCCGTGGCCGCCGAATCGAGGCGCATGAAGAACCCGGCCAGAGATTCCAGGGCCGCTGCCCGCGCCGAACCATCGAAGTTGAAGGTGGGGATCACCGACGAGGCCGCCGCTGACCGCTCCTGCCTCAACTGCTCCGCGTCCTTGGGGACGTCGAAGCCGCTCACTGCGATGATGTCCCTGTCGGCGACCGTGCCGAGCTCGTGACGTCCGATGAAGACGCCGGGATCGGGCGGGTACAGCAGGACCAGACCCCCCGCGAGGGAGAGCAGCAGCAGCCAGCGCACGGCGTGGTGAACCGCCGCGTCCGGCCAGGGCCGCACGGGGGTCCCGGAAAACAGGCCGCGGCGGCGCCCCCTACCGCTCATCGTCACGGCCGCCCGACAGGCGCTGATCTGCCGCCGCGTAGGCCCGGACGATGTGCTTGACCAGGCGGTGGCGGGTGACGTCCCGCTCATCGAGATAGACGAACTCGATCCCGGCGATGTCCTTGAGGATATCCTCGACCTGAATGAGCCCCGAGACCTGCGAATTCGGCAGGTCGATCTGGGTCTTGTCCCCCGTAATCACGACCCGGGAGCCGACGCCGATGCGCGTCAGGAACATCTTCATCTGGGCGGCGGTGGCGTTCTGGGCCTCGTCGAGGATGACGAAGGCGTCGGAGAGGGTTCTGCCGCGCATGTACGCCAGCGGCGCGATTTCGATCGTGCGCTCCGAGATGCCCCTTCGGACCCTGGAGGCCGGCATCATGTCTTCGAGCGCGTCGTAGAGGGGGCGCAGATAGGGATCGACCTTCTCCTGAAGGTCCCCCGGGAGAAACCCGAGGTTCTCGCCGGCCTCGACCGCGGGACGCGCAAGGATGATCCTCCGGACCCTCTTGCGAAAGAGTTCGTCCACGGCGCGCGCCACCGCCAGGTACGTCTTCCCCGTTCCGGCCGGACCTATGCTGATCACGATGTCCGAGTCCTCCATCGCCTGCAGGTACCTGCGCTGCCCTTCGGAACGCGGCGCGATGACCCGGCGCGACCCCGGCAGCGAGATCTGCAGCCGCTCGTCGCCGCTGCGGATGTCCGGCCCGTCACGCGACTCCAGGCTCGTGGCGAACCGGGCCACATCGGACGCGGGAAAGCCCTTCCCCAGCCGCGCCAGCTCGATCATGTGTTCGACGACTCTTGCCGAATCGGCAACCGCCTCGAGCTCGCCGGCGATCTTGACGTATTCGCCGCGCAGCACGACCTGCACCCCGAACAGCGACGCCAACTCCCGGAAATTGGCATCCCCCACGCCGGCGAGGATGAAGTGGTCGGCGCCCTCGGCGTTCAGGTGGTGCTCGACCATCGTACCGCTCGTCATTCTCCGCCTCCAACCGAAATCCCGAGTGCGGCCAGTTCGGCCGCGGCGACGGGCGACGGGGCGCCCTCGAAGAGCGCGCGGGCCGCCGTCGTCTTGGGAAACGCGATCACGTCCCTCAAGCTTGAGCCGCCCGAAAGGCGGGCCGCAAGGCGATCCACGCCCAGCGCGATGCCGCCGTGGGGCGGCGCGCCGGACCGCAGCGCCTCGAGAAGGAAGCCGAACTTCGCCGCGATCTCGTCAGGCTCCAGGCCCAGCATGCCCAGGAGGCGTGTCTGCAGGTCGGCGTCGTGGACGCGGATGCTCCCCGAGCCCAGTTCCGTGCCGTTGTAGACGAGATCGTAGGCCAGGCCGCGCACCGCCAGCGGTTGCGAATCCAGGAGGTGCGCGTCGGCGGGGTCGGGCTGGACGAAGGGGTGATGGTTGGCGGCCAGCGCGCCGTCCGCCCCCTCCTCGAAGACGGGGAAGCCGGTCACCCACAGCCACGCGTGCTCGGTGGTACTGGGTAGTTGCAGGGCGGCGATCGAGGCCGCGCGCGCGGCGTCCAGGGCCGGGGAGGTTACGCGGTCGGGCCCGGCGGCCGCGAGGAGGAGGTCGCCGGGCGAGAGGGCAAGACGCGCGAGAGTGTCGTCCCGGAAGAACCGGCCGAGGGGGCCCGTGGCGCGGTCTTCCTGGACCTTGGCCCACAGGAGGCCGGGGGCGCCCGCCGCCTTTGCCGCCTGTTCGATCGCGCCGATCTGTTTCCGTGAGAGCCGGGCGCCGCCGGCCAGGTGGAGGCCGCGGATCCGCCCGCCCTTCGCCACGGCGCCCCGCAGGATATTCGAGTCGAGGGCGCCCAGAACCGCAGTGTCGTCGACGATCTCGAGATCGTAGCGGAGATCGGGACGATCCGAACCGAAGCGCTCCATCGCGTCGTGGTAGGGGAGGCGCATGAAGGGCGTCTCCGCCTCGACCCCGGCGACCTCGGCCAGCCTGGTCATGAGGCCCTCGCCCCACCCGTAGATGTCCTCGGGCTGGATGAACGACGCCTCGACGTCGATCTGCGTGAACTCGGGCTGGCGGTCGGCGCGCATGTCCTCGTCCCTGAAGCAGCGCGCGATCTGCATGTAGCGGTCGAACCCCGCGATCATCAGCAGCTGCTTGTAGATCTGCGGGCTCTGCGGAAGCGCGAAGAACTCGCCCGGATGGACCCGGCTCGGAACCAGGAAGTCGCGCGCGCCCTCGGGCGTGGGCTTGGTCAGTATCGGGGTTTCCACATCGACGAAGCCCTGTTTGTGGAAGTAGTTCCGCGCTGCCAGGACGAGCCGGTGGCGCAGGATCAGCCTGGCCTGTAGCTCGCGGCGGCGAAGATCGAGAACGCGGTGCCGCAACCGCAGCTTCTCCGAGGGCAGCTCCTCTTCCGGCGGAAGATGGACGGGGATGGCGGGGGTACGCGCCTTGTTGAGAACTTCAAGTTCGGCGACCTGCACCTCGACCTCGCCCGTCGCCATGTCCGGGTTCCGCGCCGCCTCCGGACGCGGAGTCACCACCCCCCGTATCGCCACCACGTCCTCGGGACCCGCCCCCCGCGCCGCTTCCATGGCCGCGGCCGAGGACCACCCCGGCCCCGCCGAAGCCTGGAGCAGGCCCGAGCGATCCCTCACGTCCAGAAAGACGAGCCCTCCCAGATCCCTTCTGCGGTGTACCCAGCCGGCGATCCGAACCTCTTCGCCGGCCATCTTCAGCGTTGCTTCGCCCGCTCCTGCCGAGCGCATCGCCGTCTCGCTCTGTCCGATTGTCGACACAGGTCCGTCTCCGGTGCGCCAGGGGTTCCGTACCCGACGGTGCCACGCGGAGATTCCACTACGGATTGCCTGAGGCGGCGCCGGACGTTTTCCGGCGGTAAACTTAATCCCCGCTCCAAGGGGCGTTCAACGCCAGTCGCACCCGCCCGACGAGAAAGGCCTCCCGACATCGTGCCCGCCAACCTACCGAACCCGACCGACCGCCCGAACCTGCTGGGGTTGACCCCACCGGAGCTTGCGGAGGCTCTGGACGGCCATTTCCAGGCTCGCGGGCAGCCGCGCTACCGCGGCGGACAGGTCCGGGAGTGGCTGTCTGCCGGTGACGTGCGCGGCTTCGGGGACATGACCAACCTTCCCCTGCGTGAACGCGATGCCCTGGGCAAGCGTTTTCGGCTCGAGGAGCCCGGCGTCGACACGGTGTCCGAGTCGGCCGACGGGACCGTCAAGCACCTCTGGGCGCTGCGCGGGGGCGAGGTCGTGGAGAGCGTGCTCATCCCCGCGGGCGACCGCCTGACGCTCTGCATTTCGTCGCAGGCGGGGTGCGCGCTCAAGTGTCGTTTCTGCGCGACCGGGTGGTCCGGTTTCGGGCGCCAGCTGTCGACGGCGGAGATCGTGGGTCAGTACCGCGCCTCGGCGAGGTGGGCCAGGGAGCACGCTCGCGGACCCGTTACGAGTGTGGTCTTCATGGGCATGGGCGAACCCCTCGCCAACCGCAAGGCGGTCTTTCCGGCGCTCTCGATTCTGAACGCCGGGTACGGACTGGGCGCCCGGCGCATCACCGTCTCGACCGTCGGGGTGATACCGGGGATCGAGGCGCTGGCGAGGCGCCCCGAGCAGTTCCGGCTGGCGCTCTCGCTGCACGCGCCCGTCTCCGAACTTCGCGCCGAGTTGATCCCGCTCGAGAAGCGCTACCCCCTGGAACAGCTCATGGCCGCCCTGGAGGGCTTCAATCGCAAGGGAGGGCGCCGGATCACCTTCGAGTACACGATGATCCGGGGCGTCAACGACGATCTGCAGCTCCTGCCCAGGCTGGCCGAGCTGGCTGGCCGGGTCCAGGCGTTCGTCAACCTGATCCCGTTCAATCCCATCCCCTACGTCGAGTGGAAACCGAGCTTCGCTGGCCGCATCCGCGCGTTCCGCGAGGGGTTGGAGCGGGCTGGTGTTCCCGCGGCGGTGCGGGAGCCGAGGGGACGCGACATCGACGCCGCGTGCGGTCAGCTGCGTGCCAGCAGGCGCCCCGACTTGACCCGCCGACCGGTAATCAGCGAACGCGGTCGCCGATTCGGCTCCAGCGAATCTCCCTGATCCACGGAAAAGGCAGGAACGAGCCCCGGTTGTACGAGAAGTAGATGGCCCACACCCGCCCTTCCAGACGCCACCGCTCGAGGAATCCCCAGGTGCGGCCGTCGAGGCTCGAATCGCGGTTGTCCCCCAGCATGAAGTACCGGTCGGACGGGATCACGATCGGGCCCCAGGTGTCGCGGGAAGGCCTGTAGTCGTCCCGTGGCCCACCCAGCAGGTATTCCTGCTGCCAGAGCATGGTCCGGTCGGAGTAGTCGGGCTGGCGGGTGGTGACCACGTACGGCTCGTGCTGCGGCCGACCGTTCACGTACAGCGCCTTTTCCCGCATCTCGACGGTGTCGCCGGGCATCCCGACCAGGCGCTTGACGAGAATCAGCGTGTCCTCGTGAGGCGGGTCGAAGACCAGGATGTCCCCGCGGCGCGGCTCGGCGTAGCCCGGGATGCGGACGTTCGTGAGGGGGATGCGGGATCCCATCGCCGCCTTGTTCACGACCAGGAAGTCGCCCACGAGGAGGGTGTTTTCCATGGAGCCCGACGTGATGACGAACGTCTGGATCAGGAAGAACCTGAAGATGATGAAGATGACGATGGCGACGCCGAACGACTTCATCCATTCGGCCAATCCGCCTCCGCGACCGCCCTGCTTCTCCGCCTGCGGGCGCTCCTTCGCGCGAGTGTCCGCGGTCTTCGTTTTCTTCTCGCCGGCCTGCTTCCCGGACCCGCCCTTCTTCCGCGCCATCGCCTACCGCTCCAACCCGTTCTTCACCGCGTCCCTCCCAGATTGCGGAACCATTCCACCACTTCGGCCCATGCCTCGCCCCGTTCGGCGCTGACGGGGACCGACCAGTCGGACCCCAGCCGTACCGTCACATCGACGAAGAGATTCGAGTCCGGTTCGCTCGTCACCCTCGCTACCCCCAGCACACGGGCCACCGCCGCCGCCTTCTCCATGTCATCGACACGGTCCACGACTACGGTCGTGTCGTGTCCGAAGGTGCCGGCGTTGCCCAGGCTCACGACATCGAACCCCGCCGCCCGCAGGTGGTTCGTCGCCGTCCGGGCCATCCCGTCCACTCCACCGGCGTTGCGGACATCGATCGTGACGCGGTCCTCGCCCGCCGTCATGAGCGCGCCGCCCCCAGGCGTCCTGTTGTCGGGGATCCACTGGGCCAGGCCGGAGCCGACCAGCACGATCACCGCCACGACGGCCAGCAACAGCAGCGCCATCCTGACA
Organism: Gemmatimonadota bacterium; assembly: GCA_009841165.1. Taxonomy (GTDB): domain Bacteria; phylum Gemmatimonadota; class Gemmatimonadetes; order Longimicrobiales; family Gaopeijiaceae; genus Bin94. The sequence goes on along the minus strand of VXMI01000229.1, from coordinate 2,720 downwards.
AGACCGCGCATCTACAGACCGTTCACCAGAGGATGCCAGAAGCGGAGGGTTCGCGGGTGCACGGTACGCCGTGCCCGAGAAAGATAACCCATCCGGCTTGCGAGCATCTCCACCGTCGCGGAGGTTGCTCACAGGTTCGTCTCCGCCGCGCGACGCGATGCATGAAGTGACGCACTACGACAACACCGCTCCGAGCCGCCCGTGATCTGGGATCCGTGCCTGGCCCGGGCGGTCGCCGCCGAACTGCGGGCCCGGCTGTCGGGGGCCCGCGCCCGCGCCGTGTCCTTCCACCGCGAGGCCCGCGTGGTCCAGGTCGACTTCCGCGATGCCACGCTTGAGGTGGACCTGCGACCCGGGCGTGGGGTGATCGTGGTCGGACCACCGTCGGAGCCGGACGCCGATGCCGAGCCGCTTCCGGCCGTGCTCGCCGAAGTCGGAGCCGTGCGGGACGAGCGCGTGATCGTGATGCGCTTCCGGCGCGTGCGAGGGAGGAAGCCGCAGCCGTCGCTGATCGTGGAACTCGCCACGAACCGCTGGAACGTGGTGTTCGCGGAGGGTCCCGAAGCAAGGGTGAGAAGGCGGCTGGGGCTGGTGCGGTCGCGTCCTCATCCGGTCGGCCAGCCGTGGTGTCCCCCGGGCGAGGGGATGGGGGCTCCCGCGCGGACCCGGGTGGACCTCGCCGGGTGGCGCCGCCTCGTCGAGGGGACCACGCCCCGGGAGGCTCGCCTGGCGCTGCTGCAGCGTGTGGAATACCTGTCGGGACTCAATGTCGGGCATGTCCTCGCCGCGCCCGACCCCGAGGAGGGGTTCCGGCGCTGGCTGGCGATGGCCGAGGCGGTGGATGTCGCCCCGCACATTCTCCACCTTCCGTCCGGGCCGCAGCCGTATCCGTGGCCGCTTCCCGGCACCGGCGCCGAGTCGGCCGGCAGCCTCCTGGGGGCGATGGCGGCCGTGCGGGAGGCCGCGGGCCCCGACGCGAGGGTCGAGCACGGCCGGCTTGGCCGCCATCTCGCCCGCGAGTCGCGGCGACTTTCGCGCAAGCTGAAGCACCTGCGCAGGGAGATGGGCGAGACGGCCCGTGCCGCACGGCTGCGCGAGGACGGGGCGCTCATCCTCTCGTCGCTTCACCTGATCCGGCGCGGGGCCGAGCGCGTGTCGCTGACCGGATTCGACGGCGTGCAGCGCGCGCTCGATCTCGACCCCCGCGTGCGCCCGCAGGAGCATGCGGACGCCCTTTTCCGGCGCGCTGCACGGTTGGAGCGCGCGGCCGAGGCGCTGCCCGCGCGGATCGCCGAGGCCGAGGAGGCGCTCGCCCGCGTCGCCGCGCTGCGCGCGCGCCACGAGGACGGCGAACTCTCCCGCGAAGAGGCTGTGGCGCTCCTTCCGGCGGCGGCGCCCGCCCAGCCCCGACGGGGCCGCCCCCGTCCCGGGATGCAGCGCTCGACCCTTCCCTACAGGAGATACACGAGCTCGGGCGGGATCGAGATACGGGTGGGCCGGGGAGCCCGACACAACGATGCGCTCACCTTCCGCCATTCGCGTCCCGACGACATCTGGATGCACGCGCGCCACGCCGCCGGCGCCCATGTGATCCTGCGCTGGGCGCGTCCCGAGCGGCCGCCGGCCGCCGACCTGGAGGAGGCCGCGGTCCTCGCCGCAAACCACTCCGGCGCGCGCGGGTCGCGTCACGTACCGGTCGACTGGACGCGGCGCAAGTGGGTCAGGAAGCCGCGCGGGGCCCCGCCGGGGGCCGTGATTCCGGACCGGGTGCAGACGGTGTTCGCTACGCCGGACCCGTCTCTTGGGGACCGACTGGGCCGACCTCGTCGAGCGCCGTCCTGAGGGCTCGCGCGAGGTCAAGCGCGCCGCTCACGCCACCGCTGTCCAGAGCATCCACGAGCGCGCTTCCTACCACCGCGGCGTCCGCTGCCGCCCCCACGGCCCTGGCGTGTCCGGGAGTGGACACTCCGAAGCCGACTGCAACCGGCAGCGGCGAGACCGCGCGCACAGCGGCGACCTCACGCGCGAGTTCGCTGCGCAACTCCCGGCGGGCGCCGGTAACTCCGGTGCGGGCAATGTAGTAAACGAAACCCTGACTCGCGCCCGCGATTTCGCGGATGCGGTCCGGGCGCGTCGTCGGCGCGATCAGCCGGACCAGGTCCAGCGGCGAATCGGCCAGGAGGGCTTCGAGATCCGGGTCGGCGCCCAGCGGCAGGTCGGTGGGCAGGATCCCGTCGGCCCCGGCTTCCGCCGCCTCTTGAACAAAGTCCCCGACACCGCGCGAATGGATCGGATTGAGGTACGAGAAGACCACCACCGGCACCTCGCTGCGGCCCCGCAGTTCGGCCAGCACCTCGAAGACACCGCCGACGGTGGTGCCCGCGTCGAGCGCCCCCTGGCTGGAGCGCTGGATCGTGGGCCCGTCCGCCATCGGGTCGCTGAACGGGATCCCCAGCTCGATCACGTCCGCCCCCGCCTCCGCCAGCCCCGCCACGAGCTCGCGGGTGTGGTCGAGGGTCGGATAGCCCGCCGTCACGTACGGGACGAAACCCGCCCGCCCCTCGGCGGCGAGCACGGCGAAGCGCTCGGCAATGCGGCCGCGCGGGCGGCCGGCCCGGACAGTGAGTTTTTAAAAAAAAACCCCCCGCCCCCAAAAAAGGAAAAAGAGATGGCGGGGGGGGGGGGTTATAAAAAAAAATGGGGGGGGGGGGGGGGGGGGG
>VXMI01000070.1 GCA_009841165.1 Gemmatimonadota bacterium | reverse complement strand
AGTTTGACTTACGTGATCTCCTGCCGGGATGTTGGCCGTTAGCCGTCCGCCTACGCGGCGAAGATGACCGCACTGAACGCCGCCGTGCTGGCGCGGCTGGCCTGGGCGCCCCCTGCCCCCACCGGCGTGCTGATCGGTGGAGCGGTCCAGCCGTCGACCACACTCGAGTGGGATGCGGTCGACGACCCGCGCGTGGTTGGATACAAGGTCTATTGGCGCGACACGACCGCGCCCCGGTGGCAGCATTCGCGATGGGTCGGAGAGGTCACGCGCTTCACCCTCGATGGCCTCGTCATCGACAACTACCTCTTCGGCGTCGCCGCGGTGGGCCGGGATGGCAACGAGAGCGTGGTGGCATTTCCGGGGGGGCAGATTCGGAGGCGATAGTGACAGGATCAAGGCGAAATTACGACGATCACGCGATTTTCGTTGACGCTCGCGGCGCTGCGGACTACATTTGCCGCCGGTAAGGTGTTTGTGGCCCTCCAATGACCCCATTCTTACGGTTCCACGGGAACTCGCATGAAAAACGCTGACGGCACACGTGCGCGGGGGCATCGGCCCAATGGCACCGTGCCCGCACTCACCCGCAGGTCACTGATCCGGTCCGGTTTCGCCTCGCTGCTCGCCGCGCCGTGGGCTTCGTCGCTGGGGGCTTCGATGGTTCCGGGCGCCGGCGCCTCCGCGGCACGGGGGCGAAACGCGTCGAGGCCGCCCCAGGATGACGAGATCGTCCTCGGCGTATCGGCCGCCTTCTCCGGCCCGTCCCGCGGCCTCGGGACCGAGCTCTACCGCGGCTCGATGGCGTATTTCAACCAGCTGAACGAGAACGGCGGGGTGAACGGCCGCAGGATCGTGATGAAGCTCCTCGACGACGGGTATCAGCCGGACCCGTGCGTCGCCAACACGATCGAACTCATGCAGGACGAGAACGTCTTCCTTCTCTTCAACTATGTCGGCACGCCGACGGTCACCCGCGCGCTCCCGGTGCTCAAGACGTTTCGCGATCAGCAGGTCTTCCTGTTCTTCCCCTTCACGGGGGCGGAACCGCAGCGCGAGCCCCCGTACGGCGAGTTCGCCTTCAATCTGCGCGCTTCCTACCGGCAGGAGACGGCGGGACTGGTCGACAACTTCGTGCGGATCGGCAGGCGGCGCATCGCGGTCTTCTACCAGAACGACGCGTACGGACGGAGCGGCTGGGCGGGGGTCCGCGAAGCACTGGCCCGGCACGGAGAGACGATCGCCGGCGAGGCGACCTACACTCGCGGAACCCAGTTCAGCGCCAGCATGCGCGGGCAGGTGGAGATCCTCCTGGAACGATCCCCGGACGCGGTCATCTGTATCGGTGCGTACGCGGCGTGCGGCGCCTTCGCCCGCGACGCGGTGGACCTCGGCCTTCACATTCCGGTGGCCAACGTGTCCTTCGTGGGGAGCGAGAACATGCTGCAGCTCCTTCAGGAAGGACGTTCGGATCCCAACTCCCACACCCGCTGGCTCGTCAATTCGCAGGTCGTGCCCAGCTACGAGGACACGTCGCTCCCTGCGGTGCGCGAGTATCGCGAGATGATGGCTGTCCATGATCCCCCGCCGCCCGACAACGTGGCGAGGATCACCGAAGGCGAGCCCTATGAGACCTTTCCGCAGAGCTTCGTGAGCCTCGAGGGCTTCGTGAACGCCAAGCTGATCACCGAGATCATCCGGCGGATGGGTGACGATCCGCAGCGGTCGGGGATAGAAGAAGCGGTCTTCGCGGTGCGCAACTACGACCTCGGCGTGGGCGAGCGGGTTTCGTTCGGGCCGGAGCGCCGGCAGGGCCTGCAGCGCGTCTACTACACGGTCGTCGAGGGGGACCGCTTCGTTCCCCTGGAGGACTGGGAGGCCAAGTTCTCCTGACATGTCCCGCATGAGAGTCCGCAAGCTCTTCCGCAAGACGCGCTTCTTCTTCTTCGCGCTCTTCGGACTGATCGTGATTTCAGTGTCGGTCCTGTCCATCACCACCGTCTCCCGTGAGCTTTCGGTCGAATACGAGAGCAACAGCCGGAGCATCGCGCAGAACATCGCCGACTCCAGCGTGGACATCCTGTTGAACCGGAACCTGGCCACGCTGCAGTCGCTCATCGACCAGTTCGTCCAGATCGAGAGCATCCGCTACATCTACATCACCAGCGAGACCGGAGAGTTTCTCGCGCACACGTTCGTCCCCGGGATCCCCGACGAGATCCTGGCGAGCGACGCGTCTTCGACCGCGACCGTGGAACGGAGCCTGCCGGGGCTGGGCGACTTCATCGAGGTCGGAGCCCCGATCCTCTCCGGAGTGGCCGGAACCGTGCATGTGGGGATGGACCTGGAGCTTCTCGGATTGAAGATCCAGAGGGCGATCGGAGCGCAGATGGCCCTCTTCGGCATCATCTTCGTGATCGGCAGCCTGCTGACCTTCTGGTTCGTGAACCTGGCCTCGCAGCCGCTGGCGGACCTGCTGGCGTTCGCCGTGCGGATGGCCGGAGGCGAGAGCGCGACGGGGGATGAACCCGTGCTCTCGCGCGATGACGAAGCGGGCGAACTGGCCCGGTTGTTCGTGCATGTGAACCGCCGTGCGGCGGGGGCGGACCGGGAGCGGTAGGGTGGCGCGTTCGCGAGTGCGGGTCCACAGAACCGTCATTGCACTGTGTTGCACGATGCTGCAGATGTGCCTGGGGACGGTCTACGCCTGGAGCTTCTTCCAGACGATGCTGGCCCGACAGTACGGATGGAACAACACCGAGACCGTGCTCTCGTTCTGTCTCGCGATCTTCTTTCTCGGGATCTCGGCGGGCTGGGCCGGACAGATGCTGCCGAAATGGGGACCCCGCGTTCTCGCGCTGACCGGCAGCGTCCTGTTCTGCGCCGGGTACGTGATCGCGTCGCTGGCCCTCCAGCTCGACAACGTGACGCTCTTCTACCTGGGCTATGGCGTCATCGGGGGAGCGGGGATCGGGATGGGATACGTGACGCCGGTCGTCACGGTCGCCAAGTGGTTCCCCGACATGCGGGGTCTGGCGACCGGAATCGTGGTCATGGGGTTCGGGGTGGGCGCGCTCCTGCTGAGCAAGGTCCTCGCGCCGTTCCTGGTGGTGCGGGCCGACAGTGATCTGGCGACGGTGTTCCTGTGGCTGGGGATCGTCTTCGCGTGCATCCTCATTCCGTGCAGCCTGATGTTGAGCAACCCGGAAGAGGAACCAGCCGCGAAGCCAGGCGGCCCGGCCAGGGCGGCCAAACCGCCGCCCGAAACTGAGTCGGCGCGCCCCTACCTGTTCACCGGCAGGTTCGCGGTGATGTGGCTCGTTTTCTTCTTCAACATCGCGGCGGGCATCTCCGTCATCAGCTTCCAATCCGAGTTGCTGCAGGAGGTCTGGGGGCTGTCGGACCCGTCCCTGGAACCGGCCGTTCTGGCCGAGTACGGCGCCACGCTGATCGCCGTGAGTTCCGTTTGCAACGGCGTGGGACGGATACTCTGGGCCTGGCTCTCCGACCGCTTCGGAAGGGTGACGATCTTCAGGGTCCTGCTGGCAAGCCAGATGATCGTGTTCGGGGTTCTCATGTCCGAGACCAATCCCTGGGTCTTCTCGGTGCTGGTCTGCTACGTGCTCCTCTGCTTCGGCGGCGGATTCGCCACCATGCCCTCGTTCATCCTGGAGGTCTTCGGTGCGCAGAAGATGTCGAGGATCTACGGCACCATCCTCACCGCGTGGTCGGCGGCGGGGATCAGCGGTCCGCTCTTCGTCGGGTACCTCAAGGACGTCTATCCCGACCGGGCCGTCATGTACTGTTTCCTGATCGGGATTCTGATGCTCGGCGCCGGCTACATCTTCTCGTTCCTGCTCGATGACGAGCGCATGCGTCTGGGACGGCCTACCCTGGCCCACACGCTGGAACGCTATGGACTTGTAAAGACAACATGACATAATGTAACGTAGTCTTTACAACACCTCCTCAACCTGGTGCCCCAGCTCGCGCAGGTGAGCGACGATGGCCGCCACGTGGTCGCGGCCGCGGCTTTCGATCTTCATCTCGATCCCCACCTTGCCCACCGCGATGTCGCCGAAGGCGCGCGTGTGCTCGATGTGGAGCACGTTGGCGCCCTCGATCGCGACGACGGCGGTGACTTCGTTGAGATAGCCGGGCCGGTCGCGCACCACCACGGACAGGCTGGCGAGGCGACCGTCGGCCCAGAGGCCACGGTCGATGATCCGCGACACCATGTTCATGTCGATGTTGCCGCCGGACAGCACGCACGCAACGGTCTCTCCCGGTCGCAGCCCTGCCCTGCCTTCCAGGATCGCGGCCACGCCGACCGCACCCGCGCCCTCGACCACCAGCTTCTCGCGCTCCAGGAGGAAGAAGATCGCGCGGATGATCTCTTCCTCGTCGACCAGCACGACGTCGTCCGCCAACGCCTCGATGTGCGGATAGGTGAGGTCGCCGATCTGCTTCACCGCGATCCCGTCGGCGAGCGTGTCCGAGAGGTCGACGTGCGTGGGGGCTCCCGCCTCGAGCGACCGCACCGCACCTGGAGACGCGGCGGCCTCGACACCGATGATGCGCACGTCCGGCTTGTGTGCCTTGACCGCGGTCGCAATGCCCGAGATCATGCCGCCGCCCCCCACCGGGACCACGATCGTGTCCACATCGGGCACCTGCTCGAGGATCTCGAGCCCCATCGTACCCTGCCCGGCCATCACGGCCAAGTCGTCGAAGGCGTGGACCAGTGTGAGGCCCTCCTCGCCGATCAGACGCTCCACCACGATCATTCCATCCGACAGCGTCTCCCCGGTCTGGATGACCTTCGCCCCGCTCGCGCGCGTGTTGCTGACCTTGATCAGCGGCGCGGTGTCCGGCATGACGATCGTGCACGGGATTCCCAGCCACGCGGCGTGCCGGGCGAGCGCCTGGGCATGGTTCCCCGCGCTGGCCGCGACAACCCCGGCCTCCCGTTGCTCGCGGCTCAGCAGCAGCAGCCTGTTGAGCGACCCGCGGTCCTTGAACGACCCCGTCCGCTGCCGCAGCTCCGCCTTCAGCTGCACCCGGCAGCCGACCGCCTCGCCGATGGCGAAGGACTGCGGACACCCGGTCAGAACGACGTGCGGCGCGATTCGGGCGCGTGCGGCGTCTACGTCCGAGGCGGTGAGCATCGTCCCCCGGTCACCCGAGGGCCCTGGTAACGATCTCGCGTTGCGTGACAGCGTGGTTGTGGGGGTTCCCCTCGGCCGGGCTCGCGCGCTCGGGCCGCGAGAGGTGGCGCAGCCGGACCGAGGTCGGGAGCACGCCGCGCAGACGCGGCAGGATGAAGGTGAGCGCCCCCATGTTCATCGGCTCTTCCTGCGTCCAGGTGGCCGTCTCCACGTTGGGATAGCGGTCGAGAAGCGCCTCGATCTCGTCCTTCGGGAACGGGTACAGCGTCTCGACCCGTACGATGGCCGTGTCCTCGGCCCCGGCGCGCAGTTCCGAAGCCGCGAGATCGTAGTAGACCTTGCCGCTGCACAGAACAAGGCGCCGGACCTCCTCGCCCGCCTCGTCCGAGCCGATCGACGGGTCGTCGATCACATTCTGGAAGCCGCCGCCCACCAGGTCGCCCACCACCGAGGTCGCCGCAGGTAGCCGCAGCAGGCTCTTCGGCGTCATCACGATCAGCGGTCGTTCGGGCTCGGTGAGCGCCTGAAGCCGCAGCAGGTGGAAGTACTGGGCCGGCGTCGACGGGTAGACGACGCGCATGTTGTCCTCGGCGCAGAGCTGGAGGAAGCGCTCCAGGCGCGCGCTCGAGTGCTCCGGCCCCTGCCCCTCGTAGCCGTGCGGCAGAAGGAGGGTGAGGCGGGAACGCTGTCCCCACTTGGACCAGCCGGCCGAGAGGAACTGGTCGATCATGACCTGCGCGACGTTCACGAAATCGCCGAACTGGGCTTCCCACAGCACGAGGTCGCGGTCCGCGGCCACGGCCACGCCGTACTCGAAGCCGATCGTGGCCGCCTCGGTGAGCGGCGAGTTGTAGATCTCGAAACGGGTGTCCGACACCCTGGCAAGGGGCGTGCAGCGCTCGCCGGAATTCGGGTCGTTGAGAACCAGGTGGCGCTGGCTGAAGGTGCCCCGTTCGCAGTCCTGGCCGGAGAGGCGCACCGGAACCCCTTCTTCGAGCAGAGAGCCGATGCCCAGCGCCTCCGCGTGCCCCCACACGAGACGGAAGTCGGGGCCGAAGTCGTCGCCCCGCCGCTTCAGCTGGCGCATCAGCTTGGGATGCACCGCAAAGCCCTCGGGGACGGCGAGGTGCGCGTCGTTGATCCGCTCCAGCCTCTCGAAGGACACGCCGGTGTCCATCTCGAAGTCCTGGTCGATGGCGCTGTAGCTGGGCGTCGTCCACGCCGGCGCCGCCTTTGCCTCCGCCTGCACGCGCCCGTCCTTCTCGGAGCGGAGCCGAGCGGCGAAGGCGCTGACGCGCTCGTCGGCCTCGGCCGGTGTGATCAGTCCGCGCGCGACGAGCTCCGCGGCCCACTGCCTGCGCGCCGTGGGGTGGTCGTTGATCCAGCGGTAGAGGAGCGGCTGCGTGTACCCGGGCTCGTCGGCCTCGTTGTGCCCGTGACGCCGGTATCCCATGAGGTCGATCACCGCGTCCGCGTTGAACCGCGCCCGGTACGCCATCGCCAGCCGCATCGCCGCGAGGCATTCCTCCGGCGCGTCCGCGTTGGCGTGGATGACCGGAATGTCGTAGCCCTTGGCGAGGTCGCTGGCGTAGCGCGTCGAGCGTCCGTCGCCGGGGTTGGTCGTGAAGCCGACCTGGTTGTTGCCGATGATGTGGATGGTGCCGCCGACCTCGTAGCCCTTCAGACGCGCCAGATTGAGCGTCTCGGCCACCACCCCCTCGGCGGCGAAGGCCGCGTCACCGTGGAGCAGGATCGGCACGACCAGCGACGGATCCCGTTCGGTGCCGCCGTTCCGGTCCACGTACTGCTGCGTGCGCGCCATCCCCAGGATGACCGGATTGACGAACTCCAGGTGGCTGGGATTGGGGGGCATGGTGACGCGCACCGTACCGCCCGAACGCAGCGGATAGTCCCCGGTGGCACCGTAGTGGTACTTCACGTCGCCGGTGCCGGGATCGGGCACCCAGAGCGCGCTCCCGGGCGCCGCGCCCTCCTCGAATTCGGCCAGGATCTCGGCGTAGGAAACTCCCATGATGTGCGTCAGCACATTCAGCCGCCCGCGATGCGCCATGCCGATGACGACCTCGCTGGCGCCCGCCGCCGCCGCGAGCTCGATCGCCTCGTCGATGATCGGGACCATCATGTCGAGGCCCTCGATCGAGAATCGCTTCTGCCCCAGATACGCGCGGTGCAGGAACTGCTCGAATCCCTCGACCTGGGTGAGCCGGTCCAGCGTCCGGATGCGGTCCTCGTCGGTGTATCCGGCGAAGTGCGTGCCCCTCTCGACCTGTTCCCAGAGCCAGGCAACCTTCTCGGGATCCTCCAGGTGCTCGAACTCGTACCCCAGGTCGCCGCTGTAGATGGCCTTCAGCCGGTCCAGCGTGAACGCGAGTGGCGACTCGCCGCCTTCGGGGAAGAGCACCGAGGTGGGAATCTCCTCCAGCTCCTCCATGGTCGTTCCGAAGTACGCAGGATCGAGTTGTGGATGACCCGGAGGTTCGCTTCCCAGCGGGTCTATCCGCGCCGCCTGGTGGCCGTGCTCCCGGAACGCCTGCAGGAGTCGGGCTGCCCGGGCCACGAGGGAGAGAAGGCGGTCCAGATCCGCGATGGCGGGCGCGGGCAGGCGCTCGGCGACCGGAGTCGGCAAGGCGGGTGGCGTGGCGGGCGCGGCCACCGCTGGCGCGGCGGGTGGAGCGGGCGCGGCCACCGCGGGTACCGCGGGGCTCGCCTCGGCCGCAGCCGACTTGCCGTCGACGACGATCAGACCCGCGTCCAGCAACGCGCCTGCGTCACTCTCGAAGAACTCCCGCCACGGGCGCGGAACGGCTTCCGGGTTCCGCGTGAAGTCTTCGTAGAGGGCCTGAACGTACGCCGCGTTCTGGCTATCGAAGTAGGTGCTGCTCATGGTGGACAGAAAGCTAGTAGTTTTTGCCTTCCGAGTAAGATGCAGGCGGCACGGCTCGCTTCCGGCGAGCAGACGCCCGCGTGGACAAGATTAGCAGGGGGCCCGCAATGACCACCAGCATCCCGGGATGGGACGCCCGGCTACCGTGGCTCCGGGCCGGGACCACGTGGCGAGGGTTCGGGTCGGGCGACGAGGCCGCAAACGGCGGGCGTGCAGCTCCCGATCCGGCCGGCGGGGCTGCCGCGGCCCTGCTGGATTCGGGATGGCGCTCGGTGGTCCGCAGCCGCCAGGTGCACGGGTCGGTCACGCGCCTGCATGCGGATCTGCCGGCGGGAGCATCGGTCCTGGGGGACAGCGACGGCCATGTGACGCGGACCGCCGGGCTGCTCCTGACGGTCACGCTCGCCGACTGCGTCCCGGTCTTCGTGGCGGATCCCGTCCATGGGGCGGTCGCGCTCCTCCACGCCGGCTGGCGCGGGACGGCGGCGGGTGTGCTGGAGCGGGGACTCGACGTGATGGTCCGCGAGTACGGCAGTGCTCCGGCGGACCTGTTCGTGCACCTCGGGCCCGCGATCTGCGGCCGGTGCTACGAGGTGGGACCGGAGGTGTTCGAGGCGCTCGGCGAGGCGCCACCTCCCGGGCCGGCGCCGATAGATCTGCGCGGCGTGATCCGGCGGCGCGCAATCGGTGCGGGCGTTCGGCGGGAGCGCCTGAGCGTCAGCCGCGAGTGCACGCTTTGCGGCGGGAACGGACGATACTTCTCGCACCGGCGGGGCGACAGCGGGCGCCACCTCGGCTTCATCGGGATCCTGCCCGAATCGGGTGAGCGGGCACGGCGGCGTCCGGCATGATCGATCTTCCCGGATTCGGTGGTGCCCTCGGCCTGACCGAGGCCCTGAGCGTGGCTGCGGTGTCGCTGTATGCGCTGGTCCTGGCGCTTCTGCTGCCGTTCGCCGGGCATCGGCTGTCGCTGCTGATGCTGTCGCGGCGGCGTGCTCCGAGCACCGATGCGGCGGCGCCAGGGAAGGGCGGCGGCACTGCCCCACCCCGGGTGACCGTGCAGCTCCCCGTCTTCAACGAGAAGCACGTGGTCGAGCGGCTGATCGACGCGGCCTGCCGGCTGTCGCATCCGCGGACGCACCTGCAGATCCAGGTCCTGGACGATTCCACCGACGAGACGACCGCCCTGGCCATGCGGCGCGCCAGGGCGTGGCGGCGCAGGGGCGTGGACGTCACGGTCCACCACCGCGCCGAACGGACCGGCTACAAGGCGGGCGCTCTGGCCGCGGGCCTGGAGTCGGCGACGGGCAAGTACGTCCTCATCCTGGATGCGGACTTCGTTCCCGCGCCCGACCTCCTCGAGCGCCTGCTGCCCTCGATGGCGGACCCCCGGGTCGGAATGGTGCAGGCGCGCTGGGATCACCTCAACGAGGACGAGTCGTGGCTGACGCGCGCCCAGGCGCTGCTGCTCGACGGGCACTTCTTTCTGGAGCAGCGCGGGCGCTACCTGGGCGGCAGGTTCTTCAACTTCAACGGGACGGCGGGGCTGTGGCGCCGGCAGGCACTGGTGGACGCGGGCGGGTGGCAGTCCGATACCCTCACCGAGGACCTGGACATCAGCTACCGCGCGCAGATGGCGGGCTGGCGCTTCGTGCTGCGGGACGACGTGGGCGCGTCCGCCGAACTCCCGAATTCGCCCGCTTCGCTCCTCGTGCAACAGCGGCGGTGGTCGCAGGGCGGGGTGCAGACCGCGCGCAAGGTGCTCCCGCGTCTGCTGCGCGCCCCCTTCAGGCCGGCGCTGAAGTTCGAGGCCTTCGTGCATCTGTGCGGCCATCTCGCCCATCCGCTCACCTTCGCCCTTTCCCTGCTCATCGTTCCATCCGCGCTGGGAAGGCGGGCGCTGGGCATGGACGGGCTGTGGTGGCTCGACCTGGCGCTGTTTCTGGCGGCGACGGCGCCGTTCATCGTGTTCTACACGGCGGCCGCCCGGAGGCGGGAACGGACCGCGGGCAGGACGGCCAGGGGTGTGGCGGGGACGCTAGCGCTCGGTGCGGGGCTGTCCGTGCTGCTGAGTCGGGCGGTTCTGCGCGGGTTGTGGCGCTTCCGCGATCCCTTCGAGCGGACACCCAAGACGGGAGGCGCGGGGCGGTCGAGCTACGATGCGTCGCGGGGCGGATTCCCCGGGCGCGGGCTCGCGCTGGGCGCGGGTGTCTTCATGCTGGTGTCGGGGGTTGTGGCCGTGGCCGGCGGTCAGTGGGGGTCGCTGCCCTTCGTCGGGCTCTTTGCGGCCGGGTATCTGTCGCTCGGCCTCGGCACGGCGGTCCACAGGAGCAGGAGCCAGACGGGCACCCACATCGCGGCCCGGGTCCAGGCGGGCTGCGGCCAGACCCCGGTGGCTTCGTAGGACGCGAGCCCCCAGTAGCCCAGAAATGCGAGGCCGCCGAGCAACAGGAAGGGCCGGCTGTCGCGCAGGGCGGCCATCGGGAGCACCCACAGGACGTACCAGGGGTGGACGGTGGGAGACAGCAGCAGACCCGCCCCGATGATCCAGAAAAGGGCCCGCTCGATGGAGAAGCCGCGCCAGGTCACGTAGGCGACGACGGCGAGCACCCCGGCGCTTGCCGCGACCCGGGCGTGCACGGGGTCGCTGACGAGCGCGCGGATCAGCGCGAAGGCGCCCTCGTTGGCGGACCAGTGGCGGGCGAAGGTGCGGAGGCCCTCGGTGAGCGCCGTCGGGCCCGCCCCGGCGAAGGGGAGGTAGAGTGCGGCGCAGACGGTGGCGAAGGCGGCCGCGGTGGTCCAGCCGTGGCGCCGGATCAGGGCGGGGAGGGCGGCCGCGGGAGCGAGTTTGACGGTGGTGGCGGCGGCGAGGAGTGCACCGAGGCCGCTTGCGTGTCGTCGGCCCGGGTCCCGGCCCCCGCTTCCGGCAACCAGAATCAGCACCGCGAGGAGGAAGAGTCCGACCGCGTCGAAGTGGGCGCTCCACGCGGTCTCCACGATGAGGAGGGGGGACCAGAGGTACCACACGAGGACCGGTGCGGGGCTGCGGCCGGTGCGGGTCGCGATCCGCTGCAACAGGAGACCGCAGCCGAGGTCGAAGCCGAGCCAGAGCGCCTTCGCGCCGAGGACGCCGCCGCCGGTGATGGCGACAGCCGCGAAGAGGAGCTGCGCGAGGGGCGGGTAGATGGTCGGCACGTCGGGGTGGTTGATCTCGCCGTGCCAGGGGGTGCGGATGGCGGCCAGCGCGTCGTGGGCGGGGGGATGGGCGTAGGGGTTGATCCCCTGCGTAAGGACGTGCCCGTCCCACAGGTAGCGGTAGATGTCGTCGGACAGTTCGGGGGGCAGCGGGAGCAGCACGAGGCGGGCCAGCACGGCGATCACCCAGATCAGCGCGATGGAGGTGCCGTGCGACGTGCCCGCGCGTGTGGCGCTCAGGCCCGCGGCGGCGTAGCACAGGAACGCTGCCGCGGGGAGAAGGAGGCGAGGCAGCGGCATCGCGGCCGCGTCCAGCCATCCGAAGGCGCCGAGGGCGGCGACGAGAAGGAGGCCGAGCGGCAGCAGGGGGCGATACCGTAATGTACACATTACATTATGTCATGTGTACCATACATATCGCCGTCGCAAACCTCGTCCTCAGCCGGAGGTCAGCGGGATGACCTTTCCGCCGCGGTCCTCCATCTCGGCCGCCATGGCGGGGTGGCAGGTGAAGATGAAGACCTGCCGCTCGGCGGCTAGCTGCTCGAGAAGGTCGAAGGCCTGGTCGCGCCGCCAGGCGTCCCAGTTGACGAGCGTCTCGTCCATGAAGATCGGGAGGCGCTCCTTGCCGCTGTCGAGGTGGTTGACGATCGCGAGGCGCAGCGCCAGGTAGACCTGCTCCTTCGTGCCCTGCGAGGTGGTCTCGCCGACCCGTATCCGCCGGTCCCCCGAAGGCTCGCGCAGATAGAACGACTCGTCGCCTGTCTCCCCCATCTCGATCCGGTCGTAGCGGCCGCGGGTGATCTGCCTCAGGTGTCGGCCGGCCCGCAGCAGAAGCTCCGGCTGGTTCGCGTCGCGGAAACGGCGGTCGGCCTCACGCACCAGCCTGGCGATCACGAAGGCCCGGTCGCGGCCCCGCCTGGCCTCGCGGACCTGGTCCTTCAACACCTCGATCCGCCCTGCGACGGCGTCGACCGTTTCGCCCCTCCCCAGGTGCCCGATCCCGGTGTCCAGCCTTCCAACCGTGGCCTGCAGCTCCTCGGCTTCGCTGGTCAGCCGGTCCTGGGCCAGGGCGACCTCGTCCAGCCTGTCGCGCAGGTCGTCCCAGGTCTCCCCCTCGGCATCGGCGGTGGCGATCTCGTTGTCGATACCTGCGAGGTCGGCGTGTTCCGCCTCCAGTTCCTCCCGCAATTCGTCCGCTCGACGGCGTGCGTCGAGCCGGGCCGCCGCCACCCGCGCACCCTCTTCCGCTTCTCCCTCTGCAAAGCCCTGCAACAGGGTTTCGAATGCTTCCACTTCCGCTGCCGCCGCGTCCCGCTCCTTCTCGGCCTCCGCTCGTCTAGCCCTTATGCTGTCGAGTTGCCGGTGGGCGACGCTCGCCGTCTCGCGCACCTTGAGCGCCTCGTCCAGCAGTTCCTGGAGCGACTCGGCGTCGGTTGCGGCTTCGCCGCCGGCCCGCGCCGACACCCACACTCGCACCTGCCGGATCTCGACCTGGGCGTCGGCCGCCTTCTGGCGCCGTTCCTCGAGCACGCGTTCACGCTCCCGAAGGCGATCCAGCAGCTCGATCATCTGCCCGATCCCCGCCGGGAGCTCCAGACCGGGGGTCGCCAGCAGGGACGGCTTGACGGGCATGCCGGCAACCACCTCGGCAACGGCCTCCGCGGCGCCCTTCTCCTGCGCGGCGAGTTGTGCCAGGTGCTCGGCTCGCCGCTTTTCGGCCTCGGCCACGGCACCGCGGTACTTCCGGTAGCGGCGCGCGGCGTCGTGCCGAAGGATAAGCAGGATCCACCCCGTCACCTCGAGGAGCACCGCCGCACTCAGCGCGACCTGTGCGGAGACCGGGACACCCGCCAGCAGGAGCGTCATGTCGGGGTACATGAGTGGCCACGCCGCCAGGGCGAGTCCTGCAACCACGGCCGCGAGACCACCGACGAGCCGGCCCGCTCGCGGCTTCATCACCGAGGGAAGCTGCATCAGGCTGCGCCCGCGTTCACGTTCGTTCTCGGCCTGGAGTTTGGCTTGCGCCCGCTCGTGGGCGCCGACGCGCTCGACCAGCGTCTGCACCGGAAGCACACCGAGCGCGTCGAGAGGGACTTCTTTCAGGGGAACATCGAACAGCGCCGCGGCCTGTTCCCCGCAGCGCCTGGTCATCTCCGCCACTTCCTCCTCGGCCAGGACGACGTCGCGCTGCAGGTCGGCCATTGCCTCCATCCCGGCGATGGTGCGGCGGATCCTCGCTTCGGCCTCGGCGACGGCCTCGTGATGGCTTCCCCCGTATCCCTCCACCGTCTCGGTGCAGACGGCCGCCTCGCGCACGCAGTCCTCAAAGCGTATTCCCGCTTCCGCACGCACATTCGCCAGTTCTTCCAGGTGGCCTGGCGGATCGGCCGGCAGGTTCTCCAGCGCATCCAGCGGCCCCGCCGCCGTACGAAGCTCCTCGATTCGGATCAGGTCGCGCCTGACGGGCAGAAGACGGGCAAGGCGGTCCTCGAGCATCTCGCGGAGCGTCCGCGCGCGGCTGCGCTTCTCTCCCAGCGCGGCCAGCGCCTCCTCGGCCGCCGCCTTCTCGGCCACCTTCACCCGCAGCGCACGGTCCCGCTCCGTCGCCCCGTGCCGGGCCTCGTACAGCTCGTTCAGCTCCTCCGTGAGCACACGAACGCGCGGCCGCCCCCGGTTGTCGGGGCGCCAGAGCCGGTTCGCCTCCAGCTCGAAGGCCGCCGCCACTTCCCTGGCCGGGGTCAGGCCCCTCATTCCCAGCGCCGCGACCAGGCGATCCTGGACGATGTTCCAGCTTTCGCCCTCAAGGCTGGCGAGTTCGGCCAGCGTCAGCGCGTACACGTGCCGGAAGATCCCGCGATTCACGTGCGTCACCGCGCCGAGGGGACGGTTCCGGATGTCCTCGCTGCGTCCGTTCACGGACACGCTGCCGCGTCCGCTGGAAGTCAGCCGCCGGTAAACCTCCACGACATCGCCGTCATCGAGCCGGATGCGCGCCTGGCCCTCCGGGTCGCCCCCGGACCAGGGCGTGTAGGGATGGCTGCCGCGCGTGGCCGGGCGGAAGCCGTAGAGGAGGTTGGTCAGGAAGGAGAAGAAGGTGGACTTGCCGCTCTCGTTGGGACCCAGAACGACGACGATGGACGGCAGCGGATCCGGGGTCGACAGGCCGGCGAGGCACCCGTAGCGCGCCACATGGACGGATTCGAATTTCACTCGGCCAACTCCTCGGGGTCGAGCATTCTCACCATGATCTCCTCGCCTCCACCCTCCAGAAGGCGCTCCAGGTACGCTGCGAGGGTGCCATCGCGCTCCTCCTCGAACCCCGCCAGGTCGGCATCCGCAAGGCCGAGCGTCTCGCCGCCGCCGATTACGTCGCGAACCAGCTGCAGCGTCGCACCGAGGACGTCGCGGCGCTCCAGGTGGTCCTCGACCCGGACCCGCGGGTGCACTCTCGGGGCCCGAACCTCGGCACCGACGATTCCGATCCTCTGGCCGACCTCGTCGGCGATCGTGTCGAGTTCGGCCTGATCGCGCAGCTGCCCCCACATCGGGGACGGCCCCTCGAGTTCTGCCGACAGGATCCACGCGGTGCCTTCCGCACCGGGATCGGCCTCGCGTGCACCCGACCAGGCGCTCGTCACCGCCCCGACCACGTCGTCCAGCGTGCGCGCGTCATTGAGCTCGCGCACGCTCAGTTTCTCCCACCGCACGGGCGCAAACTCGCGAAACTCCACGACCGGATGCCCCGGGTCTTCCAGGTCCACCAGCAGCCCGCCCTTCGCGCCGGTCTCACCGGGGCCGCGGCCCTGCAGGCCTCCGCTGTAGTGTACCGGCGGATCGCCGGAGAGCTCCTGCCGCAGGTGCACGTGTCCGAGCGCCCAGTAGTGGAAACCGGCCGCACGAAGGTTCGCGAGGCTGGAGGGCGCGTAGGCGTGGTGGACTCCCCCGGCCCCGGCGGAGGAGACCTGGGTGTGCAACAGCGCCGCCTGGGGCAGGTCGGTGTCCGGCACGGGAGTGAGCCCGGCCGACAGATCCCCGGTTTCGCGCGCGGTGGCGTGTCCCGCTCCGGTGACATACCCCACCGTGTCCCCCGCCGGGCCCGCAATCGGAACAACGACGGGGGATCCGTCCGGTATCACCGTCACGTTCCCCGGCCAATCCAGATGTTCCGCCCGGCTTCCCTCTCCGGGATCGTGGTTGCCGGTCGCGTAGACGACCTCGATGCCGGCCTCCGCGAGCCTCCCCAGCTGCGCCAGCAGGAAGCGCTCGGTCTCGAACGAGAGGTACTCACGGTCGAAGAGATCCCCAGCGATCAGCAGGGCGTCCACTTCTTCCGCCAGCGCCGTGGTCACGCAGCGGTCAAGCGCTTCCAGTGCGGCGCGGCGCAGGCGTTGCCGCATGGCCTCGGACCGGCCCGTGAATGGCGAGTCCAGGTGCACGTCGGCGATGTGGAGAAGGCGCACTTGGTCGGCTCCGGGAAGCGAAGGGTCCCTTGCGCTGCATCCCGCGGCGGATCCCCGGACGGCAATCATGCACGGGTCTGCGTCTCGTTCAACCCAAAGGTAACGTCTGGCGGCACCCCCGATGGTTGGGTAATCTTCTGCTTCGTATGTTCGCAGCGCCGATCCTCCGGGCGGCCCCCGGTGCCGCCTATGCCGACACCCGATCCGAGGCCCGCCGCGTATGGCAGTAACGTCGCTCGGAGACTTCGAGCAGTCCTCCAGTCCTCCGGCGCCCGGCGCCGACTCCCCCGAAAAGCTGCAGGCGATCCAGAACATACTCGCCGTCCTGAAGGACGAGGCTGACGGCGACCGCCAGACTCTTCTGGAGAAGTTTGTCCCCTTCTTCATCGGGAAGGCCCCGGTGGACCTGCTGGAGGAGCGGGGGGCCGAGAGTCTCGCGCGGATGTGCGTGCATTCGTTCAACTTCCTCAACCGGAGCCGCCCGGACCGCGTGGACGTCCAGGTGCTCAACCCTCGTACCGACGACCCCGGCTGGTACGCCCCGGTGACGATCGTCCGGACCAACGTCTCCGAGCGACCGTTCATCGTGGATACGATCCGGGAGTACCTCCACTCCCACGACCGCCGGATCGCGCACATCGTCTACCCGCTCTTGACCGTCGAGCGGGACGGGGACGGCCGGATCACCGACCTGCACCCGCCCGGAGAGCGCGGCCGCACCGAATCGATGGTGTACGCGGAGATATCCCGGGTCGAAGATCCGGAGATGCTCGAATCCCTCCGTGCCGAGACCAAGCGCCGGCTCGAGGACGTCGTCAAGGCCACGGACGACTTCGGGCTCATGGTCGACAAGATCGGCGACGTGGTTTCCGAGCTGAACTTCCGAATGCGCGACTTCCGTGAGCGGCGCGCGGAGTTCCGCGAGATCCAGGCTTTCCTGCGCTGGCTGCGGGACGGCGGCTTCGTCTTCCTCGGCTACCGCTGCTATGACTTCACATCCGCCGAGCCCGGAGGCGAGCTGTCGGTCATGGTCGAGCCCGGATCGGGGCTCGGGGTCCTGCAGGACGAAGGGGCATCGACCTTCGCGCGTCCGGTTCCGGTCAGCCAGCTGCCGCCGGGCATGGCCGAGCGCGCGCTCTCCGGGCCTCTCCTCATCATCAGCAAGACCAACGCCGAGTCGACCGTCCACCGCCGTGCGCGCATGGACTACATCGGCGTCAAGAAGCTGCGGCCGGACGGCTCCATCGCCGGCGAGCACCGCTTTCTGGGGCTCTTCACGTCGCAGGCCTACGCGGAACAGGCACAGGATATCCCGATCCTGCGGCAGAAGTTGGAGGCGATCCTTGAGTCCTCAGGGCTCGCCGAGGGATCGCACGACTACAAGGAAGTCATCACGATCTTCGGCTCTCTTCCCAAAGAGGAGCTGTTCCTGGCGTCCGCGGAGGAGATCCTCAAGGACATCCGCACGATCCTGATCCGCTACAACACCGCCGAGGTCTTCGTGTCGGTGCGGCGCGACGCCCTGGGACGGGGCGTTTCGATCATGGTGGTCCTTCCCCGCAGCCGCTTCTCCGGGAGTTTCCGGCGCGAGTTCGAGGCCTGGCTGGTCCGGCGATACGATGCCGAGATCCTGAACTACCACCTGGCCATGAGCGCCGGCGACCAGGCCCGGCTGCACTTCTACCTGGGCGGCACCCCGGAGAACCTCGCTCAGGTCGACGCCGAGGAGCTGCGGGCCACCGTGGCCGATCTGACGCGCTCCTGGTTCGACGAGGTGCGGGATCTGCTGGGCGAAGACCGGCCCGCCGACGAGGCCCGGCGCCTCGCGCGGCACTATTCGCGCTCGTTCGCCCCGGAGTACAAGGCCGCCAACGAGCCCGGCGTGGCCATCCGCGACATCCAGGAACTGGAGGCGATGCGTGCGGAGGGCCGGACGGAGGCCGTTCGTTTCTTCGACTACGATTCCGCCGGAGCGAAGTGCGAACTCAAGGTCTACATCAAGCACCACCAGATCATACTTTCGGACTTCATGCCGATCCTGGAGAACTGCGGACTCCGGGTGATCGCCGTGTCTCCCTTTGAACTGCGTGAAGAGGGCAAGGAAGGCTCGTCGATCTACAGCTTCGACGTGCAGACCTCGGACGGTGAACGCGTGGACGTGGAGGGCCGCGGAGAGGCGCTGTCCGAGACCATTCTGGCCGTGCGGGCCGGCGACGCCACCAACGATCGGTTCAACCGGCTTGTCCAGCGGACAGGGATGGCGTGGAGGGAGATCGAGGTACTCCGCGCCTATGCCAGCTACGCCTTCCAGATCGGGGCGATTCCCAGCCGCCAGGTGTTGCCGACCGCGCTGGACAGCTATCCAGGAATCGGGCGCCTGCTGTTCCAGCTCTTCGAGGCGCGCTTCGATCCGGACAGCCCCGACAGTCCGAACGAACGCGAGGCGAGGGTGGCGGAGATCAGGTCGCAGCTGACGCAGGATCTGGTCGACGTCGGCTCGCTCGCGCACGACCGGGCGCTCAGGGCCTACCAGACCGTGATCCTCTCGACGGTTCGCACGAACTACTACCGCCACGGGGGCAGCAACCCCAATCGCCGTTCGGGCGGGGTGCCGTACGTGTCGTTCAAGTTCGACTGCGAGCAGCTGCAAGCGGTATCCAAGAGCCGGCTCAGGTACGAGGTGTGGGTGCGCTCGTCGAGGATGGAGGGGATCCACCTGCGGGGCGCGCCGGTCGCCCGCGGAGGGATCCGCCACTCCGACCGGCCGGACGACTTCAGAACCGAGGTGCTCGGCCTCGTATACACCCAGATCGTGAAGAACGCGGTCATCGTGCCAAGCGGTTCGAAGGGCGGCTTCGTCTGCCTCAGGTCCCTGCCTGAACGCGAAGCGATGGCCCATGAGGCCCGGGAACAGTACCGCACGCTGATGCGCGGGCTGCTCGACATCACCGACAACCTCGACGGCAACGATGATCCACCCGAACGCGTTGTCCGCCTCGACGGATTTGACCCCTACCTGGTAGTGGCCGCCGACAAGGGAACGGCGCCCTTCTCGGACACCGCCAACGCGATCGCCGCCGACTACGGGTTCTGGCTGGACGACGCCTTCGCCTCCGGCGGGTCGAACGGCTACGACCACAAGGAGGTCGGGATCACGGCCGGCGGCGCATGGGAATCCGTCAAGCGCCACTTCCGCGAGATGGGCCGGGAGATCCAGAGCGACCCGTTCACGGTAGCGGGCATCGGCGACATGAGCGGGGACGTGTTCGGGAACGGCATGCTTCTATCGCCGTGCATCCGTCTGGTTGCCGCCTTCGACCACCGAAACGTCTTCATTGATCCCGACCCGGATCCGGAGTCATCCTGGGAGGAGCGCAAGCGGCTCTTCGAATTGCCCCGCTCGTCGTGGAACGACTACGACACGTCGCTCCTCTCCAGGGGCGGCATGATCGTACCGCGGGGCGCCAAGTCGGTAGACCTTTCCCCCGAGGCGAGGGAAGCGCTCGGACTGCCGGCGGACGTCGATTCCCTCGACGGCGAGAGCCTCATCCGGGCCGTGCTGAGGGCGCCGGTCGACCTGCTGTGGAACGGCGGGATCGGCACCTACGTGAAGGCCGACTACGAAAGTCACGCAGATGCAGGCGACACCTCGAACGATCCCGTGCGGGTCGATGCCGGCGACATCCGGGCCAGGGTCGTGGGCGAAGGGGGCAACCTGGGCTTCACCCAGGCGGCGAGGGTCGAATACGCGCTCGGCGGCGGTCGCATCAACACCGACGCGCTGGACAACTCGGGCGGCGTCAACCTCTCCGACCGCGAGGTGAACCTCAAGATCCTCCTCAACGAGGTCCTCAACACCGGCGTGGTGACGCGCGACGAGCGCAACGACCTGGTCGAGCACCTCACGGACTCGGTCGCGGCCCTGGTCCTCGAAGACAACGAGTCGGGGTGCAAGGCGGTCTCCTTCGACGAGTACCGGGCGCGCCGCAACGTCGACCACTTCTGGGCGTTCATGACGCACCTGAGCCGCTCGGGCCTTCTCGACCGCGACGCCGAGGGACTTCCTTCGTGGGATCAGCTCAGCTCCCGCCAGGAGGCCAATCAATCCCTGACGCGTCCCGAACTCGCCGTCCTGCTCTCCTACGCCAAGTTGCACCTTAAGGCCGCTCTCATCTCCTCCGAGCTTCCCGACGATCCGTCCACCGCCGACTACTTTTTCGACTACTTCCCGTTCGGCGCCCTTCGAGTCGTCGGGCGCGAGCGAGCGGTGAACCACCGGCTGCGGCGCGAGATCGTCGCCTGTCAGATGACCAACGATCTCGTGGACCTGATGGGGTCGACCTTCATTTACCGGCTCTCCCGCGAGACCGGACGCGAGCCCTGGGAAATCGCGCGCGCCTGGCTGGTGGCGGCCAAGCTGACCCAGCACCAGCTGCTGCTGAACGAGATTCGCTCACGCGAAGGCATGATCGCCACGGCGGTGACCTATCGCTGGACGATGGCGCTCGCCCGCGTACTGGAACGCACCACGCGCTGGGTGCTCGCCAACTGTGACCCTGAGGAATCCACCACCGCCCTCATCGAGGGCAGCCTCGAGGGTCTCGGCACCGTCCGTCAGAAGTTCCACGAGCTCGTGGCGGGTGAGGACCGCGAGGACTTCCTGCGCAGAGTCCGGGACGGCATGCCGAGCGTCGACGACGAGGCTTTCGTGCGCAACCTGGTCGCCCTGCGCTTCCTTGATCACCTGCTCGAGATCCTGCGCCTCGCGCGCACCACCGACACCGATCCGATCAAGGCGGCCCGGGTCTACTACTGGGTCACGGAAGAGCTGCGGATCCCCTGGCTCATCCGCTCCATCGAGAACACGAGCGGCGAGGAACGGTGGCAGCAGCGCTGGGCTCTCGGGCTGGTGCAGGATCTGGGCGCGATCCGCCGCAACCTCACCGAGCACGCGCTCGACGGCGACGGAATGCTGGCCGATGTTCTGGGCTACTCCGACGACAACGCCCGCATGACCCGGTTCCACGAAATCCTGGAAGAGGTCGAAGCCGAGGATCGGATCAGCCTCGCGGGATTGTCGGTCGCGATCCAGGAGATCCGGCATCTGGCCGTGAAGAGGTAGGGGGAAGAGGGCGGCGACCTCACCCGGCCTGCTCGGCCACGTCCAGCAGCACGCCCTCCTTCACGCCCACGCTGGGGACGACCACGTGATCGGTGCGGGCCAGACGTGCAAAGTGGCGATACACCAGCGCGGCAGGGAGAATGACGTCGGCGCGGTCGGGACGCAGGTGCAGTTCGTCGATCCTCTCCCGCACGCTCATCGCCGAGAGGAGGATGATGACCGCGTCGAGGCGGTTGGCCGGCAGCAGCGCCAGCTTGAGCGGATCCACGTAGCTGAGCGCGAGCCGGGCGATCGCCTCGATGTTGCCGCCGGTGGCTGCGAAGGCGGTGGGCCCCGGGTAGGCTTCGGGCGGCGGGATGGTGAGGGCGCCTAGCTGGCGGCCGACCCACGCCTCCAGGGAATCGTGGCAGCCGTCGGCCGCGGCCAGGGTTTCCAGGAGACGCACGGTCCCCACGCGGTAGGACTCGCTCCACAGGATGCCGCTGTCGTCGACCAGGGAGACCTCGACGCTGCCTCCCCCAAGATCGACCAGGATCCACCTTCCGCGGGAGAGATCCACACGGGTGCGCGCGGCCAGGTGGACGAGCCTGGCCTCTTCCCTGCCGCTGATGGGCTCGAGGTCGATGTCCGATTCGGCGCGGATGCGATCGAGGAACCGGTCGCGGTTCTCCGCCTCGCGGGTCGCGCTGGTCGCCACCGCGCGATAGCGCTGCACACCCAGCCGGTCGATTTCGCGGCGGAAGCGCCGGAACGCGCCCACGGCTGTGTCCATGGTCGCGTCGTCAAGACCGCCCGAAGTGAAGACCCGGTGCCCCAGCCGGATCGGCTCGCGGATCCGGTGGACCACGTCGTACGACGAAGGCGCCTGGAAGTCGGCCGCGATGAAGCGGATCGCGTTCGATCCGGCGTCGATGGCGGCGATGCGGGTCACGGCATCACTTCGAGACTCTATTCCGTGGCATCGTACGGTAGGGCCGCGTCGCGCGCCGGCCAGTTGCGCCGGATGTACCAGATCAGGATCGGCAGGGTGATCGCGGCAAGGCCGATCCCGAAGAGGATCCCTTCTCGCAACTCCTGGATTTCGGCCGCGACGTTCAGCGGCCCGGCGTCCCCGGCCAGTTGGTCCCACACGGTCGCGACCAGGTTGTTCGCGGCGTGGAACAGGATGGGGACGATCAGTGTGCGGGTCTGCAGGTAGAGAAGGGCCGCGATGAGGCCCACGAGGCCGATTCCGACCGGGTTGGCGTGCAGGACGCCAAAGGCGATCGAGGAAGCAATCAGCGCCGTGGGCAGTCCCCAGCGCGATCCCCAGCGGTTGACCAGAATCCCGCGGAAGAACCCTTCCTCCAGGATGGGCGCGAGGATGACGGCGATCACCGCCATCGCCAGCCGATAACCCGTGCCAGGGTCCGATTCGGGCCACAGCGCCTCGATGAGAAACTCGAGTACCCCGGGGGCAGCGATCGAGAGCACATGGGCGAAGAGGAACCAGGACGAATACGAGAACCCGATCGTGACGGCCAGGAGGGCCCCGAGGCGCGTCCAGGAGAGCCAGTTGTATCCGCCGGGCAGGGCGCCCAGGAGTCTCCGGAGGGGGATGCCCGAACGGCAGCAGGCCCACACAATCCACGACGCGAGCGCCCCGTAGATGGCGAACCCGAAGATGACTTCGGACGCTTGCGGATCCCCGGCGCCCAGCGGAGTCAGAAGGGCGAAGACGTGGAAGACTCCAACCAGGATCAGGGTCCCGACGATCATCCACGGGATGACCGTGGTGGCCCGGAGGTTCTCGAAGGGATTGGACGGGTTGGCAGACGGACGGGCCGCGCTTTCCTCGTCCCCGTTCGGCCCTGCGGCGTCGGATGCCACAGGGCCCTGGTCGTGGTTCACCTGAATCCCGCGTTCGGCCTCAGCTTACCGGACCGCGCCGCCTGGCCGCGCCGTAGTGGATCCCGTTGAAGAGCAGCGGGAAGGTCCCGTGCGGCTGCGAGCGGAAGGTGATCTTGGGACCGAAGAGGAAGAGTTTGCCCATCCCGATGTCGGCCTCGATCATGCTGGTGCCGCCTTCGAGGTGCTCCTGGCCCCAGG
Organism: Gemmatimonadota bacterium; assembly: GCA_009841165.1. Lineage (GTDB taxonomy): Bacteria > Gemmatimonadota > Gemmatimonadetes > Longimicrobiales > Gaopeijiaceae > Bin94. Next base: position 7,304 of record VXMI01000070.1, on the reverse strand, counting down.
CCCAGCCGCTCACCAGGGGCTGCGCCGAGTCGTACCAGGCCAGGCGCCGCACGTTCGCGGCCCCGTCCCCGATCTGATAGACCGGACTGTGGCTGTGCAGGACGTGCACGCGGTCGCCGAGCCCGTGCGTGATGGGGCTGCCTTGCTCGACGCGGATGTCGTGGATCGAACCCGGGGTGAAGTAGTCGTCGCGGCCGAGTCCGTTGCCCGCCTCGTCGACGAGGAAGCTGGTGAGCGGGAGGCCGAGCTCCTGCCCCAGCCGCGTGGAAGTCCCGATAGCGACGACCGCACCGCCGTTCTCGATGAACTCGCGAAGCGCCGGGGTGCTCGTCTCGGGCGTCAGGGAACCCACCCGGGCGCCGAGCGAGTCCGGCAGGCTTGCCAGGAACTCATCGGTGGGTCCCCCGAAGCGTCCGAATCCGCCGCCGCCCATCGCGCCGTCCGGCAGGACGATCACATCGAAGCGCTCGTTCAGGTTGCCCGCGTCGATGTCGGGCGGATAGATCACCTCGAAGTTGAACTCGAAGTCCTCCAGGACGTAGCGGGTCCAGCCCGACGGCATCGACCCGCCGTAGCGGTCCCAGAGTCCGACCCGCGCGTTGGTCAGCTCCATCGAGGACGCCGGGGCCGAGGCCACGCCGTGGAAGGAGATGCCCAGTTCGCTGCCCCATTCCTCCAGCTCGGACCGAGTGGCGTCGTCGGCCGGGACGAAGAAGGCACCCGGTGCGAACGATACGCCCGCCTCGTCGTACGTCCCTTCAACCCAGAACGCCTGACCGCCGCGTGCCAGCACGCGATTGACCGCGGTGAAGGCCGCGTTGATGTGGTCGACCATGTACCCGGCAGGCGAGTCCGCGCCGGCAACGGTGCCGGGCGTGGGATCGGCCAGCCAGGCGATCTCCTCGAAGGGGCCGCTGAAGCCTTCGAGAACGCGGTCGAACTCCACGCCCATCTGGAGCGCAAGAGTCCAGCCGGCGTTGTCGTAGGGCGCGATCGGCGGCCCGCCCGGATACTGGAAGTCGTTCGGGTGGTTCTGAGGCTCGAACATGTCGATCACGTGCGGGCGGAAGGCCTGCGCGGTCGTGACCACATAGGAGTCCGTTGGGTAGTCCTTGCCGGCGACGGTAAAGTCGTCGGTAGCCTGGTGTACGGTCACGCCGCCCTTGAGAAGCGCGTTGACGAAGCGCGTCGCGGTGGGAAAGTCGCGCTGGTCGGAGGGCAGGATGTATCCGCGTGGGTCACGCCTGTCCGGATCGCGCAGGTGCGACTCGTAGTCGTCCATCGAACCGCGCGCGCCGACTTCCTCGGCGACCTGGTCGATCCACCTGGGCAGCACGGTCCACGAGTCGCGGCTGCCCCGCTCGATCGAGTTCATCCCCATGCGCCAGATGTTGAAGAGCAGGTGCTCGCGGTTGCGCGACGCGTAGTCGAGCACGGCGCGGTTGGCGGTCTGGGAGTAGTCGACCGACTGGCGGAAGTGCCACGCGCCCGGCGTGACGGGGAGCGGCAGGTCGCCGTGGGCGATCTGGCGATTCGGCAGGAAGGGGATCTCGATCGGGGTGGGGTGGCCGATGGTCTCGGTGAGCAGGCCGATCATGTTCTTGAAGTAGGGCGTCGTGCGCAGGCCGCCGTTCCACCAGGTGGAATAGCTGGCGCCACTCCGCATCGTGGTGCCGCCCTTGCCCTCGACGACGAAGCGTTGGTGCATCGCCGAGCCGACCTGGTCGAGGCTGGTGATGATGATGGGGTCAAGGTTGTGGTTCGGCGGATCGCGGAAAGGCGGGGCGAACATGACCGTGCCCTGCGGGCCCGTCTGGTGGTGGTTGTAGACGATCTGCGGGAACCACTCGCGGTACATCACCCGGTTCATGTTCTCGCTCTCCGAGAGCGAGGCCATGTAGAAGTCGCGGTTGTTGTCGTGCCCGGCGTATTTGTTGTACAGGACCGGCACGCCCTGCGAGGAGCGCTCGAGCGGATCGTCGTGGCGCATGTACCAGTTGGCCACGAGCGCGTGGCCGTCCGGGTTGGCGTGCACCGCCAGCAGGATCACCTCGTCCAGGAAGCGCATGGTCTCGGCGTCGTCTCGACTCACCATCTGCCAGACCAGCTCCATGAGCTGCTGGATGCCGAGCACCTCGGTCGCATGCAGGCCGCCGTCGATCCAGACCACCGCCTTGCCTTCGGCGGCGAGCTCCCGGGCCTCCTCCTCGGTGACGCCCTCGGCGTGGGCCAGCCGCCGCGCGATCTCCTTGTAGCGCTCCAGGTTGGGCCGGTTGGCGGGGGAGGTGATCGTCGCCATCCACTGTTCGCGGCCCTCTTCGGAGAGGCCGATCGACTCGAGAGTCATGCGGTCCGACTGCTCCGCCAGCAGGTGCCAGTAGTCGGTCAGCCCCTGGTAGTTGATGAGCTGGTAGTCGGTGCCGATACGGTAACCGAACTGCTCCTCGGGGCTGGTGAGCTGGGCGGCGGTGGGCGGAGCGGAAGCGGCCAGCGCGGCGAGGACGGAAAGCGTGGCGATCGCTGCCGCGCGGCGTGCCGCGGCTGCCGCGTGTCGGACGATGGCTGCCGGGCGGGTGGGTAGGGGCGGGGCGATACGGCCAGGCATGTCGGGTTCCTCGGTTCTGGGCGTTCCGGATACTAGCTTTCGACGCCAACAGTAGCGCCCCCCGGAGGGCCGGAAAAGGGTGGCCGCGTCCCCGGGACTCGGAGTTGACGAGCCTGGTCGCTGCGCCGACCGCGTACACGGCCCGGCACCCGCTGCAATGGCACGGGCGCACCCGCGTAGGAGTGCACATGCTTTCGAGATTGGTGGGACGAACCCCGGCGGTGCGGCTCGTTCGCGTGGTCGGTGCCGATATGGCGGAGGTCTGGCTCAAACTGGAGGGGATGAACCCTGCCGGTTCGATCAAGGACCGCACCGCGCTTGCCATGGTGGAGGACGCGGAGGGGCGTGGCTTGCTGAAGCCGGGCGGGACCATCGTGGAGCCGACGTCGGGCAACACCGGCATCGGCCTGGCGCAGGTGGCGGCCGCCCGCGGCTACGAGCTGATCCTCTGCATGCCGTCCTCGGCGAGCCTGGAGCGCAAACGCACTCTTGCCGCGTACGGTGCGCGCCTGGTTCTCACCGATCCGGAGCGGCGGATGCTGGCCGCGCGCGAGGAGGCGGACAGGATTGCCGCCCGCACCGGCGCCTTCTACCCCGACCAGTTCTCCCACCCCGCCAACCCCCGCATCCACTACGAAACGACCGGCCCCGAGCTGTGGGCCGACATGGAAGGCCGGATCGACGCCTTCGTCTACGGATCCGGAACCGGCGGCACGATCAGCGGCGTGGGGCGATTTCTGAAGGAGCGGAGACCGGGCGTTCGGGTAGTCGCGGTCGAGCCGGCCCGGTCGCCGGTCATCTCCGGCGGCGAACGTGGGCAGCACCAGTTCCAGGGGATGGGCCCCGGGTTCGTGCCGGACAACCTGGACCGCTCGCTGCTTGACCGCGTGATGCCCGTCTACGAGGAGGACGCCTTCCCGCTGGCGCGGCGATTGGCGCGCGAGGAGGGGCTCCTGCTGGGCATGAGCAGCGGCGCGATCGTCGTCGCGGCCCTGGAGGTCGCGCGTGAACTGGGGCCGGGCCGCCGCGTGGCCACGATCTCGCCGGACGACGGCAGTCGTTACCTGACGACCGAGCTGTACGCCGAGCCGATCACCCTCGCGTAGACCCGCTGCGGGTCGTTCGGCCAGGCGCCTGTATCGCGCACCGGGCCCTGCCGGACTCGGTCAGCCCGCGCCCTCGATCTCCTGGACGGCCGCCCGTTGGATCCTGCCGAGGAGCTCCACGAGGACCCTGGCTTCGGCCGCAAGCAGGTTGCGGTGTATGACCTTCTCGATCACGGCTTCGAGCCGGGGCGCGAAGTCGGCGAGCACTGCCCGTCCGCGATGGGTGAGGGCCACTTGGGCCGCGCGGCGATCGTTGGGGTCCGCGTTGCGCCTGACCAGACCCGCGGCTTCGGCCCGGTCGATCATGCGTGAGACATGACTGGGGCTGAGGAGCAACTGGCGACTGAGGTCGACGCCGCGAAGTCGGTTGCCCGACGCCTGGTCCAGCCGGACGAGCAAGTCGATCAGGGTCGGGTCGTAGCCCGTGGGTGCCACCGCACTCTTCTCGATAAGGCGCCCGAGCGCGATCTGCGCCGACAGCATCGCCCCCGACGGGCGTAGCGTATCCGGCGAGAGAATGCGCGATTCCGCGGTAGGGTCCACCATGCGCAACATGGTAGTCCCCTTGACAACTGTTGTCAACGCACATACACTGATTGTGTAGACAATAGTTGTCTACACATTCATTATCCAAGGAGACCAGAATGTCCGCACCAACCCGCGACCCCCGGAACGATCACCTGCTCTCGCCGGAAAACTCTGCACTCGTGCTGATCGACTACCAGCCGAGTCTCGTCGCCGGCACCCACTCAATCGAACGCGCCGTGCTGGTCAACAACGTCGTCGCCATGGCGAAAGCCGCGAGACTGTACAACCTCCCGACGATCCTGTCGACGGTCGGAGTAACGGCCGGCTACCAGCAGGACACCATCCCCGAACTCCGGGAGGTTCTCGCCGATGTTTCGCCGATCGACCGCAACACCGTCGACGCATGGGACACCCCGGCCTTCCGCGAAGCCGTGGAGGCCACCGGCCGGCGCAAGATCATCATGGGCGCGCTCTGGACGGAGGTCTGCCTCGCGTACCCCGCGCTCAACATGCTGATCGAAAGCTACGAGATCTATGCCCTGTCGGATGTGTCCGGCGGCACCACCCTCGACGCCCACGAGCGCGGCATGCAACGGCTGATCCAGGCCGGGGCGGTGCCCGTGACCTGGGAGGCCGTCATGGCCGAGCTGGGACGCCTCGGCTCCTACGACATCGGCGGGTTCATCCAGATCATGAACGAACACCTGCCCCGGAGCGTTCCGTCGGACGCGCCGGCTGCCGCATAGGGAGTCGCGAACGAATCGAATCCGAGCGCTCGGCGCTAGCCCGCGCGGCACCCCCGGAGCGCCTCCTCCAGGGCCTCGAAGGGCAACAGGGCACACCGTACCCGGCTGGGAAACCGGCGCACACCCGCCAGCGCACGCAGGTCGCCCAGTTCCCTGGGGAGCGGGGAGGCATCGGGAGCTAGCCCGTCGACAAAGGCCTGGCGCAGGTCGGCGATCTCTGTGGCGCTCTTCCCCCTTGCCACGCTGGTCAGCATGGAGGCTGCAGCCAGTGAGATGGCGCAGCCGCGACCGTCGAAGCTGACTTCGGTGAGAATGCCGTCCTCGAGCCTTGCCCACATGAGGACCGTGTCGCCGCAAAAGCGGTTGTGCGCGCGGCCGGGGTTCGCCGGTGCTTCGAGTGCGCCGCGGTTGCGGGGCCGCCGGAAGTGGTCCCGTATCAGGGCCTGGTGGAGTTCGTCGGTGCCGCTCGCCGCCAACGTTGCGTCCCTTGCGTGGAGAAGTAGACTTCTGGGGCCATGGATACGAACAGCACGAACACGAACGCAGATCCGGTCCTCGCGCAAGCGCTGGAGTGGCTGGGCGAGGGGCGTCGCGTCGCGTTGGCGACCGTGACCCGCACCTGGGGTTCGGCGCCCCGCCGGGCCGGAAGCCACATGGCGATCACCGACACCGGCGATTTCTCCGGATCGGTGTCGGGCGGGTGCATCGAAGGGGCGGTGATCCAGACCGCGCTCGCAGTCATTGATTCGGGCGTTCCCCGCACCCTGGAGTTCGGGGTCACCAATGAAATGGCCTGGGAGGTCGGGTTGGCCTGCGGCGGCAAGGTCCACCTTTTCGTGGAACCGGTAGTCTCGGAACCGGATGAACGCTGACGTACTGCGAGCGGTCGTGGCCGCGCAGGTTGCGGGGCGCGACCTGGTGCTTGCGACGCGGCTGACGGATGGGGTGCAGGCCGTGATCGAGGCCGGGTCGCCGACTTCCACGCTGGGTCTGGATGGCGACGCCGTCGCCTCGGCCCTCCGAACCGGAGACCCTCGAACCGTGGACACGCCGGACGGGGCAGTCTTCCTGCGTCCCTACATCCGGCCGCCGCGCATGATCGTCGTGGGCGCGGTCCACATCGCGCAGGCCCTCGTGCCGATGGCGCAGATCGCCGGCTTCGAAGTCACCGTGCTGGACCCGCGGGAGGGATTCGCGACGGCGGACCGCTTCCCGGGCGCGGCGCTCGTGAAGGAGTGGCCCGACCGCGTCATGGAGACGCTGCGGCCCGACGACCGCACCGGGGTCGTCGCCCTGACCCACGATCCCAAGATCGACGACCCCGCACTGATCGCCGCCCTCCGTAGCAATGCCTTCTACGTCGGTGCGCTGGGGAGCCGCAAGACACAGGGCGCGAGGCGGGAGCGCCTGGGAGCGCTGGGCTTCGCGGCCGCCGATCTGGAACGGATCCACGGACCGGTGGGCCTCCCGATCGGCGCGCGCACCCCGGAGGAGATTGCCGTGGCGGTCCTTGCGCAGGTGATCGGGGCGTTGCGGTTGTAGGTGGGGGGGCTCCTGGCTGGCAGGCGACCTTCGGCAGGATCAGAACGAGCCAGGTCGTCCCTTGAAGAGAACGTGGATGGCAAGCGCGCGTTTTTCGGCCGGGGTTGTGGCGAAGTGTCGGTGCCAGATGCGTGGGAATCCGGCCTTGCCGGCACTGTTGCTTGACCTGCCGATGATCGACGCCGCGACAATCCCGCACTCAACCGTGATCCCTCGGTCTTGTTGCGCCCGCGAGCACGTCGGCGACGCAATTCGCCAACCAGTGAAACAGGGCATAGAGACCATGCTCACCGCGCATCGGAGGTTGACCTGGCGCGGAGCTCCGGGCCGTGCTTCGTTGACGAGTTGATCGGCGGCATCAAGCCAATGTTCGGGATTCACCAGGCGGCCTGTTCCGCCATCGTCTCTTCCAACTCCGAACGCAGATGAAACTCGAAGATCAGATCTATCAGGAGCTCGTCTTCCACCATTTGGTCGTTCACCTGCCCCTTGAAATCCAGGGTCTTTCTACCTCCCAATCCGGGAGGCTCCTCGTCGAAAACGAAAACGACATCCACGACGTCGTACCCGTTGTGATCGACGCGAGCTTCCAGCATCAGGTCGGTCTGGTGGGCACCGAAGTGGTCCTGGTAGGCCCCTTCGACGATACATCTGATTCTCGCGAGTTCGTTCTTTTTCACCATGCGCGTTTCCCCCTTGAGCCCAGGGCGGAAAGGTAGCGCCCGGTGGACAAGTTGCATGGGATTTACAACTGCTTGCATCCAATGAACTTAGGAG
>VXMI01000090.1 GCA_009841165.1 Gemmatimonadota bacterium | reverse complement strand
TGCTTCGTGTCAGCCTGCGAAACCGGATCGTCTTGCAAGCCCTGTTCGATTTCGCCCGTCCCTGCGAACGCATCGACGTAGACCAGCTTGAAGGGGCTTTCTCGGGAAGGCTGGTTTCTGAGCGCCGTGGTGTAGGCATTGAGGTATGCTTCGAGAATACCGAGCTTCTCCTCGGTCCACTCTCCTCCGAACCTAGGGTTAGGACGGCTGCCGGTCACTGCCAATGCCCCGCCTCGGCTGCGCCGTTCGCTCCTCGACGGTGACCGCCTCCGCATCCCATCTGCGGCATCTCATTCCATTCCCTGCCTTCTAGCTCTCGCCCGCCCGACTTCGGAGTGCGCCCGCCCCACTGCTTGAAGAAGAAGGGCACGCCGAACATCACGCATTCGTCACGGAGATCCGTTGCCCAGCTATCGTCCATCGGTCGGTGCTTGGGACCGCTCTCGCCCCCCGCGATCACCCAATGGATGTCACCCGTGCTCAATTCGCTGCCGATGCTCAGGGGACCTAGCAGCGGCTCGCAACTCAGGAACCGCACGGCGGCGGGGACATGCCTAAGGTGCCGCGCGCGATACACGGTCTCCTGGTTCTCGGTCGAGGCACCGATCCAAATGTGCTCGGGCAACCCGGCCTCGCCAAACAGATCGCGGGCACCGCGTACAAACCGTGCCGCACGGGCCGGGCGCTTGGTCAGCACTTGGTAGGTGTGCCGGTCCACATCGATCATGACATTGAAGACGGAGCGAACGAAGGACTCCGGCACGTCCACGTGAAAGAGGTCCGACATGGAATTCACGAAAACCAGACGCCGTTCTCTCCAGCGTGCAGGCTGGGACAGGCGGTCGGGCCAGATCCGCACGGCGAACGGGTTCTGCCGATTAGCGACGGTGTCCACCACCGGAAGCGCGCGGGAGTAGGCGTTCTTGAGCAGACGATGCGAGAGGGCCTCGGCGTAGCAGTTGTCACAGCCCTCGGACACCGGAGTGCATCCGGTGGTGGGATTCCAAGTGACATCGGTCCATTCGATTGCGGTGCGTTGTGCCATTCGTCCCTCGTCGTCGGAGCCCGGACCGACCCAGAGATTTCGGCGGGGCGCGGTGAGAACGTCGGGGCTCGTTCGAAACATAGCATACCGAAGATAAGCCGAAATCTTCTCTTAGTCCATGCCGAGTTGGAGCGATCGTGTCTGTGTTTTCTCCGAGCCTCTGGCGGATTCACTGGTCGCTCTCCTACGCGATCTAGCCCACTGGGCGTGAGCCCACCGAGACCTAACTGGGCGACCTGACCCTTGGCCACCCGCCCACGGATCGTGCGCCGCGCCAAACCCCTCTGCGCGTTCACCTCTGGGAGTCGCAGTAATCGGACCGAGCACAGCGCCAACGCCGATCCGCTAGGTCTTGCTGGAATTGGAGGCCGCCGCCAACGCGGCGGCGGAGCGGCCCCGGAGTTCGGAATCCGGGCTCCAACGGTGGAATCGGGAGGCTTGATCGAGCGACCGATCCGGCGGAGGGGCGATCTCGCCGTGAGGATCCGAACGGAGGACCAGCGGAGATGGGGTCCTCTCTCGGGCACCGTTAGCGCGCGCGTCCGGGATCGGACTTGGCCGTGCGGCACCCCGCCCGTGGTCGCTCGTCCCCGGCGGACGCTTATATTCGGTTGACCGATTTGACTTGCGACGGAGAACGCGATGAACAACCTGCCCAGGCGGATCATGGAGTACGCCGAGGCCAAGCCGGAGGCGACGCCCATACGGGCGGACGACCTGCTGCACCTCGGCGACCGCGCCGCGGTGGTTCGGGCGCTATCCCGCCTCGCGCGCTCGGAGCGGCTCCTGCGAATCTGCCGGGGCCTCTACATGCGCCCGATCCAGACGAGATTCGGCCTCCGGGCGCCGCGCCTGGAGAAGGCGCTTGCGTCCCTTTCGGCGCTCTGGGGTGAGATCATCGTGCCGAACGGAGGGGGCGCGGCCAACTGGCTCGGGCTGACGACGCAGAACACCGTCCGCTCGGTCTACCTAACATCCGGTTCTGGCCGCCTCCTGCATTTCGGCGCTCACACCGTGGAGTTGCGTCACGCACCTGCGTGGCAATTGACGGCACCGCACCGGACCGCCGGCGTCGTCATCCGTGCGCTGGCGTGGCTCGGCCCAAACGAGGTCGAGAAGAGCCTCGATGCCGTGATTCCGCAGCTCACCGGGGAGGACTTGAGCGACCTCGCCGCCGCCCGGGCCGTAATGCCCGCGTGGATGGCGGAGCCGCTGGGCAGGCGGCTCGCACATGGCTGAAACCAGCTTCCAGCGCCTCTCCGCGACCGAGAGGAGAGACGCCTTGGATGTCGCCGCACGGCGGGGAGGACGGGAGACCTTCCTTCTAGAGAAGGACACTTGGGTTGTGGCAGCCCTCGGCGTCCTGTTCGAAGCTCCGTTCGGACGGCACTTGGTGTTCAAGGGCGGCACCTCGCTTTCCAAGGTGTGGCGGGCGATCCGCCGGTTCTCCGAGGACCTCGACATCACCTACGATATTCGAGGCTTTGCGCCGGATCTCGTTGTGGGCGGCGACGAAGAGGCGATTCCGCCCACGCGCAGCCAGGAGAGGCGCTGGACGCGGGCGATCCGTCCTCGGCTTTCCGAATGGGTGCGCGACACTGCCGGTCCGCTCGTCAGGGAAGAGTTTGAGCGCGCCGGGTTCCCGGCGCGGGTACGGGCGGAGGCCGAACGGCTCTACATCGGATACGAACCGCTGTTCGAGCCACGCGGCATCGTTAGGCCCGAGGTCCAGGTGGACTTCGGCGCGCGCTCGACGGGAGAGCCTCACGCCGTCCACCCAGTGGTCTGTGACGCCGCCGCCCACCTTCCCGACCTCGTGTTTCCCGAAGCAAGACCGGTCACCATGCTCCCGGAGCGCACGTTCTGGGAGAAGGCGACCTCGATGCACGTCTACTGCCTTCAGGGCCGCGTCCGGGGCGAGCGCTGGTCGCGGCACTGGCACGATCTTGTCCGTCTCGACGACGCCGGGATCGCCGCCCGGGCTCTGGCGGACCATGAACTCGCGCTGGCCGTCGCGCGGCATAAGGCGATGTTCTTCCGCGAGAACGATTCCGACCGGCAGCGGATCGACTACCGCTCCGCCGTTTCGGGGAACCTCAGGCTCGTTCCGTCGGGCACCGCCCAAGAGGCGCTGGCCGAAGATTACGCCAGCATGCTCTCCATCGGGATGTTGCTGGATGGGAACGAGCCGTTCGACGCCCTCATGCAGCGGTGTGCCCTGATCGAGGAAAGGGCCAACGCCGATGGGTAGGCCGGGAGATCAATGTGCCCGGATGGCGGGGGGACCCGTCCGAAGCACTACCCTTACGCACGAGGCGCTGAAAGCCAGGATCTGGGAGTCGCGAACCGGCTTAGTGGGCCGTGCCGGCCTCCTCGGCTAGGCTGCCGGCCCGACCCTAAAACACTCGCCCAAGGCCATACAAGACGATGATCACAGGCGAACTCAAGACCAGGGTGGACAACATCTGGAACACGATGTGGTCCGGGGGAGTCTCGAACCCGCTCTCGGTCATCGAGCAGCTGACCTATCTTCTCTTCATCAAACGGCTCGACGAGCTGCAAACGCTGAAGGAGAACAAGGCCGCACGCACCGGTAAGCCCATCGAGCAGCCAATCTTCGCTCCCGATCAGGACGCCATCCGCTGGTCTCGCTTCAGGGAGACCGCTCCCGAGAAGATGTTCGCCACCGTGCGCGACGAGGTGTTCCCCTTCATGAAAGCCTTGGGGCAGAGCGGGGAAACCGGTGTCCCAAGAAGCTCCACGTATGCACACCACATGAGGGACGCCCTCTTCATGATGCCGACGCCCCGCGTGCTGGCGAACGTGGTGGATCAGCTAGACGGCATCGACATGGCCGACAGCGACACCAAGGGCGACCTCTACGAGTACATGCTCGGCAAGATCGCGACCGCCGGTCAAAACGGGCAGTTCCGCACCCCGCGTCATATCATCAAGCTGATGGTGGACATGGTCGCGCCGACGCCGAAGGACGTGATTTGCGATCCGGCCTGCGGCACGGCGGGCTTCCTCATCGCCGCTGCCGAGTATCTGGCCGAACACGATAGCGAGACCATCTACAAGGATGCCTCCGCCCGCCGCCGTTTCAACGAGGGCACGTTCCACGGCTACGATTTTGACAGTACGATGCTGCGCATCGGCAGCATGAACATGCTGCTGCACGGTGCGGGGAACCCGGACATCCGCTACCGGGACTCGCTGGCTCAGGCCGATCAAGACGATGGGGAGAGGTACTCGCTCATCCTCGCCAATCCACCCTTCGCCGGAAGCCTCGATTACGAGTCCACCGCCAAGGACCTGCTGCGGATCGCCAAGACCAAGAAGACCGAGTTGCTGTTCCTCGCGCTCTTCCTTCGCTTACTCCAGACAGGGGGACGGGCCGCGGTCATCGTGCCCGATGGGGTGCTCTTCGGGTCGACGAAGGCGCACAGGACCCTGCGAACGATCCTGGTCGAGGAACAGAAGCTCGACGCCGTCGTCTCCATGCCGTCGGGTATATTCAAGCCCTACGCCGGCGTGTCTACGGCCATCCTGCTCTTCACCAAGACCAACTCCGGCGGCACGGACCACGTCTGGTTTTACGACATGCAGGAGGACGGCTACTCGCTGGACGACAAGCGGACGCCGCAGCCGGAGAAGAGCGACCTTGTCGACATTCTCGCCCGCTGGCGAGACCGCGATGCAGAGCGCAAGCGAGCGCGGACGGATCAGAGCTTTCTGGTACCGAAGGCCGAAATCGTGGACAACAGCTACGACCTGTCCATCAACCGCTACAAGGAGGTGGAATACGAAGCGATCGAGCACGATCCCCCCAGAGTGATCCTGGAGCGGTTGGCGGACCTGGAGGCCGAGATCGCGGAGGGGCGGGTGGTGTTGGAAGGATTGCTGGGATGAGAACCGTCTCTCTTCAGCAGATCTGCGACATTCAGATCGGCAGGACGCCGTCCCGATCGGTTCCTGAGTATTGGGGCGGAGAGCTACCGTGGGTCACCATCAGTGATCTTGCGAAGGATCGAATTGTCAAGACGACCAAGGAGAGGATCACCCGCATCGGCGCAGCTAAGAGCCGATCGAAGTGGATTCCGCGCGGCACGCTTCTCTTGAGCTTCAAGCTCTCGCTTGGCAAGAGAGCCATCGCGGGTTGTGACCTGTTCACCAACGAGGCGATCGCGGCCCTTCGGGTTCTCGACCATGACATAGCGGACCGTGACTACTTGTATTGGGCACTTGGCTCGATTGACTATGACCGCCTAGTGGACCGAGCCGCAAAGGGTAGGACACTCAACAAAGCCAAGCTCAAGCTCCTCCAGATTCCCCTCCCACCCCTCACCGAGCAGAAGCGGATCGCGGGGATTCTGGATGCGGCGGACGCCTTGCGTGCGAAACGCCGCGAAGCCCTCGACCAGCTCGATACCCTGCTCCAATCCACCTTCCTCGATATGTTCGGCGATCCGGTCACCAACCCCATGGGATGGGAGGTCCGCGCACTGAAGGAAACGAAGTCAACGGTGCAGATTGGCCCGTTTGGGTCGCTTCTCCACAAAGAAGACTACATCGTTGGTGGCGTTCCTCTGGTTAATCCGATGCACATCGTCTCTGGGCAGATTCGCGTCAGTGTTGAGCAAACCGTGTCGCCGCAGAAGGCTGAGGCTCTCGGCAACTATCGACTTCAAGCCGGTGACGTGGTTATGGGGAGGCGCGGAGAGATGGGTCGATGTGCCATCGTCTCTGATACCGAGGCGGGAATGCTCTGCGGTACCGGGTCACTGTTTGTTCGTACTCACCCGGAAAGGCTGTCATCACTCTTCCTGGCGACCACATTTTCCAGCGAGTCGATGAAGTGCCTCCTTGAGGGACTCTCCCGGGGGGTCACAATGTCGAACCTCAATCGAACGATGATCGAGGGACTCAAGGTTGGACTGCCCCCTCTCGACCTCCAACACCGCTACGCCGTCATCGCCAAATCCGCCGAGCAGCAGAAGGCCTGCCAACGAGCTCACCTCGCTGAACTCGACACTCTGTTTGCCTCCCTGCAATCTCGTGCCTTCCGAGGGGATCTCTGATCGCTGATGGAGATATCCGCGAACTTCGATTTCTTGAGACAGGAATTCCCGCATGTGGCGGAGAGCGCGAGTTTCGCGGAGCGGCATGTTTTCGCCGACCCACGCGCATCCTGCTTCCATGCCAGACATGCACTTGAGCGCCTAGTCAAACGCATCTACAGAATCGAGAAGACTCTGGAGCCCCCGAGGGTCACCAACCTAGACAGTTACATCAGCGACCCGGCCTTCCGTGAACTCTTGCAGGACGTCGTGTGGCGGAAGGCCGAATTCATCCGGCAGGCTGGCAACGTGGCGGTCCACGGCAACAAGTCGCCGACACCCCAAAGGGCTCTGGATGTCCTGCGCGAGCTTTATCACGTTCTCTACTGGACGGGCTGCACTTACCTCCGAAAAGGTGCCGAGCACCTGAAAGGCGCGACGCTCGACGAGTCCCTCGTTCCGAGAGTGGAACCGGTAGGAACCCCCGCCAGTCCCCGGGAGCTGGAGGTCCTGAAGACACAGCGAGACGTGGCGACTGCGGCTCGCAGGGAGATCGAGGGCGCGCTGGAAGCGTTACGTGAACGCCTCGCGGCCATCAAGGCGGAAAACGAGGCGGTCCCCGATACCCACGACTGGAACGAGGACAAGACCCGCAGGCTCATCATCGATCTCGATCTGGAGCGCGTTGGCTGGCCTCTGGACCGGGCTCAGGACCGCGAATACGAAGTCGTTGGAATGCCGACCGAGTCCGGGATCGGCTACGCCGACTACGTGCTGTGGGGAGACGATGGCAAACCACTGGCCGTGGTCGAGGCAAAGAAGACCACGGTGGATCCGGAGAAGGGACAGCAACAGGCAAAGCTCTACGCGGACTGCCTGGAGGCGATGCACGGGCAACGGCCGGTCATCTTCTACACCAACGGCTACAAGACCCGCCTGTGGGACGACCTCTTCTATCCGCCGCGCACAGTCGCCGGGTTCTACAAGAAGGGCGAACTGGCATCGCTGATCGTGCGCCGAGCCCAGCGAGAGGCGTTGGACGTGGCGCGGGTGAGGGACCGGATCGTCGACCGCTACTACCAGAAGCGCGCGATCGGGAGCATCGCGGAGCAGTTCGCACAAGCGCGGCGCAAGGCGCTCCTGGTGATGGCCACCGGAAGCGGCAAGACCCGGACGGCGATCGCCTTGGTGGATCTCTTGCAGCGGGCGGGGTGGGTAAAGCGAACGCTGTTCCTGGCCGACCGGGTGTCGCTGGTTAGCCAAGCGGTGAGCGCGTTCAAGACGCATCTGCCGGAATCGAGCCCGGTGAACCTCATCACCGAGAGGGACGAAGTCGGTCGGGTCTACGCTTCCACATATCCGACTATGATGAGATTGATCGACGAGGCGGAAGGCAACGAAGCCCGGTTCAGCGTCGGGCATTTCGACCTCGTGATCATCGACGAAGCGCACCGCTCGGTCTATCAGAAGTACGGAGCGATCTTCCGCTATTTCGACTCGCTGCTCGTCGGGCTGACCGCGACACCGCGCGAGGAGGTGGATCGGAACACCTACGCCCTCTTCGATCTGGAGCCGGGCGTTCCCACGGATGCCTACGAGTTGGACACTGCTGTGACGGACGGCTTTCTGGTGCCACCTCGCGTACAGAAGGTGGATCTGAAGTTCCCGCGCGAGGGCATCGCATACGACTCCTTGAGCGAGCAGGAGAAGGAGCAGTGGGAAAGCCTCGACTGGGGCGACGAGGCGGACCCCGACGCTCTCCCGGACAGGGTCAACGCATCGGCGATCAACAACTGGCTCTTCAACGAAGACACGGTGGACAAGGCGCTCCAGCATCTCATGGAGAATGGCCACAAGGTGGATGGCGGCGACCGGCTGGCCAAGACCATCCTGTTCGTGCGCAATCACGAGCACGCGGAGTTCGTCGAGGAACGTTTCAACCGACATTATCCGCAGCACGCGGGACACTTCGCCCGTGTTATCGATCATTACGCGAAGTACGCGCAGAGCCTCATCGACGACTTCTCGCAGAAGGACAAGGCTCCGCATCTCGCAATCTCGGTGGACATGCTCGACACCGGCATTGACGTGCCCGAGGTGGCGAATCTCGTCTTCTTCAAGCCGGTCTACTCGAAGATCAAGTTCTGGCAGATGATCGGACGTGGAACGCGGCTCTGCCCCGACCTCTTCGGACCGGATGAGGACAAGCAGGATTTCCGCGTCTTCGATTTCTGCTTCAACTTCGACTTCTTCCGGGAGAACCCGGAAGGGATCGAGCCGAGTAGTGGAGTGCCCCTCGGCATCCGCCTATTCCGCTCTCGCGTCCAGCTCCTGTCCCACGTCCAGACGACGCTCGCCCTGGACCCGGACACGAAGATGGCGGACTCGCTTACTGATGAACTCCACCACGAAGTGGCCGCGATGAATCCCGAAAACTTCATCGTGAAGATGCACCTTGAATCGGTCAACCGCTTCCGTGAGCGGAAGGCGTGGGAGCAACTCAGCGAGTCCGATGTCGAGACCCTGCAACTGGAGGTCGCTGGACTCCCGAGCGAGATCAAGACAGACGACATCGAGTCACGGCTGTTCGATCTCACCGCGCTTCGCATGCAGCTTGCCTCGGCCGAGGGCAACGAGACCGTCTTCGAGAATCATCGGCGAGGGGTCGTCGAGATCGCCATGCTGCTCGAAGAGAAGAGCACGATTCCGGCAGTGAAGATGCAGCTCGGCTATCTGGCTTCCCTACAGGAGACCGGTTTCTGGGAAGGAATCGGCCTCAACGGCATTGAGGACCTGCGGCTCCGGCTGAGGGGAATCGTCCCATTCCTGGACAAAAAGACGCGGACGATCGTCTACACAAACTTCCAGGATGAGGTAAGGGAGGTCCGAGAAGAACCTGCGCCCTATACGCCGAAGATGACCGGGGCTCAGTACGAGAAGAAGGTCAAGGAATACCTCCGCAATCATCACGATCACTTGGTCATCCACCGACTAAGAACGTGCCAGCCGCTCACCGATGCCGACCTGAAGGGGCTGGAATCAACCTTGGTCGAAATTGGCGAGGATGACGGAGAAACGTTGTTCTCGGGGCTTCTTGCCCGCACCGAGTCTCCATCGCTCGCTCATTTCGTAAGAAGTCTGGTGGGGATGGATCGAAGCGCGGCAAAGGCCGCGTTCTCGGGCTTTCTGGCCGACAGGAGCCTCACGTCCCCGCAGATACGCTTTATCGAGATGGTGATCGACCAACTCAGCGCCCGAGGTGTCATCGAAGCCACGGCGCTCTACGAGCCACCGTTCAGCCACCTGCACGCAGAGGGGCCGGACGCGCTCTTTGACGGCAACTCGGACGTGATCGACGGCGTTTTCGAGGTGCTCCGGCAGGTCAATGCAGGATTGGTTGCGTAGTGGGAATGTGCAGCTTCAATGGGGCCGGGGCGGATCCGCCTCGAAGACGGGAGAGATGGAGATTCGTCCATGGTGCTTGAGAGGATTTTGGCGCTGGCCTCCGAACCCGAATCCGAGACGCTGGAGTTCAAGCGTACGACGGGAACGCGTCGTGAGGCAGCGGCCACTGTGTGCGCCATGCTCAATCACCGGGGCGGACACGTGCTGTTCGGTGTGACGCCGGAGGGAAGTGTCGTCGGCCAGCAGGTGAGTGACCGGACGATAGAGGAGGTGGGTGCCGAGATTCAGAGGATCGACCCTCCGGCTTTTCCGGAGGTCGGGCGGATCCGTGTCGCGGACGGACGCGATGTCATTGCGGTCAGCGTGCACAAGGGGTCCGTGCAGCCTTACCAGTACCGCGGAACCGCCTATCGCCGCGTCGGCAACACGACGGTGACCATGTCCGCCGGGGAGTACAATCGGATGCTCTTCGAGCGGATGCACAGCGAGCAGCGTTGGGAGAACCAGCCCGCCACCGGATGGAAGGTCGAGGATCTGGATGTGGACGAGGTCCGCAACACTGTGGCCGAAGCGGTGCGAATCGGTCGGTTGAACGAGCCGGGCAGCCGGGCGCCTGAGGACTTGCTCCGCGGGCTCGGACTACTCCGCGGCGGCGTCTTGTTGCGCGCGGCGGCGGTGTTGTTTGGTAGACCGGAGCGTCTCGAATGCGAGTTGCCGCAGTGCCTGCTTCGCGTGGCGCGTTTCCAGGGTATGGACCGAAGCGAATTCTTGGACAACCGGCAGTTCAATGGCAACGCATTCGCGCTTATCTCGCATGCCGAACGCTTTCTTCGGGACACGCTTCCCATTGCGAGCCGGTTCGAGTCGGGCCGCATCGGGCGTATCGACGAGCCGCTCTACCCGCCTCTCGCCACACGAGAAGCGGTGGCGAACGCCCTGTGCCACCGGGATTATGCGCTGGGCGGCGGATCGGTGGGGCTCGCGGTGTACGATGATCGCCTCGAAGTCACGTCGACCGGTCCGTTGCATTTCGGCCTGACTCCGGCCGCGCTTTTCGGGCCGCACGAGTCGAGACCGTGGAACCCGCTGATTGCCCGCACCTTCTATCGGCGCGGCATCATCGAGGAGTGGGGGCGGGGAACGCTCAAGATGGCCGAGTTGGCGACTTTGGCCGGACTGCCACGGCCCGAGATCGAGGAACGCGGCGACTGCGTGACGGTGCGCTTCCGACATGGACAGGTCGTGCCGTCGCGACACACTGGACACAACTTGGTCGAACGGCAAGAAGCGATTCTCGCCTTGTTGGATCGAGCAGACGACGGCTTGGCGCTGCGTGAGATCCGTGGCCAAATACCTTTGCAAGCCAGCGAACGGCAAGTGAAGAGGGCTCTGGCAGCGTTGAGGAGCCGCGGCTTGGCACGGTCCACTGGTCGCGGTCCAGCGGCGCGGTGGAGACGAACGTCCAATTCTGTCGAGGATTGAATGAGACCCCTGATGAGCCCTTGGGGTCTTATGAGGATCTATTTGGGGTCCTATTGCGGTTTTGCGGTCCCGCTGCCACTTGGCCTCGGGGGGATCAATTGCCGCAACACCTTCACCTTCACCGAACAAAGCTGCAAACTGTCTCCGTCCGCATTCTACGCCCCAGCTGGCCTTTCTCTGTGACTGGCAGGTAGCGCCGGTTGTCGGGTAACACGCGTTCGCGCACACCGGTGGGCGTGAGGCCCACCATTCTCGCCGCTTCGGCTACGCCGGCAGCGTTCCGAATGAACGTGCCCCTTAGACAACTGTTGCCGACAACCAGCGTCGCCGTCCCCCCCGGGCGCAGCACGCGGGCGATCTCAGAAATCATCAGGTGGATGTCCTCCGCGTATCGCGCAATCATCAGACGGTAGCGATTCGGCAACTGCTCAAGATTCCCCATCGCCTGCCGTATGCGCGAAAACATCGCAGCGGCTGTGCGATCATCCGGGGCCCGCTCGGCACCGATACTACTCGAACGAATGTGCCGCAACTCCCGAAGCCCGTGCCCTAGCCACACCAGCGCGAGACGGTGACCTCGGAGGTAGTCGATAGCGTTCAGGTATGGAGGAGACGTGATGACCGCGTCGATCATTCCGTCGTCCAAGGCCTCCAATCTGCGCGCATCGCCCCACGCCACATGGGCCGCGCCGCTCGGTGGATGCCCTGTCAACCGTCGTCGCAGAAAACGGATCGACTGCTCAAAGGCAGTGAACACCTGAAAGTCGGAATCGGTTAGAACTCTGTGCGGGCGGCTGTGCGACGTATCTCTTGCCAGCGACGCACGCGGTTCCTTGGTGACGATGATACGACTAAGTGCCAGCCGGATAGCGTCGAGAGACGCCTTGTCTTCGCCGCAATCGCCCTGGCCGATTCTGTTCAATACAAAGGCGATTCGTCTGAGGTCAGCCCTCTGAGATGCCGCGAACCAATACTCGGTAAATGACCGGGTCTCTTCATCGTCATCCATCCAATCCAGTTGGACGTCACTCTCGCTTGTCCCCCGGGCCTCGGAAACAACCCGGGCCGCCCAGCCGTCGAGATTCTCCTCAGTGACGGGTGTCGTCCAAACTCGCGCCATGAGCACCGCCAAAGGGTCGAGATCGAACCCGACCGCTTCGTGGCCGAGTTCGATTGCCTGCCGCAGGACGACTCCGGACCCCGCCATCGGGTCGAGGACTCGACGGTTGTCGCCGATCGCGCGCAGCCATTCCAGCACCAGATCGGGTGCCATCCGCGCTGGGAATGGGTGGATCGGCTTCAGAACCTGCTGCCTCGACCTATTGACCATCGTCATCGTCCTCATGGAGCTTCTCGAGCTGAGCCTGAACCGCCGCCGCGACATGAGAAGCGCTCGCGTTGACCACGATCTTGTCGTCGTCCACACCGACGAGGTCAGGCACGATCACCTGAAGGCCCTTTGCAAGTGAGATAACGTCAGAGTCCTCTACTTCGACCACCCCCAGTGTCTCGCGACAGGTGAAGCCGACCAACGAGGCCGACAGGGCATCCGGCACCTTGCCCTTGAGTGCCGCAAGTGCATTGATGAAAACGTTGATCGTCAGCTTTCGATTCGTCGCCATTCTGCCGGCGAGGGTCCCCACCCAAGCCGACACTTCCGTGGGATCGAAAAGCTCAAAGATTTCGCGGAATACAGTGACCGGAATGGCTCCGTACTCGACGGTATACTCAAGCAGCGTGCCGAGGTCCCTCGCCGTGATCGGAGTGACCTCTTGCTGCCGACACCGAGTTGCCAATGCACCTGCACTGAACCCGGGAGCAATCACCAGCGCGTGGTCAGCATTGTAACGTTCTCGGTGTTCGACGACTGCATCGAGCGATATGTTCCCTGTCTGCGCGACGGCGTGCTTTGATGTCTTCGCGTCAAAGGAGAAGCTGTACAAGGGGGGGCGCGGGTCTTCCGCTGTCGGTTTGACGGTTGTTGGAGTTGGGAACGCCCGAGCAATTCCCTCGGGTTCGCCCGAGCCCCCGAGGTCTCGAACATCGAAATCCAAGTACCGTAGCGCGTCGGAGACCGCCGCCTCCAGGTGTTTGCTGTTCCGGCTGTCGTGTTGCATCTTCCTGAGTAGTCGTGCGATAAGGACACCCGACTGACGCCGTTGCAGCGCCCGGAAGCGCATGAGCTTGTCCCTGTAGCCGCGCATGCTTTCGAGCAGATTCGCCTCGATTCCGATGTCGAGGGCGTACACATCGGTCAACAGGCCGATCATCGCGATCGTTCGCATCAGGTCCTTTTCCGCCTTGCTGTGCGAATGCTCCAGGACGAAGGGGTGCTCCTTGTTGACCACGACGGAGCTGTCCCTGATCCTGAACTTGACGAAACTATCGTCCTCCAGTTGTTCGTACTTGACTGTGCCGAGAGCGTTCTTGATGTTCTCGGCCGTGTCTTCCCGCCACGACCGCCTCCTTTCTTCTCGATCACCTATCCCAGTCTCGTCGAACAACGCGGGAATGGCGGGCTGTGTGCGAAGCGCCTCCGATACGACGCTGCGCAGGGGACTGAGCGATACGACTCCGAGGGATCGCACAAGTACGTCGCCGCCATCCGGCATCATCGCGTGGGCGTCGCTGTCGTAAGCGCTTCGCGCCTTGTTGAAGGCCTTTCGCAGGAAGGCGCGAAAGATCTTCATCCCTCGCCGTTCCTTGAACTGCTCTCGGTTCGTGGTGAGGTACTCGTTTAGACCGTCGGCACGCACAGTCATGCGAAAGCGCGCCCAGGCGGCGTGGTTGAGGTTCTCCTCGCCGCAGCTCGGATCGTGCTGGTTCACGATTCGTCCGAGGACATTGACGTGGAATCCGTTCGACGCTCCCCGTCGTTCACTCTTGCCTCCGCTGATCTTCTCATCGAACAACCGGACCAAACCGGTAACGCGCCCGATTTCAGGGAGCTCGACGTGCGGGTAAGGGTGGTGCCCGACCGTGAGTTGAATTCGCGTAGCCTGGACGTGCGCACCACTCGAATCGTCGTCCGGGGCTTCTCCGTGTTCTTCAGGCCCGTCGTGTACTTCATCGAGTTCGATGTGGTCAATCCCGAGATCCGGTCCTATGACCCACTCCTCGAACAAGGGCGCGTCCATCTTGGTCGATCTCAGCCTTTCGCCGTTTACGCCAATCGTCATCTCCGACCCGAACGGAAGCGCTGCCGCCAGCATCCTGCGCAAGACCCCAATCTTCAGATCCCGGCCGGCAGCTTTGAGTTCGGACAGAATCACGAGCGTCCACGTCCCGCTTTCCTGCCGATCCAATTCGGATGGCGTGCCGCCAAACTCCTCATGATGGACCGGCGACGCGACAGGTTCAGAGTCTGGAGCCTGCCGTCGATCCGGAGTCCGCTGGTCGGTCAACGCAAGGATTTCGGCGCCGCCGTAAACGGATTCCAGCGCATTGGCCAGGTCCTCGGTGTCCAGTTCAAATACGTCCAACTCCAGATCGTTGATCAGGCGATCCGGGCCGGCTTCCTTCTTGGTGTCGACGTCACCGTAGTTCATTGTGACGCGTCGGATCACACCGTCCGCCGCCCGGCATATGTAGGTGAGTTGGTTCGCGAGGACATATGTGGCCAGCTTGCCTATCCCGAACTTGCCGATGAGTGGGCGGCCGTGCTCCTGCGTGCGACCTTCCTTTGGAGAAAAGGCGATATGCCAGAGCTCGCGAAGCCCGGCCAGGTCCATTGATGTACCATTGTCAAACACCGCCATGGTGGCGTCCGTGGCCTGCAGATCAGTAGCCACACGCACGTCCACAAGGTCGGCGCCCGCATCCCAGCCGTTCGAGATCAATTCCTCGAACGCCTTCTGCGGCGACGCATAGAGCTGTTCGCTGAAATGTTCCAAGAACCGCGTGCTAAGCGCGACTGGTATGCTATCTACCTGTGTGCCTACCGTTTCCGGGGCTACGGGCGTCATCGTTTCTCCCTTTAGAGCTTGTAAAGGTGGTCGTCGATTGCGATTTGGTTTGGCTCAAGTCGGGTCGTAGGCAACGGATCACGTACAGGGTGGATTCCTTCGTCCGCAGGGGAAGCCGAAGTTCCCAAGGGAACTGAAACGTGTTGGGTTCCGACGAACTCGTGGACCGGTAAAGCCAGTTCAGTCATTGGCGGATGGATGGCTGCGGGCGGGGTTCTACGACCTCGCGGGGCTTCTGGAAACGAAGGACTGCGAGCGGAGAGCGTGGAGTAGAGAACGGAGTGGCGCCTCAATACCGGAAGCTGCCAGAGTCGACGTGCCCAGCTGTGGTCGAGCCTCATCGTCTCGTCGTTCAACCGCGTCCACGCGTCCAGACGCGGGCTCGGTCTTCGAGCCGGGAGAGGGAATCTCAGCCCCCTTCTGTTGTCGGCGTCGGTGTCCGGTCGAAAGCGACCCGGAGACCTAGCGGGCCAGATCACGGACCGACGAAGTGATCGACAGGGCCACGACCCTCTGGGCGCGGTCGCCGCGCCCAGAGGAGGCCGTGGGCGTCCAAAACCGCGCCGTTGCGTCGCCGAAGCTCGCAGTAGAAGTCGTCGCCATGTAGGCATGCGTGAAAGATAGCGGCTGCTCCACGGGATGACGAAGACACAGGCGGATGTCGATGTAGGTCGGGCTCTCGATGCTACCATACCAAGCTTCCACGGGAACCTGACATGCGGGCGGATCGCTTCGCGGGCATTCGAGGAACGAGGAGTGCGGACGACGGGTTCGAGAGAGCGTTGAGTTGGAGGCACTTACGATGCCGTGGGCGCTTCGGGAATACGGGAGGGCCGCTGGTGCCGGGCAAGGGGGGTCGGGCTGGGCGGAACTGTCGTGGGAATCCCCGCAACGTCATCGTCGCGTGCCTGCAGCGGCGTTGGCCGCCGACCGGGGAGGACCAAAGCTCGTCGTCGTCCTGAAGGTCCACTTGCGTGCCCGACCACCCCGAGTGCGACCCGGTTTGGTCCGCTTCTCCGGAACCCATTCAAGGCCGTGTCCGCCGTAGGTAATGCTAACCTGCGGTCGATCTTCGTGGACATGGGTATCTACCTGTTACATGAGCTCGGTGCAGTCAGGGGCAGGAAGCGTGGAGGGGCGCGACCGACGTCTTCAGGCAAGCAAGGGTGCTCCGACGGGGTTTGCGTCGATGAGGTCTAGGACGCACTTGATCCTGACGGCACCGACGAAGCCGGCATGTTCGCCGGTGATGGGATCATTCGGGGAATCGGCGATTACGCCGGCCACGGTGAACGTACCGAGTCGGTTGCCCTGCCTCACGATCAGCGGTGCTCCGCTGAAGCCTGGGTTGCCGTGCGCATCAATATAAATCCGCTCCCGTGGGCCCGGCACGATCGCGCTGACGATGCCGGCCTTCACGAAGGGAAAAGGGAAGCCGTGGTTCATGTTCTCGGCGCCGGCATCCCACCCGAACGGGAACCCTGGGAACGCTACGGCCTGGCCGATGCAGAAGTTGCCGTCCGCGCTCAGCGGGTGGCTCGGCGTTACCGGCTTGGCGTGGGCCAACACCGCAACATCGGCGTCGCCGTCGCCCAAGCCTACAACGGTGATCGGCACTTCGGCCCAGCGCTGCTCGTGGCGCACTGAGATCGCACCACCGGACGCGATACCGTCAACGACATGACGGGCGGTGACGATGTACTGCCGTGCGACATGATCGATGGTGAACGCGGTACCGACGGAGTCGCCGTTCCTGATGCAGAGGATGCGCTGGAGGACGTTGTTCGTCAGAATCATCTTGAGTTCCTCCTATCTGGAAAGGTCCGTCAGGATGCGCCAGTATTGGTTGAGCGGTGCGGTTGTCCACGAGGCGTCTGGAAGGTTGACCCCGACCCCGCTCTTGGTACAAGACGTCAAGATGGGTATTCGCGGAACGCAGTCGGGCGGGCTCCCGTCATTTGATACCGATCTACCGCCATTCGCGTACCGGTGGAATCAAGTTTAGCGTAACGGCACGGATGGCAGATCGTGCAGTCCTAGTTGAACTTACAAGATTCCGCGCCGTGATACACCTTATCCCTACTCCGCTGATCCAGCGATGCCCGCGGTGGCGGAACATGCGCGCGTCGCCGGGGTGCTTGCGGATTCCTTCCGAGAAGACCTCGATCGCGTCGCGGTAGTGGCCCGTGTACCCGATCCGGCGACCGAGCCAGATGATCGCGTCCGCATCGTCGGGGTCGGCCTCGTAGTCGGCGCGGGCTGCGTCGATGTCCTCCGCCTGCCGGGCCGCGACATCGGCCGGGGCCGGCGTGGGGTACAGCGGCTCACCCAGCAGCGAGATGGCCTCGGCGCCTTCCGGGAGCGGCGCGACTGCGGCTTCGGTAGCCTCGGCCGGGGCAGCGTCGTCCGAGCCGGTCTCGGCGGGGCCGCATGCGGCGAACAGGGGAACCAGGAAAACGGCGGTGGCGAAGATGGTGCGATGCATGGGATTCCCGGGGCTGGTGGGGCGCGGAAGTTGCAGAGAGCACAAGGTTGGCGTCCGCTGCCTGCCGGTCAACTGCGGCTTTGCGCAGAGCGGACGGGCCGGATAGACTGTGGACCGTGACCAATACCGACCTCATCGCAGCGAGGCGTGCCGAATGTCGATCGCGAAACTGACCGGAACCTCCCTGTTGGCGGGTGTCCTCGCCGCCGCGCCTCTCGCGCCGCACCCAGTCGGCGCGCAAGCGCCCGCCACCCAGGACGAGGTGACCTTCACCCGCGACATCGCGCCCATCATGCAGCGCGGCTGCGTGCGATGTCACCGTGACAACGGCGTCGCCCCGATGTCCCTCGTCCACTTCGACGAGGTGAAGGACTACGCGAGCCGCATCGTCCGCCGCACGCAGATCCGCGACCGCATGGGCGCGATGCCCCCCTGGTACGTCGAGAAGGACGTCGGCATCCAGCACTTCAAGGACGACATGTCTCTCGACGACCGGGAGATCGACGCGATCGAGCAATGGTGGCGCGCCGGAACGCCGGAAGGCGACCCCGCCGACCTCCCGCCTCCGCTGGAGTTCGACGACGACGTGGTGTGGGTCGCCGGCGAACCCGACCTGATCGTGAAGCTTCCCGAGGTGCTCGTCAAAGGCGACGACCCCGACTGGTGGGGCGACATCGAACCAATCCCGACCGGCCTCGCCGAGGACCGCTACGTCAAGTCCGTCGAGATCCGCGAGGTCAACGACGTCGGCCGCAACGAGGAAGGCGGACACGAGGGGCGCCACACCGTCGGCGGCCGCTTCGTGGTCCACCACATGATCTGGAGCACCCGCGTGCCGGAGGGCGAGGCGGGCGACGGTCCCTCCTCCACAAGCTGGCCGGTCCACGAAGTAGGCCGCGAGCCCGACCTCTTCGACGAAGACGCCGGGCGCCTCCTCCGCGCAGGCTCCTCGGTCGTTTCGAACTCGCTCCACCTGCACTCGAACGGACGCGACACCCGCGCCCACCTCGAAATCGGCTTCCGCTTCCATCCGCCGGATTACATGCCGAAGTACCGGCGCGCATTCTTCGGCCTGGGCAACGCCAGCGACATCGACATCCGCGCGGGGAGAGTCCGGCCAGGAACTCCACGCCTATCAGGTCCTCAACCAGCACACCAAGATCGTCACCTTTGAACCCCACCTGCACGCTCCCGGGATGCGCATGTGCCTCGAGGCGATCTGGGGCTTCAACGTCGAGACCATCAACTGCGTCGGCTACGACCACAACTGGGTCCGCGGCTACACCTACGAACAGGATCACCAGCCGCTGCTGCCCAAGGGCACGGTTCTTCACATCATCGGCTACATGGACACCTCCGAGTCCAACCGCAACGTGCCCGACACCCGCAACTGGCAGGGGTCCGGAAACCGCTCGGTGGCCAACATGTTCATCGACCTCGGCATGCGCGTCGCGCTCACCGACGAGCAGTTCGTCGAGGAGATGGCGCTCCGCCGCGAACGTCTCGCACTCGGTCCCAACGACCACGTGATCGGGTGTCCGCTCTGCATGGTGATCCCCGCAAACGGCAATCCGCGCTACTACGTGGATGGGGATGGAGGGGCCGGAGGCCAGAGCGACCAGGCCGGCAATTCGTCGGACGCGAACCGTGGCCGCGGGAACCGGTAGCGGCGTGGGAGGAAGGGTTGCGGTAGCGGCGCTGCTCCTGCTCGGCGCCTGGCCCGCTTCCGACCCGGTCGCCGGCCAGACCTACCAGCACGGCCAGAACGTCGCCCCCGCCTTCGAGGGCTGGGAGCGCAACGAGGACGGCTCGTTCAGCTTCCTCTTCGGCTACATGAACCGGAACTGGCTCGAGAGGATCGACGTGCCGGTCGGCGAGGACAACAGCTTCTCGCCCGGCCCCGCCGACCGGGGACAGCCGACCCACTTCCTGCCGCGCCGCAACCGCTTCGTCTTCAAGGTCCGCGTGCCCGCCGACTGGGGCGACCGGGAACTGGTGTGGACCCTGACCAGCAACGGAGTCACCGAGCGGGCGTACGCGACGCTCCGGCCCGACTACGTCGTCGACAATATGGTGATCATGTCCGAGACGGGCGCCCTCGGCGCCGGGTCCAGCAACGCGACCGTGCGCGGCAACCAGCCGCCGCGCATCACCCTGGAGGGGCCGGTCGAGCGCGAAGCCAGCGTGGGCGTCCCCGTCACGATCACGGCACTCGTCGAGGACGACGGCCTGCTCCGATCCCGACGCCGACCGCCGCCGCCGCCACCCGAAACCGCCGAGGATTCCGCGCGCGCCGACTCGATCTGGAACGCACCGCCGACCTTCAGCCGCAGGCAGCTCACACCGCCGTCGCGGATCACCGTGCAGAAGGTGAACGGGCTGTTCATGTCGTGGTTCCTCTACCGGGGCCGGGACGAAGGGGCAGACGGCCTCGCCACGGATGCCGCCGTCACTTTCGATCCACCCCAGATCAAGGTGTGGGAGGACACCCGCACCGGGGCCAACTCCCCCTGGTCGCCGCTCTGGGTACCCCCCGAACTGCCCGAGGACGGCCGGTGGACCGTCAACGTGACCTTCGACCGGCCGGGGACCTACGTGTTGCGGGGCCGCGCGGACGACGGCGGACTGCTGGCGGATGTCGAGGTCACGGTGGTGGTGAGGCCGGCGGCGAGCTGATGCGGGGAGTCTGTGGGATGCCCGCTCGCCCAGGCTGCGACGGTCGCACGACTCGTCACGCCAAGGCGCAAAGAACCGAGTCTCTTCGCCGACTGATCCTCCTTCCTGCATTGGTCAGCGCCCTGTACGTGACACCCACGGTTGCGCAGGAGACACAGGAAACCGGCACGGTGACGGTGACCGGCAACGTTGTGGACGACGCCAACGGACAACCCGTCGCCGGTGTGGTCGTCGTGTTGGAAGCGTTGGGCCTGACCTTGGTGACCGATGACCAGGGCCAGTTCGATCTCGATCGCGTTCCGCGCGGTGTGTACGACCTCAGGCTGGTTCACCGGGACTACGAGCGCCTGGACGGGGACCTGACGATCGACCGGCCTGGGGAGTTCTTCCTCGGCCTGACGCCCATCGGGGAGCCCGGCGACGGAATGATCACCGGGATCGTGGGGGTCGTCACGGATCAGGTGAACGGGCAGCCGGTTCCCGGGGTCGTCGTCAACGTCGCCGGAATCGGGCGTGTGGCGACTACGAACGAAGACGGCCGCTTCACTCTTTCCGAGTTGATCCCCGGGCGCCACGATGTCGTGTTTTCCCATCTGGGATACCGGCCGCGCACGGAGTCGATCGACGTGGAGACGGCGCATGTCGTCAAGCTGCAAATCGCACTCGCTGTCGACGCGATCGCGCTCGACCCGATCGAAGTGACGGTGGACAGACAGGACGGGAACCTGCAGCGAGTGGGATTCTACCAGCGCGAAGAGGACGGCTGGGGCGATTTTCTGGATCGCGAGGACATTGAGTTCTGGAATCCGGTCCAGCTTACCGCTGCGTTGATGCGGTTTCCCGGTGTGACGACAGTGCCCAATCCGGACATGCCAAGTCGAGGGTTTCTTGCCTTTCGAAGAATGGGTACGGAGTGCATTCCGACCGTCTACCTGGAGGGTGTCCGGATTGGCGGTAGCCGTGACCCGGCCGGGATTGACGATATCGTGAACCCCTCAGCAGTAGCTGGCGTCGAGGTCTATCGCAACACGGCGGGGATACCACCGCAGTACTGGGGGACCGGCTCCTCGTGCGGCGTGGTTCTCATTTGGCTTCGTCGCGGGGGACAGTGAGCTGGCGCTCGGCTGCCGCAACCCTCGGCAGGATCCCTCCCGGCTCACCGAAGTGGGTCACCAGCCGATGGCGCTCCTGCAGCACCGCCAGCGAGGCCGGCGTGAGCGGGTAGCGAGCTAGGGCTGGAGAATCCGGGCGCGAGGCAGCCTGGCCATTGCCCGGTCCAGCGTCAGGACATCCAGATCTTCACGTGTGTAGTCGTCGGCGATGAGGCGATCCAGCAAGCCGGCACCGTCGGAGCTCCCGAGCGCTTCCAGGACGCTCCTCCCGTTCAACGGAGCGACAAGGCCGCTGCGCAGCACATGCAGCAGCCCGGCACGGGCGTCCGCCTTGGTCACACCGTAGTGGTGCTGGACCGCGACATATGCCTCGCCGATCACCTGGTTCGACGCGAACACGCCGGCGCCTTCATCCCTCAGGAGGACGGACAGTGCCTGCACGGACCTGGCGAAGTCGGCCTCGGGGACGCCGGTCAGCAGGCGCACCAGTGCGGACGTGTCAATCCCGTAGCGTCGGATCATGGGGCTGCGCACGGAAGGCATGGATATCGAACGCCGCGTATCCGGGTCGCAACTTGCCGCGTAGCGGCGCCAGGCGGGAGAGGTCGATTCGGTGCGGACGAACGACGAAGCCGTCGGGACCTTCCTCCAACTCGAGACGGTCACCGGGCTGCACCCCCATCGCCTCCAAAACCCGGGCAGGGAACGTAACCTGGCGCTTCGATGTGATCCTGATCAGCATGGGTCCCCTTCCTGGAATAATCCTTACGTAAAATGCTATTTTCGTAAGTACACCGAAAGCAAGAACCCGCTACAGCCGGTACCGCTCCTGCAACACCGCCACCGACGCCAGCATGAGCATGAGCGAATCGAGCGAAGGGCGGTCTTCGGCGGGAAGCGTGGGCAGCCGGTTCAGCAGGCGCGTGACCGCGGGGTGATCCAGGAACGGGACCGAGCGCAGGGCCTCCCCGCGGAGGGTGTCCTGGAGGAAGTCGTGGAGCGGGCCGTCCGTGCCGACCGCCGACGGTCCCATGAACGGGCGCTTCACGCGATCGTAGACGGGGCCGGGGATGTAGCGGCGCACGGCCTCGCGCAGGAGGTGCTTTTCGCGGGGATGGTGGGCTAGGAGGGAGACGGGGAGGCTGTTCGCGTACTCGAAGAGGCGGTGGTCGAGGAAGGGGAGGCGGACCTCGACGCCGTGCGCCATGTCGAGGCGGTCGGCGGCGAGATGGTAGTTGGCGAAGAGCGAGTGCAGCCACAGGTAGAGGAGTCGCCGCGCGGGTTCGCGCCGTGACAGGGCGGCGGTGCGCCGGCAGCGACGGTAGTACGCGCGATAGAGGTCGTACCCGGCGAAGTCGTCCAGGAAGTCGCGGGAGCACACCGCGCGGATGTGGCCGAGTCCGCGGGCGAGGCGCGTGAAGAGCGAAGGCGCCGCCGGAAGCAGGAGCGCAAGGCGCGCGAGCCAGGGTGAGGTGACCGCCAGACCGGGTTGGTGGCGCGAGGGGGAGCGCAGCAGGGCTGCGGCGATACGGGGGAGACGGGCGAAAACGCGTGGGAGGGCGCCGGAGCCGGAGCCACGGGCCGCCCCAGCCGCCGCACGGAGGAACTCGTAGCCGAAGAAGGCCTCGTCGGCGCCCTCGCCCGCCAACACCGACTTGTAGCCGGCGTCGCGGACGCCGCGGCTGAGCAGGTACCGCGCGGCGCCGTGCGTGTTGTACTGGAGCGTCTCGGCGTGGAAGACGGCGTCGGCGAAGTGATCGGCCAGGTCGCCGTCCGAAGCGATGACCACGGTATGGTTCGCCCCGGCCGCCGCGGCCGCCTCGCGGGCCCCGGTGCTCTCGTCGTAGTCCCGGCGCTCGAATCCGACCGTGAAGGCGGCGACGGCCTCGTCGGTGCACGATGCCGCCACCCCGAGCACCGCCGACGAGTCCAGCCCGCCGCTCAGCAGGCACCCCACGGGCACGGCGGCCACCATGCGCAGCGCTACCGACTCCTCGGTAAGTTCACGGACCCGCTCGATGGCGGCGTCCGGTGTCGGCGCGGGGTGCTGCGCGCGGCGAAATCGGGCGGCCCGGGAGCGGCCGGGCGTCAGCGGCAGATCCCAGTAGCGTTTCAGGCGCACGCCGGACCCGTCCGCCTGCAGAAAATGCCCCGGTGGCACCTGGGAGATGCCGTGGAAGAGCGAGAGTCGCTCGTCGGGGCAGGCGTGGAGTGCGTGGTAGACGCCCCGCGAGTCCCAGGAAGGCGCGATACCGGCGGCCACCAGGGCCTTGGCCTCGGACGCGAGATAGAGGCGGCCTTCCTTCTCGGCATGAAAGAGCGGCTTCAGGCCGAATCGGTCGCGCGCCGCGAAGAGGACGCCGCTCTCTTCATCCCAAATCACAAAAGCGAACTGTCCCCGCAGGCGTTCCAGACACTCCGGACCCAGGTCCTCGTACAGGTGGAGCGCGATTTCGCTGTCCGAGCGCGTGCGGAAGCGGTGGCCACTCGCCTCGAGCGACGCGCGGATGCGCCGGTAGTCGTAGAACTGGCCGTTGTGGATGATGTGCAGGCGTCCGTCCTCGCTCGCGATCGGCTGGTGGCCTTCGGGATCCGTGATTGCGAGGAGCGTGTGACCCAGCCCCGCGCGTCCGGACGGGGCGATCCAGATGCCCTCTCCGTCGGGCCCGCGGTGGCGCAGCGCGGTGGTGGCGCGGCGAAGTGCCTGCGCGGGGACCGGGCCGTGAGGGGACAGGATTGCGGCAATTCCACACATCGGCGGGTCAGGCGGTGAGGTCGGGGTCGTCGGGGAACCGCACCAGGGCCCGGCCGCCGGCGCAGGTGAAGCGCATCAGCGGACGCTCCTCGCCGCGGGTCAACTCCAGGTTGTCCGGGGTGATCCGCTGCACGACAGCGACCGCTTCGATCTCGCCCGCGTCGGGGTGGGCGCGCGCGAATCTGCGGGCGTGCCTCTCCAGCAGAGACCTGCGGACGGCTTGGCGCTCCTCGGCTCCCATCTGCAGCCAGATGTTGTCAATGAAATAGGACTGGAGGAGAAGGTGGCGCATGCTGTCCGGGAAGAGTGCCCGCGACTCGACGCGTTCGGTACGCTGCGAGGAGAGCTTCCACACCTCGTAACGGACATGATAGTTGCGCGCATCGACCCAGTCGAAGAGGCGGTAGCTCTGGAAGATCCCCACAAGCCAGAGGAGCGCGCGCACGGGGTTCGCCCAGCCGTTGGAGGAGTACGGCTGACCAGGTCCGGGGAGCCGGAGCCAGGCCCTCGCCGCCTGCAAGACGCTCATGATCGCCAGGAGGGCGACGAGAGCGAGCGCGGCGGCTTCCGCCAGCCCGTTGCCGGGTGCGGCAGCTGCGACGGACGCTGACTCGGAGGGTCGCAGGCCGCCCTGCATGATCTCCGGCGCGAACGGGATCGCGAGCGCGGCCAGCATGAGCGCGTTCGAGTACGGGATCTTCAGGGTCGCGATGATGCCTGCGTGAAACACGATTGCGGCCGCCAGGAGCGCCCATTTCGCTGCGGAGTTGGCGGGAAGCAGGAAGATCAGGACGAACAGCGGTTCCAGGATCAGCGCGGCGTGGGTCACGATGCGAAGGAAGGTCCTGTGGCGGATCGTCCAGAAGTCCGGGGTGCGGGCGATCGGCATCTTCAGCGCGGCGTGCATGGCGGAGCCGCCCCGCCACATTGGACTGGAGCACTTGTACAGGCCGGCAACCAGGTAGATGAGCGCCATGTTGGCCATGAAGGCTCGGGGCGCGGTGCCGGGGACGGTCACGGTGGACCAGTCGGCGGTGGCGGCAGCCCATGCTCCGGCGGTTGTTGCCGCGCCGGCGTCAAAAAGATCGGACAGGTTCAGGGTGTGGCCGACGGGCAGGAGGAGAAGCCATAGGCAGAACAGGTGGACGATGCTGTCGTCCAGGTACGCGACGAGGACGTTCCAGCGGTAGGTCGAAACGGCCGCTGCGAAGAGGTACGCAGCCGCGGGCCGGGGGTGGTACCCGATGACAACCAGCACCGACGCGACGCATGCGCCCACTTGGACGGCGCGGAAGATCCACCCGGACATCCCTGGCTGGAACAGGCTCATCCGGGTCGGGGGAAAGAGCCGGGCGGACAGCCGGTGGTCGATCAGGCCCTCGGGGTCGCTGAAATCGCCGGCCTGGCGCAGCGCGTTGAGGAAGTAGAAGAAGAGGACGCCACCCGTCAGGACGCGCATGATGTCCAGCGGGAGGGCGTGCATGGGGGCTGCGAGCGTGTGCATGAGCGGGTCGGGGAATCTAGCAGGAGCCTGTAGCGCGACCATTCGTTGCACGCCGCACGGGTGCGCCCGAGCTTGAGCGGTGTGGTCGCCGCAACGGCCGACTCACACCCTTGCCCCCCAAATCCGTCAAAAGCGAGGCTTCGATGTCATTCGGGCGACTCTTCATTTGCGTGGCGGCCGCACTGAGCGCTGCCGTGCTCGTCACGCCGCTTCCCGCGTCCGCGCAGCTCTCCGACGCGCAAATGGAGTGGGGCGTAACCATACCCGTGCGTGACGGCACCGAACTCCGCGGCACCATCTACCGGCCGGCGGACCAGACGGAACCGCTGCCGGTGATTCTCGGGTTCACCCCCTACATCGCGGATGTGTACCACGGGAAGGCGCGGTATTACGCTCGCCGCGGCTACGTCTTCGCCGCCGTCGACGTGCGCGGACGCGGCAACTCCGACGGCGTGTTCGAGCCCTTCCACGACGCCGACAAGGACGGCCACGACGTCGTCGAGTGGCTCGCGGCGCAGCCATGGTCGAACGGGAAGGTGGCGATGTACGGGGCGTCGTACGGCGGCTGGGACCAGTGGGCGACCGCGAAGGAGCTGCCGCCGAGCCTGGAGTCGATCGTGCCGGCCGCTGCGGCTTATCTCGGCACCGACTTCCCCTTCGTGCACAACGTCTTCGTGCCCTACAACATGACGTGGCTGACGTTCACCAGCGGCAAGGCCGCGCAAAGCACCATCTTCGGCGACGCGGAGCTGTGGGCCGACGCGTTCGGCGAGCGGTATTTCAACCACCGCCCCTTCGCGGAGCTGGACCGGATCGTCGGCAACCTCACCACGCGCTTCCAAACGTGGATGGAGCACCCCACCCCGGACGAGTACTGGCTGGCGTCGGCACCCAGCCCCGAACAGCTCGCGGCGATGGACATCCCCATCCTTACGATCACCGGACACTACGATGGTGACCAGCGCGGCGCGCTCCAGCACTACCGCATGCACATGCGCCACGGCAACGAGGCTGCGAAGGCGCGGCACTACTTGGTGATCGGCCCCTGGAACCATGGCGGCGTGGGCACATCGGTGGACCAGGTGGGCGGGCTCGAGTTCGGCCCGGGCGCGTTGCTTCCCCAGGACTCGCTGCGCAAGGCCTGGTACGACTGGACGCTGAAGGACGGCCCGCGCCCCTGGTTCCTCGAGAAGCGGGTGGCGGTGTATATGGCCGGCCGCGACGCCTGGGAGTACGCGGACGCCCTGGAAGAGGTCGCGAACGACGAACTCGTCTACTACTTCGGTTCCGCGGACGGCCGCCCCAACGACGTCTTCCGCTCGGGCACGCTCGCCCCCGAGCCCACCGGCACCACCCCGTCCGACTCCTACGTCTACGACCCCCTCGACACCCGCCCCGGGCAGTTCGAAAGCTCCGAATCCGGCAACAACCTCTCCCACTTCTTCTGGGGCGAGCAGCCGCTCAACCAGCACTTCGCGCTGAACATGTTCGACAACGGCCTCGTCTACCACACCGAGCCGTTCGAGACCGAAACCGACCTCGCGGGCTTCATGGAGTTCGATGCTTGGATCAGCCTCGACGTGCCCGACACCGACTTCATGGTCACCGTCTACGAGATCATGCCCGACGGCACCAGCATCTTCCTCACGGGCGACATCATGCGCGCCCGCTACCGCAACTCGCGCACGGTCGAGGAGCTGGTGACGCCGGGCGAGGTCGACCTCTACCGCTTCGACGGCTTCCAGTTCTTCGCGCGCCGGGTCGCGGCGGGCAGCCGCCTGCGCCTGATCCTGAACTCACCCAACTCCCTGTGGCTGCAGAAGAACTACAACAGTGGCGGCCGGGTGACGCACGAGTCGGGGGCCGACGCGCGCACGGCCACGATCACGTTCCATCACGGGGGTGACTATCAGAGCCGGCTGAGTGTGCCGGTGAGGAGGCGGCCGGTGTCGTAAGGGGACCGCGGGCCCAGTCAGAGACTCACTGATTGTCATTCAGATTGACAATCTGCAAGGCATTGGCCAACTTTGGCACCCTGCATACCACTTGATCCGCTCTGAAACCCCCGGAGCCCCAATGCCCGTCATCGAACGCAACCTGGCGGGACCACTTCTCAACCGTACGCGCCGCTACCCGGTCGTCACGGTCACCGGACCCCGACAATCGGGCAAGACCACGCTGTGCCGCACCGTGTTCCCCGACCGGCCCTACGTCTCGCTCGAGGGAATGGACGTGCGCTCGTACGCCCGCGAAGATCCCCGCGGCTTCCTGCGGGAGTATCGCGGCGGGGCCGTGATCGACGAGGTGCAGCGCGCCCCGGACCTGACCTCCTACCTCCAGGAGGTGGTGGACGAGGATCCGACCCCGGGCCGCTTCGTGTTGACCGGCTCACAGCACTTCGGGCTGACGGAAGCGGTGAGTCAGTCACTGGCCGGCCGCGTTGGCGTGCTCCACCTGCTGCCGCCCGGGCTCGACGAGCTGGCCCGCTTCCGAGAGCCGGTGCCGAGCCTGCTGGAGGTGCTGTGGACCGGTGCCTACCCGCGGATTCACCACCGCCGAATTCCCCCGGACGTGTGGCTGCGAGACTACTTCGCTACGTATGTCGAGCGCGATGTCCGGTCGCTTCGCAATGTCACCGACCTGGAGGCTTTCTCCGCGTTCGTGCGACTGGCTGCCGGGCGGACCGCTGCCGAGATCAACCTGTCGGGGCTGGCGGGCGATATCGGTGTCCGCCACAACACGGTTCGCGCCTGGCTGTCGGTTCTCGACGCGAGCTTCCTGATCTTTCGCCTGCCCGCCTTTCGACGGAACATCCGCAAACGCCAGATCAAGGCCCCGAAGCTGCACTTCCTCGACTCCGGGCTCGTGTGCCACCTGCTCCGCATTCGCTCCGCCGAAGAGCTGCGCCATCACCCGCTGCGCGGGGCGATCTTCGAGAGCTGGGTGGCCTCCGAGGTTTTCAAAGCCGCCACGCACCGCGGGGTGCAGCCCTGGATGCACCACTACAGGGCGGCCGGCACCGAGGTCGACCTGATCGTCGACACGGGATCCGCGCTGATCCTCACCGAATCCAAGTCGGGAAGTACCGTAACGCCGCGCTTTTTCGCGGGCATACGCAGGCTCGGGCGCGAACTCGCCAGCGCCGGCTTCGCGATCGAGCACCGCGTCGTCTACGGGGGCGACCGCCGCCAGTCGCGCGGTGACGCGGAAGTCGTCCCGTGGGATCGCCTCCTGGACCTCATCTGGTGAGCGCCGCCCCTACCCGCCGACCTTCCCGTAGACCCTGAAGTCCAGCCTCGCGTCCATCCCCGGCCCCGTCGTCAGCTCCACCTTTACCGGTTCGCTCAAGCCCCCCGGCGGGAGCATGTCATGCGAGCCCATCCGGCCCTCGAACGACCACTCGCGGGCCTCGCCGCCTCCGCCGCCCTCCGCGCGCAGCCGCACCGGTCCGTGCACCACCCCGTCCGACACGTTCCGGAGCTGCACCTCGATCGTCGCCGTACCACCCGCCGCGTCGTACACCACCGGGCCAGCCACCACGAGCAGCTCGCCGGTGACGTCCGTCTCCTCGCCGGCAGGGGCGGCCGGGGCCGACGCACCGTCTGCCGTCACTTCCACGGTGGTCGTGAAGAGTTCGTCGATTCCGTTCCGGCGGCTTATCCACAGGGGATGAAAGGCGCCGTTCGCGTCGCCTGCGAGCCCCAGGTAATGACCGGGCTGGTTGCCCCGCGCGTTGTCGAAGGAGACCTCCAGGCTAGCGTGGCCCGGATCCCCGAAGTACTCCGCCCTGGCGTTGCGGCTCTGCTCGGCCATCACCACGGTCATGCGCTGAACCAAATCCATCTTCGCGATCTCTTCTTCGGTCAGGTCCTTCACGTCGGGGTCGGCCGCGACGTTGTGGACGCGCGCCACTGGGGCGTGCGCCGGCGGCGGACAGGACGGCGCGCTCGCCACGGGCACATTCGCGGCAAAGGTCTCGCCGCCATCCGACGACGACGTGAAGAACAGCTCCCAGCAGCGGCGCGTCTCGTCGCCGCGCCGGTCGTACCACGCGACGCCCACGACCCCGTCCCGGTTGACCTCGACTACCGGAAGCATGCGGTCGTCGAGGGGGGCGCCCGGCGCGGGCGGATCGTTGTCGTTCAGCCGCATCTGGTCCGACCAGCTCCGCCCGCCGTCGGTGGAGCGCCGGAACCAGATGTCGGAGGTGGCGGCGGCCGCCGCGTCCCGCCCGGTCACCCCGTCCCACACGACGTAGACGTTGTTGCCGTGCGGCCCTTCCGTGCGGTCCCAGGCCACGATCGGCAGCGTGAACGCGCTGGTCATCTCGGTCTGCGCATAGGGCCAGGAGTGGGTGCCCACCCGGAACGCGACCTCCGGCTCGGTGAAGGTCTCGCCGCCGTCCTCCGACCGCATGGTGAAGAACGGCATTCGGGCGTTCTTCTCGTCGCTCAGCGGGAAGAAGTACTGGTAGAAGGTGACCAGCAGCGTCCCGTCGGACAGCACGACCGGCTCGGTGGCCACGAGCTTGCCGCCGGGTATGGTCGCCAGCAGCTTCGGCTCGCTCACCGTGTCGCCTCCGTCGTCGAGGGTGTGCAGCAACAACTGAAAGTCGTCCCGGATGAACGAGTCGCGCACGTCGTTCCACACCACGTAGAGGCGGCCGCGGTTGGGGCCGTCGCTCCAGTCCGCGGCGATGCGTGCGTGGTCGGGTGGCACGGGGCTGCGCAGACGCGCCGGGCCGGTCCAGGTGGCGCCCTCGTCGTCGGTCGACCACACCATGATCGTGCCGTCGCTGCGCACCGGCTGATCGGGCAGCAGACCGCCCATCGTGTTCGCGCCGACATAGCAGTACAGGATCCACATCCGGCCGTC
Source organism: Gemmatimonadota bacterium (assembly GCA_009841165.1). Lineage (GTDB taxonomy): Bacteria > Gemmatimonadota > Gemmatimonadetes > Longimicrobiales > Gaopeijiaceae > Bin94. The sequence continues at coordinate 288 of VXMI01000090.1, read as the reverse complement.
CGGACCCGGCACCACCATCGGATCGAAGGCGCCGGGCTCGTCGCCGGGCAGCGTGATCGGCTCCCACGCGACGCCGCCGTTGCGGCTCACGAAGGCGGCGTTGCTGCGGGTCGACAGCGTCAGGGCCATCGTCGGATCCGGGAAGCTCATTCCGCCCGTCTGGGTCACCGCGATCAGGAAGTCGGGGTTGTCCGGACTGGCCGCGATCCAGGGCTCGTTGAACTGGCCGGGCCCCACGCGCAGGTTGGGGCCGACGACGACCTCGGGGGACTGGGCGGCCACGGGGGT
>VXMI01000170.1 GCA_009841165.1 Gemmatimonadota bacterium | reverse complement strand
CCCCCCTAATATTAACCCCCCCCCCCCCCCCCCCCCCCCACCCCGCCCACGCGCGCCCCCCCCTCCACTGGTGAAAACCCCCCGGGGGGGGCCCGGGGGGGGGGGGTTGTAGCCGGGGCGCTTGTGTCCGCTGGATCACGGTGTAAACGGCCTCGGGGGCCCGGCGTATGAGACGGAGTGGGGGCTACACCACGGCCCTGCGCACGCTTTCGCCGCCAATTGACTCGTGCAAGCCCCATGTCGGGAGGTCTGGACCGGAATGCCGAAGCTGACCAGCACAACCAAGACAAAGACGCGACCACGATTCCTTCCGGCGCTCCTTCTCGCAGCGCTCCTGCCGGCCTGCGGTGAAACCGGAGGCGGCGCGGCCGACGGCACCGCCGGAACCCTGGACGGCCCGGACGTCATCGTGAACGCCGTGACCGAGGAGGTCTTCACGGTCGGGTCCGTTGCGGGCGACGACTGGGACACCTTCGGCACCGTTCGATCGGTGGACTTCGACGCACAGGGCAACCTGCACATCTTCGACAGCCAGGCCGATCATATCCTGGTGGTAGGGCCGAATGGGTCGCTGATCCGTACAGTTGGAGGGCAGGGAGAAGGGCCCGGGGAGTTCGGCAACGTCAACGAGGCGATTGTTGGGCGCGACGGCTCCTACACGGTGATGGGATTCTCACGGATCGACCTTCTTGATCCCGACGGTGAGTTTGTGCGGAGCATCACAATGGATCCGAGGACCACGGGAATCGTCATGGGTGGGCTGGCGCTTCCCGACGGCCGCCTGGTTGTCAGTCAGTTCTTGCGCTTTGGCGGTGACGACGAGGAGGCCGAAGAAGCAGGCCGGCCGATCCACATCTTTCCGCTCGACGGCACCGAGCCGGAACTCCTCTACACCGCCTGGCAACTGCCCGAGGAGGACGAGGACGAAAGCAGCCTGAGCGGGTCGCTGGAGAGCGGCATGCGCATGCGCATGTCGGCGGGCCGCGCCTTCGAGCCCCGCCTCGACTACGAGCTTCTGGCCAATGGCCGCCTGGCGCTAATCGACTCGATCGGCTACCGCGTCAAGCTCATCGGGCTCGACGGAGGCGTCACCGGGACCATCGAGCGGCCGATACTACCGCTTCCAGTCGACGAAGAGATCATGGAGGCCGAACGCGAACGCTACCGCGCAGGCGAGGCGGCGGTGCTGGAGAGCGCAACCAGAACCAGTTTACCTATCCAGATTGAGCGCGAGGGCGTCGAGGGGCGCACCTTCGCCAACGAAGTGCCGGTGCTGTATGGCGTGAGGGTGGACTGGGGGGACCGAATCTGGCTGGCGCGAAGAGGTCCGACCGGCCAGAACGACGGCCCGACCGATATCGTGACCCCCGACGGGGACTACATCGGGACTCTTCCACCGGACGGGCTCCGGACACCGGACGCCTTCGGCCCCGACGGGCTTCTCGCCTACATCGAGCTCGACGAGATGGAGGTGCCCACCGTGCGCGTGGTCAGGCTGGTTGCGCTGGAACCCGAGCAATAGGGCGCATATTCCGGCGACAGACGGTGCGATTGTCATGTGTCTCTTACAAAATGTAAAGTACACACGACATCACTGAGCGATTCCTTGCGTCAGCCAACTGTCAATTGACAGACGACGGATTCTCGCTCACCTTCATTCGTGATTGTTTCGTTCAAGCATCGCGGCCTCAAGGCCCTGTATGAGGGGCGAACCGAACGCCGCGTCGCACCAGGTCACATTCAGAAGCTGCGCGATATTCTTGCCATCCTGGACAGAAGCCGAGGGCCGGAGGGGTTGGGCTTGCCCGGCCTGCGCCTCCATCGCCTGAAAGGGCGGTTGAAGGGCCACTATTCCGTTTGGGTCTCAGGAAATTGGCGCGTAACATTTCGCTTTGAGGACGGACACGCGGCGGACGTCGATTACGTCGATTACCACTGACAAGGAGAGATCGATGGCCATGAAGAACCCCCCGCATCCGGGCGGGATCGTGAGGCGCCAGTGTCTCGAACCGCTCGGCCTCTCGGTGACCAGAGCCGCGTCTGGACTCGGCGTTACACGGCAGGCCTTGTCGGAACTACTCAACGGTCACACCGGGATCTCAGTCGAGATGGCGATTCGACTTTCGAAAGCTTTCGGTTCGACGCCGGAGACTTGGCTCGGGATGCAGATGGCGTACGATCTGCAACGTGCTCTTGCACGCGCCGATGAAATAGAGGTGGAGAGATTCGAGGCTGCCTGATTCCGACAGACGACCTGTCCAGATGAGCCACCCCTTCGACCCGGCCCTCCTCGCCGAAGCGCGAGCGCTCCAGGACGACATCCTCGTCGTCAACGGCCTCGATGCGTCGCTGCTCAACGAGGAAGTCGTCCGCACCCTCAAGGCGGGTGGCGTGCACATGAACATGTCCACGCTGCCCGATCTGTCGTTGTCGTCGCCGTTCCACCAGTTCATGCTCGACCACGCGGACGACCTCACCCCCGTGACCACGGTCGCCGGCATCCACGCGGCCCGCGCGGCCGGCAGGGTCGCGGTGGGCTACTGCTGGCAGTGGGTCGACGTCGACGAGGACCTGTCGCAGCTGGCGGGATACCACCGGATCGGGCTGCGCAGCTCGGGGCTCGTCTACAACGTCGGCAACTACATCGGTTCCGGCTGCGTCGACCCCAACCCGGGCCCGCTCAGCCACTACGGCATCCAGGTCGTCCAGGCGCTGCAGGATCTGCGGATCGTGGTGGACATCGGCGGCCACTGCAGCGAGGCCACCTCCTACGACGTGCTGCAAGTCGCCGAGGGACCGGTCGTCTGCTCCCACACGAACCCCCTTGCCCTCCGCGACAACCCACGCGCCATGACCGACGGACTGATGAGGGCGATCGCGGACACCGGCGGCGTGATCGGGATCGCCGCGTTCAACTTCTTCGTGGTGGCGGAGGGGCAGGCGACGCTCGAGGACTTCCTGCGCCAGTTCGATCACATGATCGACGTCGTTGGCGTCGAGCACGTTGGCTTGGGGTTGGACCAGATCATCGGCCGCAACGACAGAGGACCCGTGAACCCCGTCACACTGCCGCCCGAGGCCTATCCTCAGCGCTACGAGGATTGGATCTACGTCGAAGGCCTGGACGACTTCACGGGGGTTCCGCTGATCACGGCGGGGCTGATGGAACGCGGCTACTCCCCCGACGACGTCGAGAAAATCATGGGCGCCAACTGGCTGCGGGTGTGGGAGGAGGTGTGGGGGGAATGAGCGGCCGCAAGATCGCCCGTCGGGATTTCGTGGCGGGTGCCGCGACGGCGCCGCTGGCACTCGGGGCACTCGGGTGCTCAGGGGGCGACGGTAACAACGGCCGTGACGCGGGCCGAGGACCGGTCGCCGCCCCAGGCGAGCAGGATCGGCTTGCGCAGATCCTCGACAACGCCGTCGTGGTCGGCCCGGTACCGCTCGCCTCGCCGATCCGCGGACTCCAGGCCGAGCGCATGCGGCTGGCGGCCGAGCGGAGGGCGGGGATCCCGGCCCGCGTGGCGTCGTGGGACCACGAGCTGGCGCACGTCCGCACGCAGGTGCGGGCCGCGAGGGCGGCGGGGGTCAACGCCTTCATGGTGCCGGTGGTGGTCGGTGAGCATGAGCCCGCGGTGTCCGAGAACCTGCGGCGGTTCCACGAGGCGGTCCGCGCGCTCAACGACGAAGTGGTCGCGGTGCTCGATCTCGACGGGCTGGCTGCGGCGGTGGCGACGGACCGGGTGGGCCTGATCCCCTGGTTCCAGGGCGCCAAGATGGTCGAGGCCGATCTCGCGCTCTTCGCCGCCTACCGCGCGTCGAGCGCCGGTGTCATGGCGCCGACCCACCTCTGGAAGATGCCGTACGGAGACGGGGCATTCGAGCGTTCCGACCAGGGCCTGACCGCCACGGGCTGGCTGGCCGTCCGCGCTATGAACCGCGAGCGCATCGTCATCGACCTGTCCGGGATGGGTCCCCGCTCCAGCCTCGAAGCGATGGCGACGAGCGAGCACCCGGTCATCTTCAGCCATTCCAACGCCCGGGCGGTTCACGATCACCCGATGAACCTGAGCGACGAGCACCTGCGCGCCTGCGCCGAGCTGGGCGGCGTGGTCGGCGTGAGCGCGTTCCCGGCGTACCTCTCCGCCAACGCCAGGCCGACGCTGGACGACGTGCTGAACCACCTGGATCACATCGTGGATACGGCCGGGATGGACCATGCGGCGCTCGGTCTGGACTTCACCGATCTGCCTCGGAAGCGGTTTCCCTCGGACCCGGTTCCCATTCCTCCCTACCGTTTTCCAGAGGGGTTTTCAGGGTTCGAGGACCTTTCGCGGCTGCGTGAGGGGCTCATCTCGCGTGGCTATGGCGTGGGTGACCGGGCGAGAGTCCTCGGGGGCAACATGGTGCGCGTGCTGCGCCATGTCTGGGGGGACGGCGCGGGGTGAGGCGGCGAGGCCGGGCGAGGCCGGCGATCCGCGCGATCTTCGGGGCCGCGCTGCTGGGTGGCCCTCTCCTCCTGCCGGGGCCGATTTCGTCCCAGTCGGGGGCGGTAGCCGGGCCGCGGGAGACCGCGTCGCCCTTTTCCCCCTCTTACGACGTCAAGTGGGCCATGAACGTGCCCGTCCCCATGCGCGACGGGGTGCGCCTCGCGACCGACCTCTACCTGCCCGACGCGGAGGGGCGGTTCCCGGTCGTGCTGGTGCGGACCCCGTACGGCAGCGAGACGGCGGGGTTCGCCGAGCAGGGACGGTTCTACGCGACCCGCGGATACGTGTTCGCGGTGCAGGACACGCGCGGCAAGTACGATTCCGAAGGGGAGTGGTACGGGCAGCGGAGCGAGCGGGACGACACCGACGACACGATCACCTGGGTCGGGACGCAGGCGTGGTCCAGCGGAGATGTCGGGATGGTTGGCGCGTCGTACGGCGGCCTGGTTCAGTTGATGGTCGCGCCGGCCGGGAATCCGCATTTGAAGGCGCTGATCCCCGAGGTGACGCCGGTCACTTTGGGTCGAACGCCGGAGGCCTGGCGGCGGCTGGCCGTCTATGGGCGGGGCAGCAGCGCGCCGTCGGAGCTCTCGTGGCTGGTCACGACGGACGGACGCGTCAACCAGAACGGGAGTGCGTACGACTGGACCGAGCTGTTCCGACATCTGCCGCTGGCCGAGCTACCCGCGCGGATGGGTCGCGAGATTCCGATCTGGGAGAAGCTGATCCGTAACGACATCGGGCTCTGGGAGGAGTACCTGGAGTCGGCCGCGCGGGACCAGTGGACCGAGCCGATCACCGACTGGCCCGACCATCGCGAGCTCTACCGCGCCGTGGAGGTGCCGATCCTGCAGCGGACGGGCTGGTTCGACGCCTCGACCGACCACGCGTTCCATAACCGCGAGCAGGTCCTGCGGCATAGCGAGAGCGAGTTGGCGCGGACGCAGCAGCACCTGTTGATCGGGCCATGGCCGCATGCGTATTCGGGGTCGCCGACGATCGGGTCGCTGGACTTCGGCGAGGCGTCGGTGCTGGATCTGCGTGCCGTCCACCTGCGCTGGTTCGACCGCTGGCTGAAGGGTGTGGACAACGGGGTGGATCGTGAGGCACCGCTGAGGCTCTTCGTGATGGGGCGCAACGAGTGGCGCGAGGCGTGGGAGTGGCCGCTGCCGGAGACGGAGTTTGTGCCGTTCTACCTGCATTCGGGCGGGGGCGCGAACACGAATCGGGGCGATGGGGTGCTCGCTCGCGAGCCGCCCGGGGACGAGCCGCCGGACCGCTACCGCTACGATCCCGGCGATCCGACGCTGGCGATCACCGGCGGGGAGAATGCGGAGATGGCGGGGGATGGCCCGGTCGACGTCGGTTGGCTCGAAGCGCGGGACGACGTGCTGACCTACACCACGGAGCCTCTGGAGCAGGAGGTCGAGATCACCGGCCCGGTGTCGGCGACGCTTTTTGTGGCGTCATCGGCGCCGGAGACCGAGTTCATCGTGCGGCTGGTGGACGTGCACCCGGACGGGAGCGCGTACCCGGTCTGGTACTCCTATGCGAATGCGTTCGGAACGCGGGGGATCGACCCGGTGGGCCGGACGGCGGAGGGCCACCGGATCTGGAGGCTGGAGTTCGATCTGCCGCCGACCAGCCAGGCGTTCCTGCCCGGGCACCGGATCCGGGTGCAGATCACGAGTGCGGCGTTTCCGCTGTTTCGGCACCTGAACACGGACGGGGATCCGGCCTGGGAGACGGAGTGGCGGGTGGCGGAGCAGACGGTGTTCCATGATGGTGAGAGGGCGTCGCGCGTGGTGTTGCCGGTGAGGGCGGAGTCGCCACCGAAGCGAGACGACATGACAAGGAAAGACGACCAATGACCTACCTGCACCGCCAAGCGAGCCCCATGAAGGCCAACCCACTTCGCACCCTCGCCACGCTGGCCACGCTCCTCGCGGCTGTCACGCTCCCTGCCACCGGCCAGGTTCTCCCCGGCCCCGACGGCCCCGTCGAATTCATCGGGTTGGACCAGTGGAGTGCCAGCGAGCTGTTCGAAGCCATCCAGGACGTGGCTCCCGGCCAGCCGTTCCACGCATGCGCCGCCGTCATGAAACAGGAACTCGGGTTCGCCGAGGCGGCCGCGTTCGTCTATCGGACACCGGGCGACTCCTACACCGTCGTGGTCGGGGTGGAGGACAGTGCACGGGTGCGGTACCGGGCGGTCGGCGCGGAGACGGTCGCGCTGCCCGAGACCTGGGAGGCACTGAGGGTGCTTGCCACAGACAGCCGCAACCTGCGCTCGCTGGACGAGGCAGCGCGGACGATCCGCTCGCGCCGCGGATTCTTCGACAGGATCATGACACGGTTGCTCTTCGGAAGGATGGGAGTCGACCGCGAGACCCTCAGGCAGATTCGGGAGCTCGTCGACAACGCGACGGCCGAGGAGGATCGCCGTCTCGCCCAGGAAGTGCTCGCCCGGGATTCGTCCGCGGCGTCGCGGGCGGTCGCCACTCTGGTGCTCGGCAACTTCCTCGAGCACGACACGTCATGGCACGCGCTGGCGGGTTCGCTGATCGATCCCGAGCCGCGTGTCGTCAGGATGGCCAGCAACGTGGTCAGGGGGCTGGAGACGGGTACGCTGGAGCCCGTCGACTGGTCGGCGGCTCGTAGCCACCTGCTGGCGCTCTTCGACGGAACCAATCCGTTCGCGACCGGGGACATTCTGGAAGTCCTGGTCGCCACGGACATCGCACCCGAGTTCGGACGACAGCTGGTCCGAGAGACCCCCGACCTGCTTCTTGCGCACGCCGGCGCCGAGCACGAACGGACTCGGGAGCCGGCCATCGCGTTCCTGCGAGCGGTGAGCGGCGAGGACTTCGGGACCGATGTCGAGGCGTGGAGGGCCTGGGCAGGCGGTCAGCCCGAAGAGCCGTAGGCCTTCAACCCTCGGTCGAACGTCTGGATGCGCGTGACGCCGCGGCGCTGACAGCTGGCGAGGTGACACAGGTCGCGAGCTTCGAGCGTCGGGTGCCGCGCGGCGAGCTCGATGCCGAGGATCACGTCCTCGCGCTCCAGTGGCCACACCTCCATCCGGGTCCGTTCGACGATTTGCAGCGCTGCGGCGAGCGCCCGTGCGCGGTCTACGGGCAGGTACGCGTGGACCGGCTCCTGCAGGACTTCCGACGACGTGGCGAGCGGCTGTTGATTCGTCGCTGCGTCGGCGAAGAAGCGACGGGCCGGCTGGCGGAGCGGATGCTCCCTTCCGACCGCATACATCAGGACATTCGTGTCGACGAAGACCATGGCTCGCAACGTCAGGTTCCGGATTCACCCCGCCTGCGGGACGCGCGCATGACAGCGAGATGCTGCTCCCAGTCCGGCTCGGGGCCACATCCCGCCTCGGCGTCGCGGTCGGCGAAGAACCGCCACACGTCATCTTCCGAGCGAAAAGGTTCACTGCCTGCCCGACGGTCAAGACGGTCGGCGGCGGCTGCGCGCAGCCACGCGCTCAGGGTCAGGCCCTCGCGGTGGGCGGCGGCGGCGTAGCGGGTGCGGTCGGGCTCGGAGACGACCAGATGGATTCGCGGCATGGACTGGTTGCGGTGATGTGTATCTATTGTGAACAGTCACATATATCATACACATCATGTACTCATGCTGCAAGCTGGGCGCGCGAGAAAAGTCGGGTAAACGGGGGCGGCGCCGGGGGTCGCCGCCTTCCCTTGGAATCACCTGTGATAGACTTTATTGCAGGAATTTATCGTTCTTAGCATATTCAACGAATGAAACTTACCAAATTGCTCGAAATCATCGAGGACGAGCCCGTCTTCGAGACCGGATTGCTGATGGCCGGCCAAGGCCATGAGCCGGGCCTTCCCGCACAGTTGAGCCGTTGGTCCGCGTCGGGAAAGCTGTTTCGGCTGCGTCGCGGTCTGTATTCGCTGGCGCCGCCGTACCGCAAGGTCATTCCTCATCCCTTTCTCGTCGCCAACCGCCTGGCGCCCGGATCCTACGTGAGCGGGCTTTCGGCGCTGGCGTACGCCAATGCCATTCCGGAGTTCGTGGCCGAGGTGACCAGCTGTGGACCGGGGCGTCCCCGGATTCGAGAGACGCCGCTGGGGCGGTTCTCCTTTCGGTATCTCAAGCCGCTGCTGCGAGGCGGGTATCGGCTAGTCGCCCTGGGCGGTGGCCAAAGCGCGTTCGTGGCTTCGCCGGAGAAGGCTCTTCTCGATCTGGTCCACCTTCAGCCCGGCGGCGATGATCCCGCGTGGATCGACGGGCTGCGGCTGAACCTGGAGGCCCTCTCGGTGCGGACTCTGGTTGAGCTCGCGGCCGCGACGGGAAGTCCGAAGCTGAAGCGCGCCGCCGCTCATCTGGAACGCGAGGCAAACGATCCGGCCCTGGCCTACCAGCCGCTGTGAAGGACCATGTGCGCTCCCTGGTGCGCGGCCTGGATCCGCTGGTCGGCCGCAACGTCCTCCGGGAGTACATTCAGGCCCGGATTCTCGAGGGCCTGCAACGAGCCGGGGCGATGTCGCCGCTGGCGTTCCAGGGTGGCACCGCCCTGCGCTTACTGTACGGCCTGCGCAGGTACTCCGAGGATCTCGATTTCGCGCTGGAGGGGCCGCGCGAGCTCTACGACTTGCGTGGCTGGATGAGGGCGATCGTACGGCAGTTCCGACGGGAGGGCTACGAGGCGGAAGCGTCGGTGCGTGACCGCGGGAATGTCCATACAGGCTGGATCCGGGTGCGCGGGGCGCTCTTCGAAACCGGGCTGTCGCCGCACCGGGAAGAGACGCTGGGCGTCAAGGTCGACGTGGACACCCATCCGCCCGCCGGTGCCGTCACCGCCACACGACTGGTCCGAAGGCACGTGTCGCTGAGGCTGCATCATCATGACCGCGCGTCACTTCTGGCGGGCAAGCTGCACGCGGTCCTGTGCCGGCCGTGGACCAAGGGCAGGGACATCTACGACCTCGCCTGGTATCTGAGCGATCCGACCTGGCCGTCGCCGAATCTTGAGCTGCTGAACGCGGCGATCAGGCAAAGCGATGCGGAGGCCGTGCCGCTCGATGCGTGCACGTGGCCCGGAGTGGTGGCGGCACGAGTGGAGGGACTGTCGTGGGAGACGGTCGTTGCCGATGTGCGCCCTTTCCTGGAGGGCGACGAGGAGATGGTGGGGAAGGGGGATGTGTTGGGGTTGCTGGAGGCGCGCGGCGGATAGGCGCCCGACGACGAGCCGCGCTATCCTCGTGGGCGCGATCCCCCAACAGCCTCATCACGGAGCCACTCCAACGTGAATGTAATCTGTACAGTACATTCCTGATTCAGCGCCACCCAACTTCGCAACGGATGCCGCCGATTTGGCATCCCCTCTTGTAGAACACCCGAGTTCCGCGCATGCGTCCCGGACCGGGCAAGATCAGTACACCGTGGGGGTGGGCGCATGACACAGACGAAGCTCCGTCCCGGGTTTGCATCCTCGTTCCCCAGGCGCATCGCGAACTGGGTTGTCCTTCTGCTTGCGGTGTACCTCGCGTATTCGGCTACCCACTTCCGGGGAAGGCCGGATGCAGTCGCGGACTTCCTCGTCATGGTGGTTGGCCGTCTCCCGCTGATGGCTGTCCAGATCCTGCCCCCAGCGGTGTTCGCGGGTGCTCTGGGTGGAAGCGGCATCTTCGGCGGGGTTTCCGCAGGTGAGCCGCGGCGTCACTGGACTCTCCTCGCTGCTCTGGCCTTGACGGCTTACGCCCTGCCGGCACTCGTGTGGCCCGCCTTTGCGCAATGGACCGGCGCCGACTGGGCGTCTCCCGTTGCTCTCGTCGATGCCGTGAGGTCCGCCCAGGCCGCTGCGGAGGCGACGACGGGAAGCGTGGCCGCCAGGCATTTGCGCAGAGCGGCCAACGATCTGGGGACACTGATTGTGCCGATTGCGAACGCGGCGTTTGTCGTGCTCGCGGCCGCACTGGGTGATCTGACCGGGAGACTGACCTGCTGGTGGTCCACCTGGATCCGCTATGCGACGAGGTGGCTCTCGGGCGGGTTATTGTTTGCAGCTTTCTGGATTCCTGTGAGCGTGGCCGGCGAACTGGTCGGATACCAGGCGGCCTGGGGAGGCCTGCTGTTCGTGCTGCCCTTGCTGCTGCCGACTGTCGCAACAGGGATCCTGTTCGCCTGCGTCCGCCCTGACCGCGGGTCTGCCCGTTGACGCCGCACGATTGCAGCACCGGCTTCGACCGGGAGCGGTTTCATGCGGGAGACCCGGCCCTGTTTCGCGATCTCGTCCGTGAGACATCGCCGCGGATGTTGCGAGTGATCCGAGGCTACGCGCGGGACGACGACCACGCGGCCGATCTGCTGCAACTCTGCTGGATCCGGATCTATCGGAAGCGCGCGCGGTTCGCCGGCACCGGATCCTTCCTGGGATGGGCGCTGACGGTATCCAGGAATGTCTGCAGGATGGAAGCTCGCAAGCGGCAGCGCGACCCGATGGTCCGCCTTGACGAGCGCGGCGATCTGCCCGATCCCACACCGGGCCCGGCTGAACGGTTGAGACGGCGGGAGCGGGCGACCGCCCTTTACGCGGCGCTTGAGCGGCTCACGGTGCGCGAGCGCGATGCCATCCTCCTGCGAATCCTCGGAGGATGCAGTACTGCCGAGGTGGCGCGGGTGCTGGCGGTGAAGGAGGCGTCGGTCCGGTCCTTGATCCATCGGGGCCTGAAGAAACTGCGCCAAATGGATGGGTTGATCGAAAGAACTCGTTGACGACGGAGACCCTCGATGCGGAAGAAGACACGAATGTTGCCCGGTGGACTGACCTCCGGGCGGGTGGGGCCGGATGAAGAGACGACCCACCGCCTGGTCTCGGCCGTGGTGGATGGCGATCCCGGGCAGGGTCCGGGTCCGACTGACGGAGGTGTCGACGCGGAACTGCTCCAGATGCGGCGCCTGATCACCTCGATCCGGGAACTCAGCGCCTCCGATTCGCCGCTCCCGGAGTCGAGTGTGGATGCGATCATGAGCGCCCTGGAGCGGGAGGCGCGACGTGTTCGCCGACCGGGTGCCTGGCGGGAGTACATGGGCATGGCTGCCGGATTTGCGGCATGTACGCTGACACTCGGATCCGGCCTGCTACTCATGGGTGGAACCGGCTTTGTCCTCCGTCCTCCGCATGCGGTCGCGACACCGGTGCTGGCGGCTGCGGTCGCCTCTCTCGCTGCTCTGGCGAGTGTGCTCGTTCACCGTCGGCCGAGGCCGCGCCTGCCGGTCCTCCCGCTTCTGGTACTCGCCACGCTCGGCATCGTGTCATGCGCCCCCGGAGCCCCGGACACATCGAAGGGTGATGTCGAGATCGTCCCTTCGGCGCTCACGAGCTTCCAGGAGGGCGAGGAGTTGTGGGGCGTGCGCGACATCATCGAGTCCGGCGAGCTGATCTGGGTGCTGACGGCGGCCGAACCCTTCTTGCGGGCGTACGATCGCTCCGGTCGCATGCTCGGTGACTTCGGCGGTGCGGGCGAGGGACCGGGGGAATTCGGCAATCCATGGATCCTTACTGCCGCGACTTCCAGCGGTGGGGTGGTCGCGTGGGATCTCGCCACCCGCAGACGCTCGCTGTTTGATGCAGACGGCAACTACGTGAGTTCATCGCCCACCCCTGTCACCCGTGAATCGATTCGAGCTGATATTCGCAGCGTGACCTTCGGAGATCCATTTCGGGTGGCCGAAGACGACACCGGAATCTGGGTGGCCAGTTATCCCGGGGGGCTCACCGAGGGCGACCACTTCTGGCGCGGCAGGATCCTGCGCATCGGGCATGGGGATCCGGAGCCCGCCGTGGTCCTGGACTTCGCCGTTGACCTTCCGGGAGCCGCCAGCCGCATGCCGGCGATCGGTCTGGCCCCTGTGCCCCTGTGGGACGGGTGTGCCGATGGCGTCGTCGTCGTGCTCGATCCGGTCGACCGCAGTCTTCATCTCCATGGCCCGGACGGCACCAAGGACAGGCAGATTCCCGTGCCGTGGACCAGTCGGCCGTTGTCGCACGAGGAGCGATTGGGCTATGTCCGGGCGAGGGCGCGCAACGAGATGCGTGGAAGCGACGTCAGCGACGCCGAGATCGAACGCGCCGCGGAAGAAGTGCTCGCACGTGCGGGCGATCAGATGCCGGACGCAGCCCCGATCGGTGTAGATCTGCGCTGCGCCCCAGGACGGATCTGGATTCAGGAGTTCGACGGTTCGTCCCATCCCCTGGGGTATGGCCGGGCGTGGATGACGGTGTCCCTGCACGACGGAGATCCACGGTTCCAGAGGGTCGTATTCCCGCAGGGGTTCGCTCCCTATCGCTTGACGGACTCCGTCGCGATCGGCGTGGTCACGGACTCCGTCGAGTTACAACGGGTCGCGGGGGTGCGTCTGGCTGGCGTTGACTCGTAGCCTGTGCACTCTGGTGCGATTCGGGTGCATCACCCCAACGAGCCCGGTGTAATGTCTGAATTACAGTATGTAAGCTCGACATTACATCATGAACCCATCACCTCCTCCGCCTCCCCGCTCAGCACCTCCAGCATCTCCAGGTAGAAGTCGCGGCGTGAGCGCTGGTCCTGCGTGAGCGGTGCGACAACGCCCTCCACGTCGCCGGACAGGCGGCCGATGCGGCTCATCAGCTCGCCGAATTCGCGCTGCAGATCGCGCAGCTTGGTGGCGCGGGGGCCCGTGTCGTCGTCGTCGATGTCCTGCAGCTCGCCCTCGATCACGTTGAGTTCGCTGACGGTCCGAGACGACAGGCCGGCCAGTTCCAGCAGATTGGCGGTCCAGGCCGCGCGCGTGCCCGGGGTGACGTTCAGGCGCGGGTCCTCGCGCACGGTGAACTGCTGCGCCGATTCGGTCCCAGCGGCCGACAGGCGGGCCGTGTAGGTGCCGGGCACGACGAGGGGGCCGCGGGCGGGGCGCTGGAACGGTCCCGGCGCCGCATCGTCGCTGGCGTCGCCCACCTCGTGCCGCATGTCCCACACCACCCGGTTCATGCCCTCCCGCGTGCCGCCGCGCACTGTGGCCACGCGCGCGCCGTCGCTGTCCTCGATGGCGATCTCGACCGAGCCGACCTCGGCCTCGTCCCCGAGCCAGTAGTCGATGATTGCGCCCAGAGGGGGGTTCTCGCCCTGGTAGTGCACATCTCCCGTGTGGGCCTGGCGACCCGCCCGACGGATCTGCACGGCCGGCTCGATGGTGAAGAGGTGGGCGCTCTTCCCAACCACATCCTCCGACAACTCCTGCAGCGCGTTGATCTGATCGAGGATCCAGATGCCCCGGCCGTGCGTCCCCAGCACGAGGTCGTTCTCGCGTGGATGGATGACGAGGTCGTTGAAAGGCAGTGTGGGCATGCCGCCCCGGAGCTCGGTCCAGTGCGTGCCGCCGTCCATGGTGTAGTAGACGCCGATTTCGGCGCCCACGAAGAGGACCGATGGGTTGCGCAGGTCTTCGCGCACGGTGCGGAGCACGCGGTCGGCGGGCAGGTTGCCGGTGATCGAGACCCAGGTCTGGCCGTAGTCGTCGGAGCGGTAGAGGTAGTTGGCGTAGTCGTCGTTGCGGTAGTTGTTCCAGACGGCGTAGACGCGGGCCTCTTCGTGGCGGGAGGGCTCGATGCCGCTGACCCAGGCGCCGTTGGGGAGGCCGGGGAAGTCGGCGGCGGAGCGCTCGTCGGAGTCGGAGATGTCGCGGGCGGAGAGGTCGGTCCAGGTCGCGCCACCGTCGTGTGAGACGTGGAGGCGGCCGTCGTCCGTGCCGGCGTAGAGGAGGCCGCGCGCGAGTGGACTTTCCGCGACGGCGGATATGGTGGGCCAGTAGGGGATGCCGTCGTCGAGCGAGGGCAGGTAGTCGTCGGGCATCTGTCCCATGATCGGGACGGAGCGCCGGTCGGTGCCCGTGGTGAGGTCGCCCAGGGCCTGCCACGAGTCCCCCCGGTCCGTGGTCTTCCACATGATGTTGGTGCCGGCGTACAGGGTCGACGCATCGTGCGGCGAGATGATGAACGGGCCGTCCCAGTTGGCGGGCGCCATCGCGTTGCCGAGGCGCTGTTCCTCGAAGGTGCCGACCTCGCGCCAGGTCTCCCAGTTGCGGCGTCCGGCGATATGTCCGACGGGGTCGCCGGGGCGGATGGCGGTGCGCTCACCCGTGCGCGTGTCGTAGCGCGACAGGTTGAGGTACTGGGACTCGGTGTAGATGACGGTGTTGTTGGTCGTGTCCGCGAGGTTGATGAACCCGTCGCCGCCGCCCAGGCGCGTCCAGTCGCTGTTGACGATGCCGTTCTGGCGCCAGGTCTCGCTCGGCCCCATCCACGAGCCGTTGTCCTGAAGCCCGCCGTAGACGTTGTACGGGCGGGCCATGTCGACGCTGACCCGGTAGTACTGGCTGACCGGGAGGTCGGAGATGTAGAGCCAGTTGAGCCCGCGGTCGTAGGAGATGCCGAGCCCGCCGTCGTCGGCCTTCATGACGTGGCGGGAGTCGGAGGGGTTGACCCAGACGAGGCGGTCGTCGCCGTGGAGGCTCTGGGGCGGGACGGTGAAGGTGCGTCCCCCGTCGTCCGAGAAAGAGTAGCTGTTGACCATGTAGATGCGCTGGTCGTCGCTCGGGTCGACGGTGATCTGGCTGGCGTACATGGGACGGGGGTTCCAGTCGCTCATCAGCTCCCACGTGTCGCCGCGGTCCTCGGAGCGGTAGATGCCGGCGCGCCGCTCGGTGTAGGCGGTCGACGCGTTGTAGCGGTACCCCTGCTCGACGCTGACGTAGACGATGCGGGGGTCGCTGCGGTAGATGGAGATGCCGATGCGGCCGATCACGTCCTCGGGGAGTCCGCGCGTGATGCCCGGGCCGGTCAGCCGCTCCCAGGTGTCGCCGCCGTCCATGCTGCGGTGAAGCGCGCTGCCCGGGCCGCCGCCGTGGAAGCCCCAGGGGCGGCGCTGGCGCTGGTAGGTTGCGGCGTAGACGATGTTGGGCTGGTCGGGATCGAGCGCCACGTCCACGGCGCCGGTGTTCTCGTCGACCTGCAGGATGGGTTGCCAGGTCGCGCCGCCGTCGGTGCTGCGGTAGAGGCCGCGCTCCTCGTTCGGGCCCCACAGATGGCCCATGGCGGCGACGTAGACGAGGTCGGTGTCGTCCGGGTGCAGCGCGATGCGCCCGATGTGCTTGCTGTCCCGCAGGCCCATGTTCGTCCAGGTGTCGCCGCCGTCGGTGCTCTTGTAGACGCCGTCGCCCCACGACGAGCTCTGCCGATTGGCGCGCTCGCCGGTGCCGACCCAGACGATCGACGTGTCCGCCTGGTGGAGGGCGATCGCCCCGACCGAGTGCGTGCCCTCGTTTTCGAAGACGGGGTCGAGGGTGATGCCGTTGTCGCTGGTCTTGTAGACGCCGCCGGTCGCGGAGGCTACGTAGTACTTGATCGGGTCGGACTCCGCGACGGCCAGGTCGACGATGCGGCCGCTCATGACGGCGGGGCCGATGTTGCGCGGGCGCAGACCGTCAAGCTGGGCGGTGGTGACCTGGGCCTGGGAGGCGATGGGGAGGAGGGTGAGGGCTGCTGCTGCGGTAGCGGCCGGGAGGAGTTCTTGAAGCTTCTGCGCGGGGGAGCGTTTCATCGGCATGTCTCGCACGAGGGAACTGGCATGGTTCTTGGGCGCCTTGAAGATTGGTCGCGGAAGGGCTGGCATCAACCGACCGGCCGCGCGAGCGACCAACTCCCTGCAATGGTTCACATGAAAACACCGACGAAGAGTGCAGCGGCCCTCGCGTTGGGCGTCCTCTTTGTCCTGCTGCTCTCCGGCGTCGTATCCATCGTGGCGTACCTGCAAGAGGACCGAACCGCCGGGGGTGGGGACGGCTGGTCCGACGCCCCTGCCGCCTGGCGGCTGGACCCGGTGCCTCTGATGAGTGTCGGCGACACGGAAACGGACCCGCTCTTCGAAGTGGCGGGAGTCGTGATCACGGAGAATCACGTCGTCATCGCCCAGCAGAGCACGGGCACACTTCGCTTCTACACGCACGCTGGTGTGCTGGACACGGTGGCAGGAGGAAGGGGTGAGGGTCCCGGTGAGTTCGGCAGCTTGCAGTGGATGAAGCGGGCTGGTGACCATCTCTTCGCGTACGATGCCAGAGGCGACGGGATAGCGAAGTTCTCGCTGGCTGGTCGTCTGCAGAGTTCGATCGCGGTTGCCCGGGCCGAGGATCATCTCGGGCTCCGGACCCTGGACGTGTTTTCGGACGGGTCTTCGCTGAGCTACGCCTACGACTTCTACACGCCCACGGAACCTGCGGTGCAGCGGATTCCCCGTACGCTGGTTCTCTCCGACGAGAATGGCGCCTTCGCGGGACGATTCCTCGACATGGCCGGTCCGGAGACGTGGTACGAGCCCTTCGGCAACGGCGGGTCGTCGCAGATGTTCCGGTTCTTTGGCCGGGTTACGGCAGCCCTAATCATCGACTCCCTGGTCGTGGTCCTGGAAAACGACTCGTACGACATCCCGGTGTACGGGAGTGACGGAGTCGTTCGGGACACGCTGCGCCCCGCAGTTGTGCCGGAACCGATGTCGTTGCCGAGGGAACAGGTGGACTTCATTCGGGAAAGTCTCCTCGACTCCTGGGATTTGGGCGATACCCGGGGCGAAGTGGAGCGCATGCTGACGGCGATGGGGATGCCCGAGTCCCCCCCTCCCTATGGCTGGCTGTCGCTGGGGTACCCGAATCGCCCGCCGGTCACGGTGGCCGACGGGCTTGTGTGGGCGCTTCGCTACGGTGGGATCCCGCGGGCAGGTGCGGAGCCCGATGAGCCGGAGTGGTTCGTGTTCGAGGTCGGCACGGGCCAGATCGCCACCCTTTCCTCGCCTGACGATGTCGTCCTCCATGACGTGGCGGGTAATCTGGCCGCAGTGCTGCGGCGCACGGACCTCGGCGAGGAGATCGTGGAGCTGAGAAGGATCGTGGGGAGATAGGATCGTGCCACGAATCCGGCGGCGCTCCTGGCTGATTGCACTGGGATTTGCGTGTGCCATCTCATTTGTATTATATGTGTATATTGACCGGCCTGCGGGCCCAGGCGGCCAAGACGGTCCTGTCGCTTGGCGCCTGAATCCCGAGCCCGTGATGACTTTTGGCGACACGGAGGCGGACCCGCTCTTCGAGGTCACGGGAATCGCGATCACGGAAAGCCACGTCGTGATCGCGCAGGAGAGCGAGGGCACGCTTCGCCTCTACGACCGGGACGGCTCGCTCGAAAGGACGGTCGGGGGAAGGGGCGAGGGCCCCGGTGAGTACGGCGGCCTCGACTGGATGCGGCGCGTCGGCGACCATCTCTTCGCCTATGATGTCTACGGTCGTGAAGTCTCGAGATACGGCCTGGACGGCCGATTGCTGGGCACGGTTGCCCTCTCTCCCCCCGAGGAGTACCTGCCGGGACTCTCGGCACTGGGGGTGTTCCAGGACGGTTCGGTGCTGGCTGAGAAATGGTATTTGCATTGGCCGACGGGGCCGGAAGTCGCGCGTGCGCCTGCGGCGCTTCTGCTCTTCGACGACAAGGGGGCGTTCGTGCAACGGCTGCTGGAAATTGCGGGGCCGGAGATCTGGTACGAACCCGTGGGCACCACCCGGCACAGGCAGATGATGCGCTTCTTCGGCCGGGTCAGCCACGCGGCTGTCGTCGATTCCCTGTTCGTAGTGCTGGAGAACGACTCATACGACATCCCCGCGTACGGACCCGATGGCGTCGTCCGGGATACGCTTCGTCCTGCGATCGTGCCGGACCCAACGCCCTTGACACGATCCCAGGCGGACTTCTTCCAGCAGGTCGTGCTCGATTCATGGGACGCGGAACTGGGCTCGGGCCGCGGCGAAGTGGAGCGAAGCCTGGCGGCGATGGGGCCCCCCGAGTACCTGCCTCCCTACGGCTGGTTGTCGCTGATGAGTCCGCATCACACCCCGATGACGACGGCCGACGGGCTTGTGTGGGCGCTTCGCTACGGTGGGCTGCCCCGCGAGGACGGCGGCATGGATGGCCCGGAATGGTTCGTGCTTCAGCCGGGTGTAGGCCAGATCGCCACTCTTTCCTCGCCGGACAACGTCGTGCTCGTCGACGTGGCGGGTGACCTGGCCGCGGTGATACGGCGCACCGACCTGGGCGAGGAGATCGTGGAATTGAGGAGGATCGTGGGTCGTTGACGGTCCCGAAGGGGTAGATTGCTACGATGACGAAACGATCAGTCGTAGTCGCCAGCCTCGCTGCGGCGCTGGCCGCTCCGGGTCCGTCGGCCAGCGCCATGCAGCAGGACGTTTCGATTGGCGCACGCCTTGGCACGCTTGGCATCGGTGCGGAAGTCAACGTCTCGTTGCACGAACATGTCGCAATGCGGGGCGGGATCGGATTCCTTGGTTTTGACGTGGATCTCACCGGGATGTTCGGTCTCGCCGCCAACCGCACCGCCGAATTGTCCTTGCCTACGGCGCTGTACACCATCGGGGCAGAGGCCTCGTCCGGTCCATTCCGTGCGGGCGCCGGCCTGCTGATCAGGTCCAGCGACCCGACACACGAGATCACGTACGGGAGCGGTGCGACGATTGACATCGGCGGAGGGTTCTACCAGGAACCGGAGGTCCGCACGGTCACCACCACCCTCGTGTCGGGATCCACGGCGCCGTATGTCCTGATCGGAATCACGTCGCGTCGGGAACGGGGACTCGAAGTCCTGGTCGACCTCGGTTCGGTTCTGCACATCAACCCGCAGTTCGACATGGCGGCCACGGGCGATCCGGCGGTCCTCAACTCGTCCCGGTTCCATACCGACCTGAATGTCGAGCGCCGGCTGGCCGAGGAAGACGCCGGAAGCTTCGTAAGGTTCTGGCCGATCCTCAGTCTTGGAGTGCGCTACGGCCTGAGGTGACAGGCGGACGCCATCCTCGGCTTCCACACCCACGCTACCTGCGGTGCAGCGCCATCGCCCCCCGGATCGCCGCGAGAAACCGCATCGCCTCCCGCAGCCGCGCCACGCTCGCCCCCGACCCCCGGGAGTGCGCGAGAAGGTCGGTGACCGTCGCGTCGACATCCGCGCGTTTCCTCAGATAGCGCTCCAGGGCGAGGGTCTCCGTAAACGGGATCAGGTGGTCCTGACGGCCGTGGATGAGCCGGATGGGGGGAAGAGGGCGGCCATCCGGAACCCGGGGAAGCTCCAGTTCGGGGTGGGTTGTCCGCGCGGCCTCGACGAGAAGGGGGGCCAGCTCCTCGGCGCGGCGCGGGTCGGGATCCTGGGCCGCATCCGGCGCGAAGAACCGGAACAGCTCCCTGTTGGGCGCCGACACCGACGTGATCACCTCGGCCTTGTACGGATCGCTGCTCGGCTCCCACGCCATGAAACCATGGTCACCGGCAAGGGCCGCCAGCCTGCCCAGCGCGCGCGACACGTCTTCCGCATCCTCGTACCCGGGGATGCGGTGGAGGTAGTTGGCCGCGATCACCCAGCGGCCGTATGGATCGGGCCGCAGGTACTCGATGCGTTCCCGCCACTCGAACTGCCCGGTGAGCGCGAAGCGGACGGTGTTCTCGAGGCTGTGGTAGCCGCCGTAGCCGAGGACGCCCCGGACGAGTCCTTCGGCGGCCAGTTCGGAGGCCGCGATCAGGGCCTGGGGGCAGCCGAAGGACAGCCCCACGAGCACGACTCCGCCGGGCCGCACGCCCGGGTCGGCGCAATGCTGGCGGGCCGCGAGTGCCAGCGCCCGCCGGGCGGGGATCGGGTCGAGGTCGAGGCTGCGCCAGGCGCGCACGTCCGGGACCAGCACGTCGCCGCCCGCGCTTGCGAGCGACGCCGCGAAGCGCACGATGGCCGCGTGATCCGGCCCCGGCCGGGTGGCGCCGTGCAGCATCACCCAGCCCGGCAGCGGCCGCCGGGACCGGCTCGCGGGGCGGTAGCGCCGCGCCTGGACCGCCTCGTCGCCGCCGCTCCGGATCTCGATATCCTGCGTGAACACTCCCCGGAACGGCGGCGGCGAGGCGTTCCGCACCCAACCCCTCACGTACCGCAGCGCATCGAAGGTCGGGTTCGTCATGGAAGGCTCTCCGTGGAGTCCGTGGATAACCCCGCCCGGATGCATCGCCGCTCGAATGCCGTGGCGGTCTTGTCCACGGGCTCCTGAAGGCGG
This sequence comes from Gemmatimonadota bacterium, assembly GCA_009841165.1. GTDB lineage: Bacteria > Gemmatimonadota > Gemmatimonadetes > Longimicrobiales > Gaopeijiaceae > Bin94. The sequence goes on along the minus strand of VXMI01000170.1, from coordinate 10,210 downwards.
CGGTCAGGCAGCTTGCCAACCCGGGGGACCGCAACGAGAGTGGAGGCATGACCGGCAACGTACCAGGGCCGCCCTACCGGGTCGCCGCGTGCGCTAGCGCAGGCGTGTTCGTGCTGTACGTCCTGACGCTCGCGCCGACGACGGCCTGGTGGGACACCAGCGAATATATTGCCACAGGCTACATACTCGGGATACCGCACCCGCCCGGGAACCCGCTCTTCGTCGCACTGGCCCGTACCTGGTCCCTTCTGCTGGCGCCGCTGGGACTGTCGCCGGCCGTGAGGATCAATCTGCTGGCGGCGGCGACCTCGGCCGGGGCGTCGTTCTTCTTCTACCTCGCCGCGCACCGCACGCTCGTGCAACTCCGCGGACCCGGCCGGGCGGCGCTCATGGGTGCGGGGGTGGCGGTGTTTTTGGGGGCCTCGGCATTCACCGTCTGGAGCCAGAGCAACGCCAACGAGAAGGTCTACACGGTGTCGCTGCTGATCGTGGCGGCGGTCAGCTGGCTGGTGTTGCGCTGGCGCGATCTGCCGGTGGGCGATGCGCGTGGTCAGCGGCTGCTGGTGGCGTCGGTGTACCTGATGGCGCTCGGCGCGACCAATCACCTCATGTCGGTGCTGCCGGCGGCGGCGTTTGTCACCGTGGTCGCGATGACGCGCGCGCGGCTGCTCTTCCAGTCGGCCTTTGTGGGGCGATGCGTGGTGGCCGTTGTGGTCGGGCTGTCCTTCAACTTCTTCCTGCCGATCCGGGCGGAGCAGCGACCCGTGATCAACGAGGGTGATCCGCTCTGCGACGGGTTCGTCGAGGCGGCGGCCGCCATCTACACCAACGGCGCCACCGGATGTCCTGCGCTTGCGTCGTCGCTTCGGCGCGAGCAGTACGCCAAGCCGCCGGTCACCCGGCGGATGGCCCCGTTCACCCACCAGTTGCACAACTTCTTCCAGTACTTCGACTGGCAGTGGTCGCGCGGGATGGACCCCGATGAGCCGGTCAGCCCGCGAAGGCTGCCCTTCACGCTGCTGTTTCTTGGCCTGGGGCTGGCTGGGCTGTGGGCGGCCTGGGAGCGGGACCGGGCAACCGGGGCGTACCTCATCGTTCTCATGGGGACGCTGTCGTTCGGACTGGTCTTCTACCTGAACTTCCGCTACGGGTACTCGCTGGCTCCGGAGATCACCGACCTGCGCGCCCACGAGGTCCGCGAGCGCGACTACTTCTTCATCGCATGCTTTGCGCTGTGGGGCGTGCTGGCGGGACTCGGGCTGACTCGCTGCTGGCTCTGGCTGGCGGATCGCGCGGGCAGCATGCGCAATGCGTCGCCGGTGCTTGCAGTCGCCGTGCTGCCGTTCTTCCTCAACCTCGCCTGGGCCAACCGGGCGGGAGACTACGCGGCGCGAGACTACGCCTACAACATGCTGAACAGCGTCGAACCTTACGGGGTGCTCTTCACCAACGGCGACAACGACACCTTCCCGCTCTGGTACCTGCAGGAGGTGGAGGGGATTCGCCGGGACGTCACGGTCATCGTCATTCAGTACCTCTACACAGAATGGTACCCGCGGCAGATCCGTGAACTGACCGCGCCGGACCGGCAGCGTCCCTACGTCCCGGTGGAGGGATCCCTGTACCAGGATCGCGAACCCCCGGCCCGTTCGGCGTTGAGCCTGACCGACGAACAGATTGCGCTAATCGGCAACGGTCCGCTTCCGGACAGCTTCGGCGTGCGTATCGGCGGCACCGTCGTCCAGTATCCCGAAGGGATGCAACTGGGCAGGGGGCACCGGATCGCGCTGGCCATCATCCGCGATTCGTCACCCGAGCGTCCGATCTACTTTGCGAGCAGCGGCGGCGAAATGGCCACGCTCGGGCTCAGCGGCTGGGCCGTGCGCGAGGGGCTGGCGGCCCGCCTCCACGTGCGGCCGCTCGACGGTCCGCAGCCACCCTCGTACCGCAGGATGCCGCGCGAGTTCGGGGGCGAATGGGTCGACTACGAGCGAGCCGCACGGCTGTTCGACGAGGTCTACAGCTATCGCGGGCTTGTTGACCGCGCCGTCTGGCAGGACGATTCCGCTTCCAACATCCCGCTTCAATACTACCTGGTGACGCGTGCGCTGGCGGCTGCGGCGGTAGCGGAGGGGGATGGCGAACGTGCGGAGCGCTACGCAGGCCTCGCGCAGGACTTCCTGGAAGCGGAGGGCGGTGGGAGGGAAGGGCGACGGTCGCGGTGACTTGAGCCCGGTGTCACGCCGACGGGAGATTCCCCACGTCCTTCCGTTGCTCGGCGCGGTCGAGGATCGAGCGCATCCTCGCGATTTCCTCGTCGGTGAACTGCCGATCCTCCACGAGAGTTGCCAGAAGCATCTCCGCGGACCCGTGGAAGATCCTGTTCACGATGCGGTCGATTGCGCGCCCACCGACGCTCGCGGACTCGACGAGCGGAAAGTAGCGGTAGGCACGGCCCTCCTGCTCATGGCCCACGGCGCCCTTTTCCTCGAGGATCTGCAGCATCTTGAGGACGGTCGTGTAGCCGACGTCGGTGCCCAGGGTTTCGCGCACCTCGGCCACGGTTCCGGAGCCGCGGGCCCACAGCACGCTCATGATGTCGAGTTCGCGGTCGGTGAAGCGCCTCGGGGCCGGCTCCGGGTCCTGGCTGCTCATTGGCGTTGGGCCTGCGTGCCTCCGGCCGTGCGCGCGGCCGCGATGTCCTCCATGACTTCGCGCACCCGGTCGCCGAAACCCCGCGCCCGCTCCATCACTTCGTCCTCGTCGACGGTGAGGATCTCGCGGTTGCGCACCACGACGCGCCCGTTCACCAGCACCGTGGACACGTCGCTGCCGCGCGCCACGTACACGAGGTGCGAATAGACGCGGTAGAGCGGCGTAAGCCCGGGCCGCCGCACGTCCACCAGCACGATGTCGGCGCGCTTGCCCGGCTCGAGCGACCCGATCTCGTCGTGCAGGTTGAGAACGCGCGCACCGCCCATGGTAGCCATGCGAAAGACGGTCTCCGCCGGGAGCGCCGCGGGGTCGCCCAGCATGAACTTCTGGACCTTGGCGGCGGCATCCATCTCGTCGAACATGTCGAGGTCGTTGTTGCTGGCCGGCCCGTCCGTCCCCAGCCCCACAGGGATTCCGGCAGCCAGCGCCGCCGCGACCGGTGCCGCGCGCGCGACGCCCAGCTTCATGTTGCTCTGCGGGTTGTGCGCGATCCCCGCGCCGCTCGCGGCGATGCGGTCGATGTCCTCGTCGGACAGGTAGATCGAGTGGGCGAGAACCGTCCCGGGACGGAGCGCGCCGATCGAGCCGAGGGCCTCGATGACCCCCATTCCGGTCAGTTCGCGGGCGGTCACGTCCTCGGAGAGGTCCTCGACCGCGTGGATCTGAAAGGGCGCATCGTAGCGTTCGGCGAGCCGGAAGGCGGCCTCGACGGCTTGGAGCGGTGTGGTGTAGAGGGCGTGTGCGGCCACCGCCGGAACCACCGTCGGGTGGTCCTGGTAGCGCTCCATGAACTCGGCCGCGTCGGCCAGCGATTCCTCGGGGGTGGCGTAGTCGGGCGTGGGGAAGCCGATGACGTGAGGGCCGGTCACCGCCCGGATGCCGGCGTCGACCGTGGCCCGCGCCATGTCGTCGCGGAAGTAGTACATGTCAGCGAAGGTCGTCGTCCCCCCCTTCAGCATCTCGACCGAGGAGAGCAGGGTACCCCAGTAGACGAAGTCGGGAGCGACGAGCGCCGCCTCGGCAGGGAAGATGTGGTCGTTGAGCCAGGTCAGCAGCGGCATGTCGTCGGCCAGTCCGCGCAGCAGCGACATCGCGGCGTGGCCGTGCGTGTTGACCAGGCCGGGAATGACGACATGGCCGGTCGCGTCGATCACCGTGGCGCCGCCGGGCCGGGGTGCGCCGGGTTCGAGCAGCGCGGCGATACGGTCGCCCTCGACAAGCACCGCACCGCCCTCGAGGATCGTCCCCGCCTCGTCCATGACGACGACCGTGCCGCCCTCGATGAGGAGCGGAACGTCCGGGGACGAGGATTCCTGCGGCGGCACGCAGCCCGTCACTACCAGAGCGGCAAGGACGAATTTGTGACGAAACCTTTCGTACATGGCTGTAACCCTAACTGACGGTTTGGATCGATGTCAACAATCATCGCCACTGCGGTACATTCATAGCCACGCCGGGAGCCAACCACCAAAGGAGTAGGCCGTCAGGGATGTCGGATCATACCAGGGTCGGAGCGACCAACGCCGGGCGAAGCGATCCGCGCAGCGCCATTCGCCGGCGCGACCGCGGCAAGGACGACGAGTGGGCCGCCGCTTTCCTGAAGCGTGCACCGTATGGCTTCCTGGCGACCGTGGGTGACGGGGGGCAGCCGTTCCTCAACTCCAACCTCTTCGTCTTCGACGATTCGGAAGGCGACCGCCGCATCTATCTGCACACGCACCGCACCGGGCGCACGCGCACCAATCTCGAAGCGGCCGAAAAGGTCGCGTTCAGCGCGGTGGCCATGGGCCGCCTGCTCCCCGCGCCCGAGGCGCTCGAGTTCTCGGTGGAGTACGCGGGCGTGGTAGCGTTCGGGACGGGGCGGGTGGTAGGGGACCGCGAAGAGGCGCGAGCGGCTCTGCAGATGCTCCTCGACAAGTACGCACCGCACCTGAGGCCGGGTGAGCACTACCGGCCCACGACCGACGACGAACTGAAGCGCACCGCCGTATACCGGATCGACATCGAGACCTGGAGCGGCAAGCAGAAGGAGGTCGAGGCGGATTTTCCAGGCGCCTTCAGCCTCGACGCGCTGCCGGTGCCGTTTCCGGGACGCTAGCAGGCCTGCTAGGCGCCAGATCCCTCGCCCGCGTGCTTCGCGGCCAGCGCCTCGAGCCCGGCGTCGATCTCCTCGCGGGACACCCACCGTCCCTTGACCATCACGCCCACCCGGTCGAACAGGTTGGCCAGCTCGTCCAGCGGGTTCGAGCCGAGCAGCACCAGGTCGGCCCGCTGTCCGCGCGCGACCGTCCCGAAGTTGCCGTCGAGGCCCAGATGTGAGGCCACGTATTCTCCCACTGCGACCGTCCCGCTCTTCAGGATCTCGTAGTTGGACATCCCGGCCTCGGACATCACCGCCAGCTCCCTGTGCAGCGCGAAGCCCGGCACGTTGAAGAGCTGGGGCGAATCGGTGCCCATCAGGATCCCGGCCCCCGCGTCCGACAGCGCCTTCAGGATCCGGTCGCGGAGTTCCAAGTACAGCGCGACCTCGTCCGGAGGTCCGCTGCCTCCGCCCTCTGCGCGCCGCCGCCAGCCATCCCGCGTCTCGGGCGACACGTAGCGCATCTCCGGCTGCATGAGCATGGCGTCGGCGTCAGGTGCCCCGTACAGGTTGCGCCAGAGGTACTGGGTCGGGACCACGTAGACGTCGTGCTCGATCGTCATGCGGATGATCTCTGCCAGCTTGGCCTCGTCGAAGCCGCGCGCCAGCCCACCGAGACTGATCGGGCCCGCGCTCACCTGCGCCTGCACGTCGTCGGAAGCGACGGCCTGGATGTAGCCGTCCAGGTGATCGACGGTGGACATGCCGGTCTCGATCGCGTGCACAAGCCCGACATCGGCGGGAACGTGTCCGGAATAGGTGAGACCCGCCGCCTGCGCCACTTCCACCATGTGGTCCCATGCCTCGAGCGGCACCCCGGGATGGATCTTCTGCAGATCGTAGCCCGCTTCCACATGCGCGCGGATCAACCGTTCCGCGTCGGCCGGGGTCGGGGCCGAACCACCGTTGATCGATGGCGCGCCCACGTAGAAGTTGGGTCCCAGCACCTCGCCGCGCTCGATTTCGTCGGCTAGCGGGATCTGGTAGGCCGATCCGAGCATGCCGCGAATCGTGGTGATCCCGTTGGCGACGTACAGGAAGAGGATGTCCTCGACCGCCTCACGGGGCGGGTTCTCACCAGGGGGCACGTGCGCGTGCATCTCGGCGAGGCCGGGCATGAGGTAGCGGTCCGATCCGTCGATCACGGTCGCGCCGCGCGGCACCTCCACGTCCGACGCCGGCCCGGCTGCGACGATCACGCCATCCGCGACCACCACCGTCTGGTCGGCCAGCACGGTCTCCGAGGCCATGGGCAGCACATTCACATTCGTGAAGGCGGTAAGTCCAGGCACGCGCTGAGCGTCTCCCTCGCACGCCGGTAGCGCGGCGAGAGCGGCCAGCAATCCGAATCTCAGACTCTTCATTCCCTTCATGTCGCATACTCCTGTCGTGCTCAGGGCCGCGGCGCAGGTGGGCGGCGGCGCTCCAGAATGATATGGTTTCTCCCGTTGCGCTCGCGACCTCCCCGCCGGTCAACACGGATACTCCCTCATGAACTCAGCGCCCTCGGCCCCGCTCGCCACGCCCGTCACCGTGCCGGAGCGTGTCGCCTCGATCGATGTGCTGCGCGGGTTCGCGGTCCTGGGCATCCTCATCGTCAACATGCAGGGGTTCGCGCGCGTGCCGTCCGCGTACATGAACCCCACGTCGGGCTCGGCGTTCGACGGTGCGGAGGCGTGGATCTGGACGGCGGTGTACATCCTGGCGGACACCAAGTTCATTTCGATCTTCTCGATGCTGTTCGGGGCGGGCATCGCGATGATGAGCGAGCGGATGGCGAGCCGCGGTGTTGCGGGGACCGGCCTCCACTACCGCCGACAGTTCTGGCTACTGGTGATCGGCCTGGTCCACGCGTACCTGATCTGGCACGGCGACATCCTCGTGGCCTACGCCCTATGCGGCCTTCTGCTGTATCCGCTGCGCAAGCTCGGCGCTCGTACGCTGCTGTGGATCGGCGGGTGTGCGGTTGCGTTCGTCGTTCCGTTCTGGCTTCTGGCCGGCCTGTCGATTCCGTACTGGCCAGAGGCGGATCGGCTGGAACTACTCGCGGAGTGGGCACCGCCGCAAGAGGTGCTCGAATCCGAGATTGCAGCCTTTCGAGGCAGCCTGGGCGAGCAGCTGTCGGTCCGTGCGCCCATTGCCTTCACGTTGCAGATGAGTGCGTTCCTGGGTCTCTTCGTGTGGCGCGCGGGCGGACTCATGCTGGTCGGCATGGGCCTCTACAAGCTCGGCGTCCTGGCCGCGGCGCGCTCGGCCGTGTTCTACCGGCGGATGGCGGTCGTCGGGATAGGTGCCGGACTACCCCTGGCGGTGGCCGGAGCCTGGTACAAGCTCGACCAGGGCTTCGCCTTCGAGACCGTGATGTTCCAGGGAGCGCTCTTCAACTACGTGGGGTCGGTGGGGGTCTTTGTGGGCTACGTCGGCCTTGTCATGCTCATGGTTCAGTTTAGCCGGCTTCCTGAACTAACGGCGCGACTCGCCGCGACCGGACGCATGGCGCTCACCAACTACATCGCCCAGAGTGTCATCTGCACACTCGTTTTCTATGGACACGGCCTCGGCCTTTTCGAGCGCGTCGCCGCGCCCGGCCGCATGGGCATCGTGTTCGGCATCTGGGCGCTGCAGCTGCTCTGGTCGCCCTGGTGGCTGAAGCGCTTCCGCTTCGGGCCGCTGGAATGGTTGTGGCGCTCGGCGACGTACATGAAGCTGCAGCCCATGAGAGTGTGAGCCACCGGTCACTCCAGATTCGCAACGGAGCGCGTCACAATGACACAACCCGGAAGAACACCACTGGCGCCGCGCGAGATGCTTCGCGTGATGGACGCCGCTCAGGTCATTCACGAGCGACAGGCCGTGCTGGAGGAGCACGAGGCTTTCGACCGTGAAGCGACGATCCGCGAAATCCAGCTCATGTACGAGGAGCTGGGCGACCTGGTCGGCACGCGCACCATCGAGAGGGCGCTGGACCAGTATCTCTCACAGCGCTACGCCTTCCCCCCGGCGCACCCCGGGCTCCGCCGCAACCTCGCGCTCCTCTACATCAGGCGTGGCTGGATCTCCAGGCGCGTGCTGGTGCCGGCCACCGCCGTGGCCGCCCTTGTCTGGGGTGGCATGGAGGCCGTCGAGTTGGCACGGCAACGGGCTTTCACCGGTGAGGTCGACGGGTTCCGCAGGGAGGTGGCGGGCCTGGTGGCAACCAGCGGGACGGCTCGTGATCAGCTCGACGCGCTGATCGCAACCGACCTGCCGCCGGATCTTCCCTCGGTCGACTTGGAAGCCGTGTCTGCGGACATCGGGGAAGCCGGCCGCCTCCTCGCCGCCGCGGACGAAATACTCGGACGTCTTGGGGTCGCCGCGGCAAGCGATCTCGACCGGGCCGCACTGGAGAACCTTCGGGCCGAAGCGCAGCGCGCGTCCGGGCAAATCGATCTGGCGCGGAATGAGATTGCCGGCGCCGACGAGCGCATGCAGCGGCACGCCCGTCTGCTTACCTACGGACCCGATGTCGACCGTCTCCACGCCGCCGTCGTCGCCGCCGCGATCGAGGATGCAGCGCTCGAACGGGCCGCCGCACTGCAGGCCACCGCCGAGAGGCAGCTCTCCGCCCGCGACGCCGAAGGCCTCGGCGAGACGGTCCGCGTCTACGAAGAGCTTCACGCCCTGTTGGCGGCAGAGAGCCGAATCGTGGTCACGGGCGGGGTCTGGAGGGTTTCCAACGACGACTCGCGCATCCGCAACTACTACCTGCTGGTGCAGGCTCTGGGATCCGACGGCCAGCCGGTGCCGTTTCCGATCCGCAATGAAGAGACCGGTGTCACCAGACCCGTGAGCGCCTGGGGTGAACGCGTGCCGCAGGAGACCTACGACCGCGTGGCCGCCGACAGGCAGGACAACGGGATCATCGACGACGAAGAGTTCGGCTTCAAGCGCCGAGGATACATTACCGCCGAGCGTCGCTACCCCGACGTCGGCCAGATCACGGAGTGGTAGCCATGCACGACGGCAGAGACATCCACAGGAGCATGGTCAGGCGGATCCGCAAGGTTCGCCGTCGGCTCGAGACCGAAGAGCGGCAGGTCGACGCTTTGCAGACCGAGTTGGCCGAGGCGGGTGAGCGGCGGGCCGCGACCATGCGTGCGCTGGCCCGGTTCCACCTCCCCGAGATGAGCGAGGAGGCGGTGGCCGGCACGCTCACCGCGATGGAGTCGAGCATCCGCGCCATCTACGACGACAAGAAGGATCGGATGCGCGAGGTAGAGCGCCTCATTCCCGGGCAGCGCGACACGGTTTCCGAGGCCGAGACGGCGCTGGCCAGAGTCACCGAAGCGCTGAACGACACAGGCCGGGAGCGCGCGCGCCTGGCCCACACCGTCTTCGAGGAGCTCCAGGGCATGCCCAGCTGGCAACGGCTGTTCGAGCAGGTTCGCCGACTCGAAGCCCGGGTTGCCGCCGCGGAGAAGCGACACGAAGCCGCCCGGCGCGAGCAGGCGGACAAGGTCCCCGCGTACGAACGCGATCCCTTCTTCGCCTACCTCCGGCACCGGGGCCATGGCACGGCACGCGCGACCGGAAATGCGGTTACCCGCAGTCTCGACAGATGGGTGGCGGGGGTGGTGCAGTACGACGACGCACGCGCGAAATACGACTTCCTCAACGAGCTGCCCGATCATGCCGCGGCGGCGCTTGCCGATGATCGCGCCGCTCTCGAGGCAGCCGTCCCACCCCTGGCCCGCCTCGAAGGCGAGGTCATCGATCGCACCGGCCTGACTCCCGTGCTGGAACGGGGCGAACGACTCTACGGGGAACGTGAGGAGGCGCGTCGCGCCCTTCGCGATGCGGAGCGGGTCCTGCGCGACCTCACCGATGAGAACGCCGCACTCCACGACGAGCGCGGATCCTACTACGAATCCGCCATCGACGGCCTCGAGGCCTTCCTGGAGGGCAAGACCCTGCACCAACTCGTCACCATGGCCCGCGCCAGCGGCGACCACCGCGACGATGTCCTGGTGGCCGAACTGGGCGAGATCGACGCCCGGCTCGCCGAATTGCGCAGGGAACTGGCCGAGCACAAGGAGGAACGTTCCCGCCTCGCGGATCGCCTCGCTGGCCTGGAGCGGCTTCGCGACGAGTTCGAGGCGAACGACTGGAACGGCCACCGCTCACGCTTCGACGACGGTCTCGACATCAACGCACTGCTGCTCGGCTACCTCGCCGGCAGCCACACCCACGGGCATGTGCACCGGGTCCTGGGACGCAACCAGCACTTCGCGCCCGTCAGCGACAGCTTCGGGGGGAGCGGGTTTGGAGGTGGCGGCTTTGGCGGTGGAGGATTCTCGAGCGGGGGTGGTTTCGGTG
>VXMI01000046.1 GCA_009841165.1 Gemmatimonadota bacterium | reverse complement strand
CCGCGGGGCAGCCGCAGAACCGGGACATTTTCCATGCCGATAACCGGGACATTTTCCGTGCCGGTTGACACCTCTAAAACCGTTGACAAATGGTGGTATGTGGACGCCCCCATGTGGGCAAGCGCGGACTCAGAACCGAGTTGGTGGCAGTGGGCCAGGTACTGTCGTATGTCCGGCCTCTTGATGCAGCCCTTGTTGGCCGCGGGCCCGTATGGGATTCGTGAGATCGGATCCAAATCGGGAGTGCGGGCTCGCAGGCCCTCCACCATTTCCTGGTTTTTCCGACCCCGTCTTCTTGACCGTTTGCCCTTACCCCGTTTCTTGCGTCCTGCTGCCCACATCTCCCGGCAGCTTCTTTCTCTTTCGGCTTCTCTCCTTTCCTCGGCTGCTCAGGCGGCAGCGCGAACCCGGTAGACCTCCTTCTTCGTGGCCAGCGCCCAGACCGTCCGCGCGGTCTTGTTGGCGAGCGCCACCGCGACCAGCTTCTTCGGCTTGCGCGCCAGCATCCCGGACAGCCACGGATCCGTGATCGCCCCGCGCCGGCTCGCGTGCTGGACTACCGCCGTGGCACCGGTGACCAGAAGCCGTCTCAGGTCCCGCTGGCCCATTTTCGATATCTTGCCCAGCCTCGGCTCGCCCCCGGTGGTGTGCTGTCGCGGCACGAGGCCGAGCCAAGCCGAGAAGTCGCGGCCGCGCCGGAAGCTCTCCATCGGCGGCGCGAAGGCCTGGATGGCCATTGCGGTGACCGGCCCGATGCCCGGGATCGTCATCAGCCGTGCCGTCTCTTCGTCCTCGCGCGCGCTCGCCCGGATTTCACGGTCGAGTCCATAGATCTTCTCGTCGAGTTCGTCGATCCGCCCGAGCAGCAGACCGCCCAGCTCGACGACTGCCTCCGGCAGGCCCGAGTCCCCGTCCTCCAGCACCCCGACCAACTGCCTGATCCGGGCTCTGCCCTGTGGAGCCACAACGCCGTACTCGGCCAGGTGACCCCGAAGCGCGTTGATGGTCTGCATGCGCTGGCGCACGAGCAGGTCACGGGTACGAAAGAGCATCCCCTGCGTCTGCTGCGCTTCCGTCTTGACCGCCACGAAGTGCATCGTCGGACGCTGCGCCGCCTCCGAGATCGCCTCCGCGTCCGGCACGTCGTTCTTGTGCCGCTTGACGAACGGCTTCACGTAGATCGGCGGAACCAGCCTCACCTCGTGACCGAGCGCCGCGATCTCCCGGCCCCAGTAGTGGGCGCTGGCGCACGCCTCCATCGCCACCGTACACTCCGGTTGCGAAGCGAGAAAACCCAGCAGCTTCCCGCGGCTCAGCTTCCGGCGGAAGGCCACCGACCCGTCCGCCCCCGCCCCGTGTACCTGAAAGCTGCGCTTTGCCAGATCGATCCCGATGATGCTAACCTCTTTCCATGTGGATGTCTCCTCCCTGTGATGGTCAGACCTCTCAAGGTCGTAATCGCTTCAGTACCATCATGGCACATCGCGATGCCGCCGGGAGGGGGCGTCCACCCCATCGGGAGTCCCCCAAGAACCCCGCGCTGACGCTTGGAGTGCCAGGGCCGAGACCGGCTCCGAGCGCGTATTGACAGCGCCGCGATAATCTCCTCGGGCGTGAACGCGGAAACCCACGAAGCCGCAAGTGTCCGCCGGAATGGCTTCACCCTTGCGCAACCCTGAGCCCGTGGGGAACGTCATTCCAAGTGACAGCCCTTTTTGGCTCCGCCCCATTCGGTTCAGGAGTACCCCACATGGCGACGCCCCACCGCACGCTCGCCACGCTCGTGGCCTTGTTCGCCATAGCGTGCGACATCACCGACGTTGCGGCACCCTCACAGGACAACCCGGACGCCCCGCTCTCCCTGCTAAAGCCCGAGGATCGGCGGCAAGGTCTGGTCGACCGACTGAACGCCTTGGGGCAGGTTCGGCTTCGGGAACGTTTCCTGCGGTTGGTTTTGACGCCAAACGAGGTCCAAGACATGATGGTCGCCCATTACGGGCAACCGCGACCCTGGTACGAAGACCGGGAACGCGACGAGGAGCGAATAGGCGAAGAAGACCGGGGAGGCGAAAGGACACCGGCAATCGTACGACTCGCTCCTCAGACGATCGTGGAGAGCGATTCCCCCCGCGATGCCGACCAGACGCTCGCCGACGAGCCGCTGGTGCGTGTGGGTTTGCTCGACGGTGCCGGCGAGTACCTGTTCGGCAACATAGAAGGCGGCGTCCGGCTGGAGGACGGCAGCATCGTCGAGGCGGACGAGCAGACCTACGAGATCCGCATGTTCGACGCGCGTGGCCGCCATGTTTGGACGAGCGGACGGGAGGGAGAGGGGCCGGGCGAGTACGAAGGAGTCCGGTTGCTTCGGGGTTGTCCGGGAACAGCGATCACGGTGTTCGACTGGTATCTGGATCACGTCACGAGGCTGGACCGGGACGGCCACGTGATCGACACACGGGCGCTTGCCGGGACCGGAGTGCAACCGTACGGCAGCCCCACCTGCTCGCCCGACGGCGATCTGGTCTTCGTTGGGTGGCCGGACAGCGAGTGGGATGTCGACCAGAGAGCGGCGGTTGGTGAGACCTATCGTTGGGAGATGGCGGTGAGCTGGGAGCGGGACGACGGCGTGGTCACGCTGGCCGAGGGGATCCCCGGAACGGAGCGCTTCAGATATGGCGGCGGTTCCGGCCCAGTGACTTGGGGGCGGAGCTTGGCCTTCGCGGCCACGGGCACCGGCGTGTGGTACGGGTCGGCCAACGACTACGAACTCGAACACGTCGACTGGACCGGCCGAGTGACGCGTATCGCGCGGTGGACGGGGCCGGATCTCGAGGTCACCGGCGAGCACTTGGCCCGGTATCTGGACGCCCGTCTGGCACGGTACGACACGCCCGCGGCGCGTCGGCGCTTCGAGCGGCAGCGCTGGCCCGAGATTCGGGACGACCTGCCGGAGCGCCTCCCCGCCTACGAAAGGGATGGCCTCCTAGCCCGGATTTCTCACAAGATGAAGTAGGCACCGGCCTCCAGTAGTCGCTAA
>VXMI01000101.1 GCA_009841165.1 Gemmatimonadota bacterium | reverse complement strand
TATAACACCAACGCCTAAACCGCCAAAACCAGACCCGATTTAAACCCCGAAGTGCTACGGCAACACCCCCGTCCATACCCCCGTCGCCCCCGCCGGGTCCAAAAACACCCCCGTCGGGGCTAGTTGGCAGCCGGATAGACCGATACCACCCTGCGTCGGCGGAGGTTCTCGTACTTCACGACGCCGTCCGCCAGCGCGAACAGCGTGTGGTCCCGGCCGCAGCCGACGTTGTTGCCGGGATGCAGCCTGGTTCCACGCTGCCGGACGAGGATGTTCCCCGCGATCACACGCTCGCCCCCGAAGCGCTTGACGCCGAGCCGTTGCGGATTGCTGTCACGGCCGTTTCTGGACGACCCTACGCCTTTCTTGTGAGCCATTGGGACCCTCCTGGCTGTCCGGGCTAGACGATGATCTCGGCGACGCGCACGACGGTGAATCCCTGGCGGTGACCCTGCTTCCGCCGGTATCCCTTGCGGCGCTTCCGCTTGAAGACGGTGATCTTGCGCGTGCGGTCGTGGGCGATCACCTCTGCCGTCACACTGGCGCCCTCCACAACCGGCGTGCCCACCGAGACATCCTCACCCCGCGAGGCCAGAAGAACATCGTCGAAGGTGACCGTCGTCCCGGGCTCGGCGTCCAGAGTGGGGATCAGCAGAGTCGCCCCGGGCTCGGCCCGAAACTGTTTCCCGCCGGTCCTGATAACCGCGAACATGTTGGTCCCGCCATGAAATGTGTTCGAATGCGCCCTTCGGGCAGTGTTGATGCACAGCATTTAAAGGTATCGAAGCGGCGGCCAAGATCAAGCGCCGGACTGCACAGATCCTGAACGCGTCCGCTGGCCGGCCCCTACCAGACGAGATGGAACCGGTCCTGGCGGCGGAACACCCAGTGCCGTTCTCCCTCCGTGTCGAGGTAAGCCTCCTCCTCCTGACGGCAGCTGGCCGGCTTGCCTCCCCACTCCGGGATCGGCGTCGTGGCCTGCAGCTCGATCGAATGCCAGGTCGACGGCAACAGGATCGCGTCGCCGCGCACCGGCACGCCCTCCTGCCCATCCCACCGGCCGATGAGCGGCCCTGCCCCGTGCCCGTGGTCCCCGATCGGGTGTGTGTAGACGGTGCCGTTGATCCCTTCCGCCTGCATCTGCGCCAGCGTGTTGGCGAGGATCGTGTTTCCGCTGAGCCCGGGCTCCATGTGCTCCATGAGTATGTCCTGCAGCCGGTTCGAGTTGGCAAGGCACTGCTGCAGCCCGGCCGGCGCCCCGGTCTCCGCTTCCCTCAGCACGTAGCCCAGGTGCTGGGTGTCGGTGTGGAGATTCAGCGCCACCACCCCGAAGTCGGTCCAGAGCAGGTCGCCGCGCTCTATCACCGTGGGGCCGGACGAAGGCACCTCGCCCGCGCGCTGGACATCCACGTTGGCCTGGAACCAGACCGTGTAGCCCAAATCGCGAACGCGCTGGCGCATCCACCACTCCACGTCCTCGATGGTGGTCTCGCCCGGAGTGATTACCGCGTTGGAGAACGCCTCCGAGATGACCGCGTGCACGGTCTCCTCGATCTTGCGGTAGCGCGGCATCATCTCGGGGAGGCGCAGCGCAATGTAGTTCATGGCCAGGCGTGGCTCCCGCTTCACCCGGCGGAGCAATTCAGGCCCCAGCGCCTCCTCCAGCACCTCGCGCTCGCCCGCATGCAGCCCGTCCGAGAACGCCCAGTCGGGATCGATGTTCAGCACGATGTTCTCGGGATCGCGGTCTTCCACAAGCTCGCGCAGGAGCCGCCACTGCTCGTTGCCGACGAGTTCGGCGGTGGGCTGCGTGGGCGCGGGTCTGGTGGAGCGGTACGCCTCGAAGACGCCGCCCTGACTCGTGCCGCCCAGCGCCAGCCGCTCGACCGTCCCGTCGTCCTGGCGGGTGAAGACGTAGATGGAACGGCGGCGTGCGGCGAAGGTCGTGGGCGAGGTGATCGACCAGAACACGGGGTCCTCCGCGTACTCGCGCATCGACAGGATCCACATGCGCACGTCGTACTCCGTCATCAACTTCGGCAGAACCCGTCCGATCCGCAGCTCAAGCCACTCCTGCTGCTCCACCGCCTGCTCCCGCAGCGTGGGCAGCGGATGGATCTGCGCGGGGGCATCGTCGGGGACGTGAACCGGCTTCTGGGCCGTGAGGCCGCCCGCGGGCCCGGACGACAGGGCGAGGGCGAGGGCAACCGTGCCGCCGAAGCGGCGCATCCGGTGGGCAAGGTGTGTCATTCGTCGTTTTCCCTTTGGATTGGAAAGGTCTTGGTCGGTCGCACGGCTAGGCGACCCTGTACTTGGCGGTGACGTCTATGCGTGAGCGCCCGGCGAGGATGCGGAAATCGTCGTGGCGCATGAGCGGATCGTCGCGCATATCCACGCGCAGCCGCGTCCTACTGGCGAGCTTGCGCAGGAAGCGGGGTTCGGACTCCATGACCTGGAGCGCGACCTCGGGGTGGACGCGCACCAGCAGGTCGGTGTCGTCGCCGACGGCCGCCGCGCGGTGCACGCACCGCTCGATCTCGCGGATCAGGGTCGGCGCGGTCCAGATGTGGCCCGTGCCGCCGCACGCTCCGCAGGGCTCGGTGAGCGCCTGGAGCAGCGACGGGCGGACGCGTTGGCGCGTCATCTCGATCAGCCCGAGTTCGGAGACCGCCCAGGTGCGGGTGCGCGCGCGGTCGCGCCCCAGATGGCTCCGCATTTCGTGCAGGACCCGGTCCCGGTTGGCCTGGGATTCCATGTCGATGAAGTCGATGACGATGATCCCGCCGATATCCCGCAGGCGCAACTGGGCGGCAATCTCACGGGCGGCGTCCAGATTGGTCTTGAGTATGGTCTCTTCGGGATCCTTCTTCTTCCCCGTGAACCTTCCCGTGTTGACGTCTATCGACACGAGCGCCTCGGTGGGCTCGATGATCACATGTCCGCCCGACGGCAGGTCGACCCTGCGGCGGAAGGACCGCTGGATCGCCTCCTCGATTCCGGCGTGATCGAAGAGCGGCTTCCTGCCGTCGTAGAAGTGGATCCGGTCCAGCAGATCCGGATCGAAGGTGCGCACGTACTGTACGATCTGCTCGTGGACCCGCCGGTCGTCGATCGTCACGGCCTCGAAACGATTGGTGAAGAGGTCGCGGATGACCCCCGAAATGAGCTTGGCCTCCTCGTGGATCAGGGTGGGAGGTTGGGCCTTGGCCGCCTTCCGCCTGATCGTCTTCCAGCGGTCGCGGAGGTGGCGGTACTCCTTGACGAGCTTCTCCTGGGTGAGTTCCTCGCCGGCGGTGCGGACGATGACGCCGCCGGGGTCCCCCGCGACAGCCTGCTTCGCCATCGCGCGGAGCCGTGCGCGCTCCCCGCGGTGGTCGATCTTGCGGCTGATCCCGACGTGATTCGAGTCGGGCATGTAGACGAGGAAGCGGCCCGGCAGGGAGATCTGCATGGTCACTCGTGGGCCCTTGGTCGAAATCGCCTCCTTGGTGACCTTGACCAGGACCTTCTGGCCCTTGTTCAGCACGTCCTGAATCGGGGGCGCGTTGCGGCTGCGGCCTCGGGATCCGTTCCGCCCCTTGTCCTCTTCCCCTTCGTGGGCGAGGTCGGAGGCGTGCAGAAAGGCGGCCTTCTCCTCGCCGATGTCTACGAAAGCGGCCTGGATGCCCGGAAGGACCGCTTCGACACGGCCCAGAAAGATGTCACCGACGAGCCGGTCCTGGTCGGGCCGGTCGAACATCAGCTCGGTGAGCCCTCCGTCCTCCTTCAGCGCGACCCAGGACTCTTCGTCCGAGGCGCTGATAAGTATTTCTCTTCGCAATTGAATTCTCCGATGGTCGATCCCCACCCCGGCCCGATCGGTGTGCCCGGTCCCGGCGGCATCCCGGTCCTGGGCGGACACGAAACGCAGCTCGGCCATCGGGCACCGGAATCGGGTCTCCGGGTGCAGGATCGTGAAACAGTGCGGCACCGCCGAACGGTCCCCGCCGGGCCGCAAACGCGGATCCTCTCACGGGGTCGCCTCCTTCAGCAGGTGCCTGCCGATTACAAGCTTCTGTATCTCGCTGGTTCCCTCGCCGATTTCGCAGGCCTTGGCGTCGCGCATCATCCGCTCGACGGGGTGGTCGGAGGTGTAGCCCGCGCCTCCGAGGAACTGCACCGCACGGCGCGCGCTCTTCGCTGCCAGCTCCGAAGCCACCAGCTTGGCCATCGAGGCCTGTTTGCCGTAGGGACGGCCCCGGTCCTTCAGCCACGCCGCGTGATAGGTGAGGTGCCGGGCGGCCTCGATCTCGGCGGCCAGACCGGCGAGTCCGAACTGGATGTCCTGGAAATCCCAGACCGGACGGTTGAACTGGCGCCGGCGGGTGGTGTAGTCGAGGGCGACATCGAAGGCTCCCTGCGCGATTCCGAGCGAGAGCGCGGCGACGCCGATCCGGCCCGCGTCGAGCGTCTTCATGAAGTTGGTGAACCCTTCGCCCTCCGCCCCCAGGCGCTGGTCTTCCGCGACCCACGCGTCCTGCAGGAAAAGCTGCCGCGTATCCGAGGCGCGCCAGCCCAGCTTGTCCTCCTTCGCGCCGGCGCTCACGCCTTTCGTGTACGGCAGCGACGGCCTGTGTCCCACGCCGACCCGCCCGGCCTCGCCGACGTCGACGGTCGGCTTGCACACGATGAAACTGCTGATGCCGTGCGAGCCGGCCTCCGGATCGGTGACCGCGGTCACGACGAAGATCTCGCCGACCCCGCCGTGGGTGATGAAGATTTTGCTGCCGGTGATGCTGTAGCCACCGTCCGTGCGTACGGCCCGCGTAGCGGTCCCTGAAGAATCGGAGCCCGCCCCCGGCTCGGTCAGCCCGAATCCGCCCAGGACCTGTCCCGACGCCAGCGGGGGAACGAAGCGAGCCTTCTGGTCTCCGTTGCCGAAGTTGACGATCGGCGACATCGCCAGCGTGGTGTGGGCGGAGACCGTGATGGCGTGGCTGGCATCGTGGCGCGCCAGCTCCTCGACTACCAGGACGTAGCTGAGGTAGTCGCACCCCATCCCCGAAAGGTCGCGGGGTACCGGAACTCCGAACCAGCCCCGCTCGGCCATCGCGCGCACGTTGTCCCAGGGGAAGCGCGCGGTCTCGTCGAGTTCCCGCGCGACGGGCGCGATGGCTTCAAGCGCGAACTCGCGGACGTCGCGCTGCAGGTCGATGTGGTGCTGGTGAAGGTAGGGGTACATCCGATTGGGGCGAAGGGCGGTGTTGCCCGGCGGTCGGCTCCGGACCGGCGCTTCAGGTCCTGCCGGTCCGGCGGCGCTCGCACCAGTCGCACGAAGCGCACGAGCGCCAGTTCACGGTCTCTCCAAGATAACGTAACAGCGACATGCGCCGGCATCCCCGCCTGCCGCTGTACCTCTGCATGGCGCGCAGCCGGTGGCGTGCCTGGTTCCGGGCCGACACGAGGGGGGCGAGGTCCGGCGGCTCGCCGGTGACCGTGAGCGGCGGACCTGCGACGGACGGTGGCCCTTCCTCTTCGCCGTCGGGCCAGTTCTCGATCCAGCGCTCGAAGTCGGGGGCCAGCGCCACCGCCCCGGAGCGCATCAGCCACTTGAGGTGGGGCACGTGGGCCGATCCGCGGCCGATGATCGCCGAGGCCGGAGCGCGGGTGGCCGCGCCGCTGCGCGACCTGAGCCGTTTGAGGAACCCGAGCACGTCCCTGGGCGCGGGGTAGGCGCGGTCGAGGAAGGCCTGCGGAACCTGCCAGTCTCCCTTGTCGACGAAGCCCATCGCCATCGACTGGGCGCCGTCGCGGCCCGCACGGCCGGCCTCCTGGTAGTAGCTCTCGAGCGACCCGGGAAAGGCGTAGTGGAAGACCGCCCACACGTCGCCCCGGTCGATGCCCATGCCGAAGGCGCAGGTGGCCACCACGACGTTGGACTCGCGCGACATGAAGCGCTGCTGCACCGCCTGCCGCTCCTCCTTGGGCAGCGCGGCGTGGTACGCATCACCGATCACCCCCTGGCCGGCCAGCGCCCGCCGCACGCTCACGACCTGCCGCCGCGTGGGCGCGTACACGATGAGCGCCCGCTCCGCGCACTCGGGCGGCGCGCACCGGATCAGGCGCACCATGGCGCGGATGCGCTCCGGCCCCGGGCGCTGGCGCGCGACCAGCCAGCGAATGTTGGGACGGTCGAACGACGTGACGACCCGGACCGGGTCGCGCATGCCGAGAACCCGGACGATGTCGTCGCGCACGGCCGGGGTCGCGGTGGCGGTCACCGCGAGAACCGGCGTGCGGACGATCGCGCGGAGACGGCGGATGCGACGGAAGGCCGGTCGGAATTCGTGTCCCCACTCCGAAATGCAGTGCGCCTCGTCGACCGTGATGAGCGAGACGGGAGAGGCGCCGAGAAGCCGCCTCAGCCTCGCCGCCTCGAGCCGCTCGGGCGAGCAGAAGAGCAGGTCGAGCCGCCCTTCCGCGATTGCCCGCTGGCCCTCGTCCTGTACCTCTCGCGGGTCCTGAGAGGTGAGTGACGCCGCTCTCAGCCCCAGCCGGCGCGCGCGGTCGACCTGGTCCTGCATGAGCGAGATCAGGGGGCTGACCACAACCACCAGGCCGTCCAGCATGAAGGCGGGCAGCTGGTAGCAGAGGGTCTTGCCGCCGCCGGTGGGGAGCACGCCGAGGGTGTCCCGTCCCGCCAGCACCCCGGCGATCAGACGTTCCTGTCCGGGTCTGAAGCCGTCGAATCCGAACCGCTCGCGCAGCACCGCGCGCGCCTCGGGACTGTGTGCGGAGTCGAGTTCGTCGTTCACCCCCTGAAGGGTATCGGGGCGCGGGGGCGATGGAATGGCCGGATGGGACAAGGGGCGCGTAAAGACAACATGACAATATGGAGCTGCCCCGATTGCACGGACAGTTGGTTTTTGGGGTTGATGATGTCTGATTTGGGTTCTTCTGCTCCCCCTGCGACGGTGGAGAGAAGCAACGAGCGACGCGGACGGAACGAGCGAGCAAGAGAAGCCCGGAGAGCGTCGGTCGCTCGGGTGCTGGTGGCTCGCATCAGGCGGCATGGTTGAGTTTTTCGAAGTCCGCCGGCGAGTTGTAGCCGATCGCCGAGTGGATGCGGCGGGTGTTGTAGAAGTTCTCGATGTAGTTGCGGATTTCATGCCACGCGTTCCAGCCCGGGGCAAAGCGCCTCCGGTGGATGAGTTCGCACCGGAGCGTCGCGAAGGCCAGCGACGTGTATTGGACGCCGCGGTCAGAGTGATGGATCAACCCACCCTCGGGCTTTCGGTTCGAGACCGCCTTCGCCAGCGCAGTCTCCACGAGTTCGGTGCGCGGGTGCGACTCCGTCGCCCAGCCCACGATGCGGCGGCTCCAGACGTCGAGCACGACCGCGAGGTACAGCCAGCCGTACCGGATGCTGACCTGCGTGATGTCTGCAACCCACAGCTGGTTGGGGCCGTCGGCCGAGAAGTCCCGCTTCACCAGGTCGGGTGCGTACCGGGCCTGGGCAATCTTCCGCCGCATCGCCGTCGAGGGACGCCGCCGCGTCACGCCCTGGATGCCCAGCCCCTGCATCAGTCGCGCGACCCGCTTGCGGCTGACCCGTTCGCCTGCCGCCCGCAACGCCGCGTGGATCCGCGGAGCGCCGTAGGTCTCCTTGCTGCCCGTCCAGACCGGCAGGATCAGGGCCTGAAGCTCGAGGTCCCGCTGCGCCCGCGCCGACGGCGGGCGCTTCAGCCAGTCGTAGTACCCGCTGCGGGAGAGACGCAGCACCCGGCACATGGCGGCGATCGGAAAGAGGGCCCGGTGCGCCTTCATGAACGCGTACCCCCGCCGGGGGTCGAGTCGCTCTCCTTCGCGAACCAGGCCGCGGCTCTTTTTAGGATGTCCCGCTCCATCCGCAGCCGCTTGTTCTCCCGCTTCAGACGCCGCAGCTCCGCACGCGCTTCACTCGTCATCCCGTCGCTGCGCCGCCCCTCGTCCAGGTCCGACTGCCTGACCCAGTTCCGGACCGTCTGCTCCGAGACCCCGATCTCCCGGGCCAGCGCTCCCACGCTACGCCCCGATCGAACAAGCTCGACAATCCGCCGCCTCTTCTCCGGCGCTAACCGCCGCTTCTTTCCCCCATCGCACACCTCCTTGGCTGGCCCAATGGAAAGGTGTCCGCAATAGCGGGGCAACTCCATTATGTAATGTTGTGTTTACAATCTTGCTCGTGGTCCCGGGCCGTTAGCCGCTCCGAGGAAGGAATCTGAGCGCCAGGCCTGCGATGAGCGCGGCGATGCCCGCCCAGATTAGCCAGCTGAGCTCGAATCCCATGCCGGCGAGGGCCAGTGCGGCGCCGGCCGCGAAGAGGCGCACCTTCCACGCGACCAGCCCGGCGTCTACCTCCCGGCGCTCCCTCGTGGGCCGGAACATCGACGCCTCAGCGCTCCCGGCGCCGTTCGAGAAACGCGGCCACGCCGCGGCGGCAGTCTTCGCTGAGGCGCGCGATGGCGTTCACTTCGGCCCCGCGTGAAATGGCGTCCTCGATTCCGACGCCGTCGAGCCCGTAGAACAGCCGCTTGGTCAGCGCCACGGCCATCGCCGGTCGCGCCGCGAGTGCGGCCAGGTACTCTTCCACGGTGCTTGCGAAGGTGCCGTCGGGGATCACCTGGTTGACCAGTCCGATGCGGGCGGATTCGTCGGCCGTGATTCCGCGCCCCCTCATCATCAGCTCGAAGGCGGTGGATTCGCCGACCTTCCTGCGCAGGAATGACATGACCAGTGCCGGCACGAAGCCGAGGTGCACCTCGGGGTAGCCGAAGCTGGCGTCCTCGTGCGCGAGGACGAGGTCGCACGCGGTGGCCAGCCCGCAGCCGCCGCCCAGCGCCCGCCCCTGCACCGCCGCCACCACCGGCGGGCGCAGCCGCCGGATCCCGACGAACACCTCGCCCAGCCGCTGGGCGTCGGCGAGCCCGGCTTCAGGGCCCCGCGCCTGCGTCGCCGCGATCTCGCCGAGGTCGGCG
Source organism: Gemmatimonadota bacterium (assembly GCA_009841165.1). GTDB lineage: Bacteria > Gemmatimonadota > Gemmatimonadetes > Longimicrobiales > Gaopeijiaceae > Bin94. The sequence goes on along the minus strand of VXMI01000101.1, from coordinate 22,629 downwards.
CCGGCGCAGAAGTCGCGGCCCGCGCCGCGCAGGGCGACCACCCGTACGTCGGGGTCCTCTCCGACATGCGCCAGGAGCCGCGCGAGTTCCTCCACCATTGCCCGGTCCAGCGCGTTCCGCTTCTCGGGCCGGTTGAGGACGAGGGTCGCAACGCCGTCCCCCGAATCCCGGCGCAGGACCGGTGCGCCGTTCACGGCGATTCGCCCGTAACTGCCGCGGGAACGCGTCCCCTGCCCCGCACCCGTTCCGCCACCTCGTCGGGCACCTCGATCTCCATCCGCAGCAACGCGGTGCTGAAGACCTTGCCCTGCGCGTCGGTCATCAGGGAGACCGTGCCACCGCCGTCGAGAGCGCCGTGCAGCAGGAAGTTGAGCGCGTGGAGGTTCTCGAGTTCGAATCGCTCCACCGGACCCTCGATCAGGCCGCGGAAGTGCTCGCCGACCCGATCGGCGGTGACCCGGTCGCGGATCAGGGGGTAGTCGCGCGGCTCGTAGGCGATCACGCCCACGTTGGCGGTGTTGCCCTTGTCGCCGGATCGGGCGTGGGCCAGCTCGAGAAGGGGTATCGTGGCCACGCTACCCGTCCGCCGCGTGTCGTGTGGTGTCGCCGTTCATACGTCGACAAAATCGGCTGAAAGATGGGGCTCGACAACCGTGCGGTCGATGAGCGCGGGCCAGTAGGCCACGATCTCCTGCACCCGGGGTCTGCCCCCGGCGAACCCGGTCACCGAGGGTGGGCCGGTTAGAACGAGCGGGGCGATCTCACGGGTGAACCGCTCGATCGCGGCGCGATCGGGTCCCCTCACGCCCACGCGCAACTGGACCTCCGGCAGGTCGCGGGGCGGGTCACCGGCCAGGGGCCCGTGGGTGGCGTCCCATCCGACCATTTCGACCAGCACCCTGTCGAACGCCAGGCCCAGGCGATCGAGCCGCTCCCGCAGGATCCGCGACGCGGCGCGGGCCTTCGCGGCGGCGTCCGGCCAGGCATACACCAGCGTTCCCACCGCCTTGAAGCCCGCGGCGTAGGCGATCGACACCTTCAGGAACGGCGTGGGAGCGCGCCCCCTGACCCCGTGCACGCGAACCCGGTCACTGCCCTCTTCGGCCAGCCGGATCGTCGTGAAGTCGGCGATGACGTCGGGGGTGATGTAGGTCGCCGGATCGCCCATTTCGTACAGAATCTGCTCCTTCACGGTTCGGAGCGAGACCACGCCGCCCAGCCCCGGGTGCTTCGTGACGACGAAACTGCCGTCCCGACGGGCCTCGACGATGGGGAAGCCGACCTCGGCCAGGTCGGGGATCGTCCACCAGTCGGCCAGACAGTTGCCGCCGCTCGCCTGCGCGCCGCACTCGTTGATGTGGCCGGCCACCACCCCGCTCGCGAGCTTGTCCCAGCTGTCCCGGCGCCAGCCGAACTCGTGCGCCATCGGGGCGTAGGTGAGAGCGGTGTCGGTCGAGCGGCCCGTGACCACCACCAGGGCGCCACCCCGCAGTGCGCGCACGATGGGGCGCGCGCCCAGGTAGACGTTGGCGCTGCGGACGCTGTGCCGTACGGACGCCAGCGGCTCGTCCGTCTCCATGTTGCGCAGTTCGTGCCCGGCCGCGAGCAGTTCGTCGAGCCGATCCATGAGGTCGTCGCCGGTGACCACCCCCACCTTCGCGCGTCCGCTCACCCCGGCCCGCCGCCCGGCCTCGGCCACTGCGCGAGCGCACTCCCCCGGATTCACGCCCCCCGCGTTGCTCACCACCCTGATGCCGCGCCGCGCGCACGCAGGGAAGATCCGCTCCATCAGCGGCACGAAGTCGCGGGCGTACCCGGCCGCCGGGTTGCGCGAACGCTGCTTCTGCATGATCGACATGGTGACCTCGGCCAGGTAGTCCAGCATGAGGTAGTCGATCGGGCCTCCTTCGACCTGGCGGACGGGGGCCTCGAGGTCGTCGCCCCAGAACCCCTGGCCGCTCGCGATTCGGACCGGGTGCTCGCTCACCGGCTCCGGACCCCGAGTCCCGGTGGCAGCACGAACGGCCCGATGTGGGCGCCTGCGTTGTTGAGCGCCGCCCTGAGCAGCAGGGTGAGCCAGTCCCTCAGCTCCTCCGGGAGGACGACCGCGTCCACGAATCCCCGCGCAGCGGCGAACGTGGCGTCGAGCTCGCGGTCATACTCGGCGCGCACGGCGTCCATCTCCGCGCGCAGCGAGTCGTCGGGTGTCCCGCCCTCGGCCTTGAGCTGCTCCAGCTGGCGCCCGAACAGTGCCACCACGGCGCTCTCGCCCTCCATGACCCCCATTCGGCCGGTCGGCAGCGTCAGGATGAAGTCGGGGTCGAACCCCTGCCCGGCCATGGCGTAGTAGCCCGCGCCAGAGGCATGGTTGAGCGTGACGACGAGTTTGGGAACCACGGCCGTCGCCATCGCCTCCACGAAGCGCGCGCCGGCGCGAATGATCCCGCGGTGCTCGGCGTCGGGGCCCACCATGAAGCCCGAGACGTCCTGGACGAAGACGATCGGGGTGCCCTGACGGTTCATCGCTTCGATGAAATAGGCGGCCTTTTCGGCCGACTCGGCGTAGATGATCCCGCCGAACCGCGGGGGGCCCGCGCGCGAGTCCTTCACCACGCTGCGCCGGTTGGCGATCACTCCCACGCCGATGCCCGATACCGAACCGGTGGCGCAGATGAGCTCGGCGGCGTGGTCCGGCTGAAACTCGATCAACCCACCTCCATCCATGATGGTCTCGAGCACGGCACCCATGTCGTAGGGCCGCCGATGGTCGTCGGGAATGATCTTGTACAGGTCGGCAACGGGGCGCGTGGGGGGATCGAACTGCTCGCCGGTGCCGCCGCCCGGATCTCTCGGGAGGTCCGCGACCAGCGCCCGCAGCCTCGCGATACAGTCCTCGTCGTCCGCGGCCAGGTAGTGTGCGACGCCGCTGACGCCTGTGTGCACGGCCGCTCCGCCCAGCGCCTCGCGGTCGACCGACTGGCCCGTGGCGCCCTTGACGAGGTTCGGGCCGCCGAGTCCCATGAAGCTGGTTCCCTCGACCATGAGGATCATATCCGAGAGCGCGGGCAGGTACGCTCCGCCCGCAATGCAGGGACCCATGACCGCGGCGAGCTGGGGAATCCGCAGGTAGCGCCGCATGATCGAGTTGTAGTAGAAGATCCGGGCGGCGCCGTACTGGCCCGGAAAGACACCGCCCTGGTACGGCAGGTTCACGCCCGCGGAGTCCACCAGGTAGATGATGGGGATGCGGCACCGCATCGCGATCTCCTGGGCGCGGAGGATCTTGGTGATGGTCTCGGGCCACCACGATCCCGCCTTTACGGTGGCGTCGTTTGCTACGACGACCACCTCGCGGCCCTCCACCACGCCGACGCCGGTGACGACGCCGGCACCGGGGGCCTTGCCGTCGTAGCGGTCGTGCGCCACCAGAAGTCCGACCTCGGCCCAGATCGTGTCGGGGTCCAGGAGCAGGTGCAGCCGGTCGCGCGCGGTGAGCTTCCCGCGGTCGCGCTGTCGCCGGATCCTGGCGGTGCCGCCACCCAGACGCAGTCGGCCGCGCAGGTCGATCAGCTCGCGAGCCAGCTCGCCCATGCGGCCCGGGCGTGCGGATGGTCGGGCGTCGGCGGGCTTCACTGGCTGCTCGATCCCCTGGCTAGTAGGGATCTTCCCGCTCGGCGAACCAGTCCCGAATGTAGGCAACGGCTCCGCCGGTGGTCGTTCCGGGGCCGAAGATCCGGCCGACTCCCAGTTTCGAGAGCGAGTTCGCGTCTTCCCGGGGGATGATGCCGCCGCCGGTGAGCAGGATGTGCCCCAGACCTTCCGCGTCGAGGAGTTCGCGGACCCGGGGGAAGAGCGTCATGTGGGCGCCTGAGAGGACCGACATGGCGACCACGTCGACATCCTCCTGGACGGCCGCCGCAACGACCATCTCGGGAGTCTGATGGAGCCCCGTGTAGATGACTTCGAACCCCGCGTCGCGAAAGGCCGCCGCTATGACCTTCGCCCCCCTGTCATGCCCGTCCAGCCCAGGTTTGGCGACCAGCACACGAATCCTCCTGTCGGACTCCGGCATTCGATCTCCTAGGGCGTTTCCACGAAGCAGACGGCGGACATGGTATTCCTCACCTGGGCGCCTCGAATCCACGCTCCCCGGGTTGGGAAGCGGCCAGGCTTTCGCCTTCGGCCACGATCCGTCCGTCGAAGAGGTGCACAGTTCGGTCGGCCACGTGCGCATAGCGCGGATCGTGGGTTACCATGCAAATGGTAGCTCCCTGCGCGTGCAGTTCCCTGAGCAGGTCCATCACCGCGCGGCCGTTGCCGGAGTCCAGGTTGCCCGTCGGCTCGTCGGCCAGCAGGATGAGCGGCTCGCCCACCATGGCGCGTGCGACGGCCACCCTCTGCTGCTGACCTCCGGAGAGCTGAGACGGGAAGTGGTTCTCGCGGTCGGCCATCCCCACGCGCTCGAGCACGGTATGTACGCGTTGTCGACGCTCCCTGCGCGGCGTTTCGCGGTAGGTGAGCGGCAATTCGACGTTGTCGAACACGGTGAGGTCGCCGATGAGGTTGAAAGTCTGGAAGATGAAACCGATGGATCGGTTGCGGATGTTCGCCCTCGCGCGAGCTGACAACGCGGCAACGGATTCGCCGTCGAACAGGTACTCACCTTCGGTGGGAGAGTCCAGAAGTCCCAGGATGGAGAGCAGCGTGGTCTTGCCACAACCCGAAGGGCCGGCGATCGACAGGAATTCGCCGCGGCCGACGGTCAGGGAGATTCCGGAAAGGGCGCGTGTCTCCACCTCGTCGGTGCGGAACAGCTTGCCGACCTCATTGAGGCGTATCAGTGATCTGTCCATATTCGTGTGACGGTCGCTCGAGTGGTCCAGCACCGTCAATGTAGCGGAAATCGGCGCCCCTGCGACCCTGCTTGCACCCTTGAACGAGCCTGAAGCAACACTCCTGGAGCGATACGCGCGGACGGTCGACCCGAGGCGTGTGCGCCGGGACGTCCCGCTGGCGCCACTGACGACCTTCCGAATCGGTGGTCCGGCGGATCTCTTCTACCGCGCGCGGACTGCGGATGAGCTGTGCCACGCCCTGGGCGTCGCACGGGAGATGGGCGTTCCGAGCTTCCTGCTCGGCCGCGGGGCCAACATCCTCGTCGGAGACGGGGGATTCCGGGGCGTCGTCATTCGGTGCGACATCGCCACGATGGAATTCCGGCCCGGCGGACGGGTCGTGGCCGGAGCGGGCCTGGACACCTTTCCGGACCTCATCAATGCGACGGTGGCGCGTGGCCTGGGAGGTCTCCACCACTTCGTCGGCATCCCGAGTACGGTGGGCGGTGCGGTCTGGCAGAACCTGCACTTCCTCGCCCCGGCACCCGCCCGGGAGCGCACCATGTTCTGGGAGGAGTTCATGGAGGGGGCGACGATCCTCACTCCCGGCGGCGAAGTGCGGTACGAGAGCACCGGATACTTCCGGTTCGGCTACGACTACAGCATCATCCACGACACCGGCGATGTGGTTCTGGACGTGTCCCTGAAGCTTGTACCGACCGAGGTCGCGGAACTCCGCAGGGTCATGCGGGAGAATCTCGCCTGGCGCGACGAGCGCCACCCCGACCTGTGGCTCTACCCTTGCGCCGGGTCAATCTTCAAGAAGATCGAGGGGATCGGCGCGGGCAGGCTCGTCGACGAATGCGGGCTGAAGGGGCACGTGCACGGCGCTGCGCAGATCTTCCACAAGCACGCCAACATCATCGTCAACCTCGGTGGTGCCACCGCGGCAGAGGTGGTGACCCTGATCGAACTGTCCCGCGAGACGGTGGCCCGCGAGACGGGATTCGAGCTTGAGACCGAGATCGAGTTCGTGGGAGAGTTCTGACGCGGCGGTCCCGGGCCTGTCCGAAGATCAACCCATAGCGGTGCTTCGGGTGGACCGGAGTCAGCCTGTACCGGCGAGCGCGAAGCGGTTCAGCGGTCCCCGGAAGCGCGTCCACATCCTGCGCAGCAGCAACACGGCCACGGCTCCCAGCCCAGCAGCGAGGCCCCACCACAACCCGACGGGTCCCGCGCCGCGCACGAAGCCGAACCAGAGACTGATCGGGAGACCGAAAAGCCAGAACCCCAGGACATTGTATATCATTGGCCGGAAGGTGTCCGCCACACCCCGCAGTGCGCCCGTACAGACTACCTGCAACCCGTCGACGAGCTGGAACATGCCCGCCACGGGGATCAGAACCGCGGCAACGGCGGCGATCTCGGCCTCTGTCGTGAACAAGGCTGCAAGCTCGCCCGGGAGGGCGAGAAAGACGGCAGCCGTGATTGTCATGGCCAGACAGCATACGATCACGGCGCCGCCCCCACACCGCCTCGCCCTGTCCGGCCTGCCCTGTCCGACTGCCCGCCCGACCAGCACGGCCGCCGCCTGGGAGATTCCCACCGGGATCATGAAAGCGAACGCCGCCAGATTGACGGCGATCTGGTGGCCCGCCATCGCCGTTGCCCCGAGCCATCCCATGGCGACGCCAATCGCGCCGAAGGCTCCGAATTCGAGAAAGAGGTGGAACCCGATCGGCGCTCCCAGACGGATCATCCGCCACAGCGGCGCCCTGAGCATTACATCCGGGTGCAGGCGCCTCAGGTACGGACCGAGCAGAGGCAGGGTGAGCGCCAGAACACAGAGCCACATGAACCAGCGGGAGATGGCGGTAGCCCAGCCGGAGCCGATCGCCCCCAGAGCCGGTGCCCCCAAGTTGCCGAAGATGAGAACCCAGTTCGCGAAGACATTGAGCACGTTGGCCAGCACGATCGTCCACACGATGGGCGACACCCGTCCCACCGCCTGCAGTACCTGGCGGAAGACGATGAATCCATAGAAGGGCCACATGCCCGCGATAAGGGTGTGGGTATACCCAGCGGCGACGGGAACGACCTCCGCCGGTTGTCGCAAGAGAGTGAACACCGGACCGGCGAGCGCCATCGGCACGGTGACCGCCACCGCGAGAATGAGGCTGAGCACGAGTCCACGCTGGATCGACACCCGTATCTGATCATGGTCCTCGGCGCCAAAGGCCTGCGCTACGAGTGGATCGAGCGCAAAGAGCAGCCCCATCCCGAACACCGAGGTTCCGAAGAAGTAGAGATTGCCGAGGGTGACCGCCGCCAATTCGACGGCGTCGACACGACCCACCATCGCGGTGTCCACCAGGCCCTGCGATACGAGCCCCATCTGCACCACCGCGACCGGCAGCGCCAGTTTGACCAGATCCCGAAACTCGGGTCCGGAGGGTCGAAATGCGGCCAGTGGCGGGCGTTCAGCCACGGCCCAGGGGGGCGATCAGGCCTGAATCCCGGTGGAAAGGGGTCCCTTCCGGGGTAGCGTGATCGCGAATTCGGTGAACTCCCCCGGCTCGGTATTCACTTCGAGCTTGCCGCCGTGCTCCTGTATGATCTCATGCGAGATCGAAAGTCCGAGACCCGTGCCGCCCGTGCCCGCCTTCGTGGTAAAGAACGGGTCGAAGATCTTCCCGACGATCTCGTCGGGGATCCCGGTGCCATTGTCGTGCACGAACACGCTGACGTGGTCCTCCGCCCCCTTGGTCCGGACCGTGACCGTGGGAAAATAGTCCGGATCGCCCGACTTCTGCCGGCGTGTGTGGGTCGCGTGACAGGCGTTGGTGACCACGTTGAGGAAGACGCGGCTGAGGTCGCGCGCGATACCCTCGACCTCGCCCGCGGTCGGATCGAATTCCTTGATCATGTCCACGTTGAAGGTCGCGTCCGCCCCGCGCATCCCGTGGTACGCCAGCTTGGTGTATTCGTCCAGCATGAGGTTCATGTCCACCGACTCGACGTGCCCGGCCTCTTCGCGGGAGTGCGCCAGCATGCCTTCGACGATGCGGTTGGCCCGCTCGCCGTGCTCGTTGACCTTCTTCACGTTGGTGTCGAGATCGCCCAGAATCTCGTCCACGTACTCCCGGTCGATCTCCCCGTTGCCGTCCGCTCCCTCTTCGATTTCCTCCCGCAGTTCCTCGATGAGCTCGGTCGACAGCGCCGCGAAGTTGTTGACGAAGTTGAGCGGGTTCCTGATCTCGTGGGCGATGCCCGCGGTCAGTGCACCGAGAGATGCCAGCTTCTCCTGCTTGACCACCTGCTGCTGGGTACGGCGCAGGTTGTCGAGCGTGTCTTCGAGCTTGTCGTTCTTCGCCTGCACCTCCGCCGCCAGCTTCTCCACCAGGTTGAGCCGCTGCACCTCGACCGCGTGCTGGCGGAAGACCTCCAGCGCGCCCGCCATGTCGGTAACCTCGTCGTTGCCCTCGATCGCCACCTGAACCTCGAGGTCGCCCTTGGACATGCGGCGCGTGGCCCGTGACAGGCTGCCGATCCTGACCACGAGGCGTTCCCCGAAGAACTTCCAGCCGAAGATGGCGAAAGCGACGGTGAAGCTCGTTACCGCCAGCATGAACCAGAAACCGAGGGCGACCATGGTGCTGGAGCGGCCGGCCGCGTCCTGAGCGGCAAACTCCGCGTCGTCCACCAGACCCTCGACCTCGGCTCCGAGCTGGGCCGTCGTTTCCCGGCTGCGCGCCACGAGTTCGTCCGCCCGAGCCAGTTCCTCGAGTTCTCCGGTCCGGGTTTCCAGCACACCTTCGGCGGACGAATAGATGTCCCGCAGTCTGTCTACATCCGCTTGCAATCGTGTTCGAGGCCCGGCACGGATGTCGTCCAGCGCGCCCACGACATCGCTCAGCGCGGTCTCCACCCGTTCGTCGGTCGCGCGCAGCACCTCGAGGTCGTTCTCCGCGATCGCCTGCGCGATCTGGGCGGTGGTTTCGTTCTGGTATGCCTTGAAATTCAGCAGCCCCCCGTAGTGTCTGAGCTCCAGATCGGTCCGCCGCTGGCTCGGCGGCGCCGCGCCACCGGCCAGTTCCCGGTAGCCGGTGTACATGAAGAACTGCTGATCGTCGAGTTCCTGCTCCACCTGCTGTTGAAGCGCGAGGTTCACGTCGGCCAGTTCGACGTCAAGTTCCTGGAGTCGGGCCTGATAGGCCATGCGACGTTGCACGGACTCGTGGATCAACTCGACGATCTCAATCAGGGCGTCAAGCGTCACCACGCTCTCGCCCGCACCGCCCTGTGACTCGTCGGTGGTCTCCGCGCCCATCAACGCGGCGGCCGCTGCGCGCAACGCGTTTTCGGTCCGGCGGACATCGAGCATCACCGAGTCGAGGGCGATCAGATCGGTCGCGGCCACCAGACGGGGTGTCGCGCGCATTAGCTCCGCGCTCTGCTGCGCGACATCGAACGCGCCCACCAGCGCCGGCATGTGCTGCTCCGTGACCTCGGACTGGCGGGCACTGATGACTCGCATGAGACCCAGCGCCATGACGATGGCCCCGAGCGTAAGCAGCACTCCCCCACCCAGTCCGACCACGATCTGCGTGCCGATGCCGAGACGTCCTCCGGTCCACCTGCGGACCCTGGCGGCAACACGGTCGGGAAGTGCGCCCAGCAGCCACGCGAAGGCCGCGTGCAGCCGGTGATCCAGAGTCTTCGTCGGATCCTTCATCGAGTCAGGCGCATGACTGGAACGAATCGTCCATCACGTATGACCGTCAGGAAAACGGCGTCCGATCCCTGGTTGTCTCCGGGCCCGTATTCGACCACGAAGCCGCCGAGATCGATCGGGTCGGACTCCTCCAATGTCCTGATGAAGGATTCGCGGGTCGGCGGCGCGCCATCAGGATCCGCCGACCTGCGCAACCCCTCCACCACCAACCGGCCGGCCAGGTATCCTTCCAGCGAAACGAAGCCCGGCTGAGCCGAGGAGTCGATCTCGCGCAGGGCCGCCTGGTACCGGGCCACCACCGGAATACTCGTGTCGCGGGGAAACGGAACGACCTGGGTGACCACAACTCCGTCCCCGCCCCCCCGCAACGCGTTGAGCAGTGCGTTGCTGCCCACGAACGAGATATTCACGAACATGGCCCGCATGCCGATCTTGCGGGCCCAGAGGGTGAATTCCGCAGCGGCCCCATACGCCCCGATGATGATGACCGCCTGGGGGTTGGCGTCATTCAGATCCAGCAGGGCGCGTTTTACCGCGACGGTGTTTCGGACATAGGTGCCCTCGCCGACAAGGGCCATGTTGCGCCGATCCAGCGCTTGCCTGACGCCTGTCAGTCCGGCGAACCCGTAGCTGTCGTCCTGATAGAGGATCGCGATGCGGCTGAAGCCGAGGTCCGTGGTGAGTCGCTCCACCATTTCCTCGGTCTCCTGGTAGTAGGAGGCACGAAGGTTGACGACGTACCGCTGTTGATCCCCCCGGAGCAGCTCCGCACCGGTAAACGCCCCGATATACGGAACCTGTGCCGCGCTGGCGATCGGCTCGGCCACCCTGGAGGTCGGGGTGCCAACCGCCCCGATCAGCCCGAACACCCCGTGGGATATGAGCTCCCTCGTGTTGGCGATGGCCGCCTCTCCTTCGTAGAGGTCGTCCCGCGCGACGAGCCGAAGCGCGCGACCATGGATCCCGCCGTTGCGGTTCGCCTCCTCGAACGCGGCCCGGACACCCAGATTCATGTTCTCGCCCAGTTCGCGTGCATTGCCGCTCAGGGCCGCCGATTGGCCGAAGACGATGGAATCGGGGAAGACGCCGCTGCCGCCCGACTCCGTCTGAGCATGAGCCGGCGAAACCGGAAAGCCGACCAGAGAAAGCAGCCCCAGTGCGGCGACCGAAGAGAGGCGGCCGCGACTCATCAGGAACTCCGGTTTTCGTAGCGCAGGCAGAGGCAGGTGATGTCGTCGGACTGGTCGGCCTCCCCGGCGTGCTCGCGCACGGCCGCGACGACCCGGTCACTGAACGACGCAGCGTCGGACCCCGCTACCTCGGCCAGAACCTCAGCCAGCGCATCGTCGCCGAATTCCTCGCCCACTTCGTTCATCGCTTCCGTGATACCGTCGGTGTAGAAGAAGATCGCGTCGCCCGGTTCCAGGTCCAGGCTGCCACCCGGAAAATCGAAACCCGGCAGCACCGCCAGCACCACACCCGATTCACAGTCGATCTGTTGCACCTCTCCGTTCTGCCTGATCACGTAGGGCAGATTGTGCCCGCCGTTCGCGAACATCACGCGACCGGACGACGGATCGAAGCTGGCGTAGAAGAGGGTCACGAACATGGCTTCTTCATTCGACTCGACCAGAAGCTGGTTGACCTCGGCAAGCGCCTTGGTCGGATCAGGTTCGCCGATCGCCGTCCCCTTCATCAGCGTTCGGCTGACCATCATGAAAAGGGCGGCCGGGACACCCTTGCCCGAGACATCGGCCATCACGATGCCCATCCGCCCGTCTTCGAGATTGAAGAAGTCGTAGAAGTCGCCGCCCACTTCGAGCGCCGGAGTCATCGCCGCGTGGATCTCGTACCGGGTGTCACTGGGGAAATCGGTCGGGAGGATCGACTCCTGCATCCGGGCGGCCACGCCCAGCTCGCGCCGAATGGCCACGAGTTCGTCGCGTGACCGGAGGGCTTCGCGCATGACCTCCAGGTGAGCGAGCGTCTTGGCTATCGTCGCCTCGAGGTCCTTGAAATCGATGGGCTTCGTGATGAAGTCGAACGCGCCCCGGTTCATCGCGGTGCGAATGTTCTTCATGTCGCCGTAGGCGGTCACGATAACCGCGCGCAGATCGCGGTTGAGCTCGTTCAGCTGGTTGAGCAGGGTGAGGCCGTCCATCTGCGGCATGTTGATGTCGGACAGGACCATGTCGACATCGTCATGAGCCTCCAACTGCTTGAGCGCCTCCACACCGTTCTGGGCAAAGACGAGTGTGAGGGTCCCCTTCCGGATCTGCCTGCGGAACTTCTGTCTGAGCAATAGCTCGAGATCGGGTTCGTCGTCGACAACCAGAATCTTTGCCACTATCAAGCCACTCCTCGATTGGATCGGCGTCTGGGGGGCCACCAGGTGCCAGCGAGGCATCGGTCACGTGAACACGGAACAGGACCAATGTAGTCTAATCGCCATGTCCCCTCGTCGCCACAAGGGGCTGGAGCACCGCCGCCGTCGCCGAACGCGAGTGGGTGCACGCGCACGTCATGGGGCCAGACCGGAACGGAAGGGGGAAGCCGTACGCAAGCGACCTTCCTGCCGTCCGGTGGATCTCGTCGGGCGAGACACCTGTGGAGCGGTTCTGGACTTCCACGCGATAGGCCAGTACCTTTCGGCGATTGACCACGAAAGGAAGCACGCCTTTAGAGTGATCTGGTGATCGCGTCAGCTTGTAGTGAATCGCCGAGGGCAGCGTCCAGTCAGCTCCCCCCTTGGAGGAGGAACAAGGTGGAGGTCAGGAGTGAATTACACCTCAAGTTGGACAAGGACGAACCCCGACGGGTCGCGGAAGAGTTCGAGGAAATCGCCATGGAGCACGGTGTCCCCATGGGAGTCGTGTTCAAGTTCCAGTTGGCTCTCGATGAGCTCCTGACCAACGTGGTGTCCTACGCATTCGACGAATCCGTCGACCCGGTCATCACCGTTGTCCTCCACTTTACGGACGCTCAGGTGACGGCTGTGATCGAGGACAACGGCCGGCCCTTCAACCCCCTGCAGGATGCACCCGCACCCGATTTGGACCTTTCCGCCGAGGACCGCACCGTCGGTGGTCTCGGAATACATCTCACCAAGGCGTTCGTCGAAACGCTCGAATACGAGCGGAAAGACGGGTGGAATCGCCTTAGCCTCGTGCAGCCCCTATCGGCGCACCCGGAGGAACATGCATGAACGTGGAAACCAGCGTTTCTGGAACCACAGCGGTCGCGACAGTGAGCGGTCGCGTCGACTCCGCCAACGCGAAGGACTTTGATCAGGCCCTGCGCGCGATCATCGACCAGGGCGTGAGCGGTCTTGTCGTCGACTGCAGCGGACTCAAGTACATGAGCTCGGCCGGGTTGCGCGTGCTCCTGATCGCCATTCGGAAGACCAACGCCGCAGGTGGCGGGTTGGCTCTGTGCCGCGTGCCCGAGCACATCCGTGAGGTGCTGGAAGTGAGCGGCTTCGTGCGCCTCACCAAGGTCTTCGATACCCCGGAAGACGCCCAGGCCAGCTTTTCCGGCTGAGTCGGCAGTTCCCGGCACAGCCCCATAGCGCAACGTCGGAAGCGGCGGCGGCGTTCGGTTTTGCAGTTCCGTGCGCGTCGCCGCTTTCGGTGTGTCCGCGCATATCCCGCCGGGCGTCCGTGCAAGGCGACCGGGCGAGCCCGACACACTAGAAGAACATGAACGCCTGGATCTTGAACGACCAGTGGCTTCTGTCGCCCGAGGCCTGATAGAGGTCGAGGTTCGCGGAAATCCCGTTCCGACCCGCGGCATAGACCATTACGCCTGGAGTGATCACGGTGCCGGTGACGCTCCCAGGACCCTCCGCATCCGAGTTCGCCCAACTGATGCGAATCAGCGGCTCCCATGCGGCCAGCGCGGAGCCTCCGGGGAATGGCCGATACCACAGACCCATGACCTGAAACGCCGAGAAGTTCGCGTCGTCTGCAAGCTTCCAGTTTCGTCCCTGCAGTCCGTTGACCAGCAGGTGAGGTCCGTTGCGCCAGGTACCCACCTCCAACTCGGCACCGTACGCGGGCGTGCCTATCGTGTTGCCGCGCGAGTCGAGCGTCTCGTCCATGGCGAGGTAGGCGGAGAGCCGGCTGTTGCCCCCGAAAAACGTGGAGAGTCGAGCGGAAACGGATTTTCGGGTGTTGACGTCCTTCCGGCCAAGACCCTCACCGTTGGTGATCGTAACGCGATAGCCCATGCGCCTGTTCGCAAAGCGGCCGGTCATGAGGAGGCCGGGCTCGTAGTTGTCGAGTCCGAGTGAACCCGTGAACTGGCCGAAAGAGCAGACGCCGCCGACCCCGGGGCAATGATCGACCCCGGTGACCCGTCCGTCTCGCTCGATCAGCGGCAGATCCGAGTTGGCAGCAAGCCAGAAATAGGACATCGCCTTCTTGAACTGCCCGATCTGCACCTGGAACGCTTCCGAGGGCCTGAGTTCCAGGTATGCCTCCAGAACCGAAGCCCCGTGGGCGTTGAATTGAACCCTGCCGCCGACCAGGTCATTGAGTGTGCCGTCGATGGTGACCCACGCCCTGCGGATGAAGAACGTGGCCGGCACATCTTCTTCGCCGGAAGCCTCGTATTGGATCTGGGCCCGCGCTCCCAGCACCACGCGCGACCCGCTGCGGGCGCTGATTTCCTGCGCCATCGCGGGAGCGCCCGCGGCGGCAAGACCGACCAAAAGAACTGGGATCAGAGCGCGCATCGTCATGTCCATTCCTCTCCCGACGGGTTCGTCCGTGCGCGGAGCGGGCCACCGATTCGCTCCATGCGTTGCCTTGGGCGTTGCTGGGGTCCTGCCAAAGTGAAGGACGCAGGTCCGGTCCAGTCAAGACCCCGAGTGGGGGACCTGAAGTGAGCGAAGTCAGTCCGCGGGAGTCCGTAAGAGGCGCCCGCCGACCCGTTCTCCGAGCCGGAAGGCCCGGTAGCCTTGCGTGGTTGCCCCCGGATTCCCATTCTGCCCTGCAACGCTTCCTGACACGCACCATTCTCGGACCCGGCGTCATGCGCGGGGCGTCCAAGTCCGCCGCTTCACTCCGCCGCCGCGCGTCTGGAGCAGCCATGAATCTCAGCAAGTTCCCTGCCCCCGCTTCACGTTCAGCCATCCGACTCGCACTCGGTGCCGTGACGGCGGGACTCGTCGCCACGGCGGCTCTGGTCCTCTGGCCGGAAGCCGCTGCCGCGCAGGAGGTCGGATCCGAGACCGCGTTCATCTTCAACACGTTCTCCTTCCTCGTCTGGGGCGCATTGGTCATGTGGATGTGCGCCGGGTTCACCATGCTGGAGTCCGGCTCGGTGCGGTCCAAGAATGCTTCGGTGATCTGCCTGAAGAACATCGGCCTGTACGCGATTGCGGGGCTCACGTTCTACATCATCGGTTACGGCCTGATGTACACCGACGTCGCCGGAGGCTTCATCGGAAAGCTGGACTTCTTCTATGGACCTTCAGCCGACGAACTCGCGCTTCTGGCCGGGGATGCAGGAGCAACCGCCGCGGTCGTCGAGAACGGCTATTCCGTCACCTCCGACTGGTTCTTCCAGATGGTGTTCGTCGCGACGACCGCCTCGATCGTTTCGGGCGCTCTGGCGGAGAGGGTCAACCTGTGGGCGTTCTTCGCGTTCACGGCGGTCCTGACGGGAATCATCTACCCGGTGGTGGGCGCATGGACCTGGGGTGGGGGCTGGCTCGCCGAGTTGGGCGAGACGGGCTTCACGGATTTCGCCGGTTCGAGCATCGTCCACTCGACAGGCGGGTGGGCCGCGCTCGCGGGGGCCATCGTGGTTGGGCCCAGGTGGGGCAAGTTCCGCAGCGACGGCACGGTAAAGTTGACGCCCCCCTCCAACATTCCTGCCGTAACGCTCGGTGTCTTCATCCTGTGGCTGGGCTGGTTCGGCTTCAACGGGGGCTCGCAGCTGGCCCTCGGCAGCGCGGCCGACGCCGTGGGCATGAGCAACGTGATCGTGAACACGAACCTGGCCGCAGCCGCCGGCGTGGTGACCGCCATCTTCGTGTCCAGGCCCATACTGGGGCGCACCGATCTGTTCGCCGGGTTGAACGGAGCCATAGCCGGGCTCGTCGCAATCACCGCCGGGCCCAACCTCGACGACGGCAGATGGGCGATCGTGATCGGCGCCGTCGGCGCACTGCTGTGCACGATGGGCCTCAGGTTCCTGGAACGGCGCCGGATCGACGACGTCGTCGGAGCGGTTCCGGCTCACCTCTTCGCCGGCATCTGGGGGACGCTGGCCGCAAGTATCGCCGCCGGGGCCGACTTCGTCACCCAGTTGATCGGGGTCGTCAGCATCGGAGCCTTCGTCTTCACGGTTTCGTGGGTGCTGTGGACCATTCTTGAGAAGACCATCGGTGTTCGTGTATCGCGCGAGGTCGAAGAGATGGGACAGGATGCGGCGGAGCTGGGTATCGACGCGTATCCGGAGTTTGTCCTGATGGTCGACCAGGACGACGAGCCTGACTACCGCGAAGCCTAGGATTCACGGATAGCGTGACCGTCTCCGCGTTCCTCGGAAACGGCTTCGACGATGAGCCCCGGGCCTGCGCAGCCGGGTCCGGGGCTTTTGCCGACTACGATCTCGAGGCGCGGTTCTACGACGAGGTCTTCCAGGACGACGGCACGCCGCGGGAGTCGTGCCGGAAGCTCGTGAATTCGCTGTCGCGTGCGTCAGCCGACGAGTTGGCGACCCTGCAGGAGGGCGTGGCACGTCGCTTCGTCCACGAGGGGATCACCTTCACCGTCCTGGGCGCGACCAGGATGTCCGAGCACATCATCCCCATCGACTGCGTGCCCCGGGTGCTAACCGCCGCGGAGTGGGACCACATCGATCGGGGGCTCAGGCAGCGCCTTACCGCGATGAACCTGTTTCTGCGGGACATCTACCACGAGGGGTATTCGCTGCGCGACGGCGTGATTCCCCACGAACTGGTGCTCGGATGTCCCCAATACCGGGTCGAGATGCGCGGGTTGAAGGTTCCGCACGATGTGTACGTGGCCGTCTGCGGGACCGATGTGGTGCGCACCAACGACGGATTCGCGGTGCTCGAGGACAACCTCCGCGTGCCGTCGGGGGTTTCGTACATGCTCGCGTGCCGAACAGCGATAAAGAGGGCTTTTCCACGGCTCTATCGGGCACAGGGAGTCCGTGAGATCGCCCGCTATCCGGAGCACCTCTACACCACGCTCACGTCGCTGGGTTCGTGGGGACGCGATCCCCGGGTGGCGGTTCTGACTCCCGGCCACTACAACTCCGCGTACTATGAGCACGCCTTCCTGGCTGGGGAAATGGGAGCGGAGCTGGTGGAAGGGAGGGATCTGGTGGTGCACGACGCCATCGTGTACGTGCGGACCGCGTCAGGGCTGAAGCGGATCGACGTGATCTACCGGCGGGTCGACGACGATTTCCTCGATCCGGTCACCTTCAGATCCGACTCGCTCCTGGGAGTGCCGGGGCTGTTCAACGCATATCGGACCGGCAACGTCGTGATCGCCAACGCCCCCGGGACCGGCGTCGCGGACGACAAGGCGGTGTACTCCTATGTTCCGCGCATCATCCGGTACTTCCTCGATGAGGAGCCCATTCTGGCGAATGTGGAGACGCACCTCTGCAGGGAACCGGACGGACTGGCATACACGCTCGACCACCTGGAGGACCTCGTCGTCAAGGAAGTCGGCGGTTCCGGCGGATACGGGATGCTGGTGGGCCCGCATAGCACCGCTGCCGAGCGGGAGACCTACGCCGCCCGCCTGCGCGCGGATCCCACCAACTTCATCTCACAGCCTGTCCTCGATCTTTCGCGGGCCAGCTGCTTCGTGGACGGACGTCTCGAGCCGCGCCATGTGGACGTGCGGCCCTTTGTGCTGCGCGGCCGTGAGGACATCCACATCTCTCCGGGCGGCCTTTGCCGCGTGGCTCTGCGAAAGGGCAGCCTGGTGGTGAACTCGAGCCAGGGAGGCGGCTGCAAGGACCTGTGGATCCTTCGCGACTAGGAAGACCGGACCGATGCTAGCAAGAGCCGCCGCAGACTTCTACTGGATGGGGCGATACCTCGAGCGGACCGAACACACCGCTCGTCTGCTGGAGTACCAGTTGACGCGTCTGGTCGACACTCCCGCGGATCAACTGGCGCTCGGCTGGCGCGTCGTCTACACGACCCTCGGACACCCGGTGCCCCAGGTGCCTACGGACGCGGACGAGGCCGAGGTGTTTCTCATCGCGGACGCGTACACTCTGGCGGGAACGCTTGTCGAGGATGTGACCAACCCGAACTCGATGATCTCGTGCTGGTCGCGGGCCAGGGAAAACGCCAGGCAACTCCGTCCCTGGCTCCCCGTGAGAGTCTGGACCTGCCTGAACCGGGGCTTCATGTGGATCCGGGACTGCGACTTTGCCAGGGCGTGGGCCGAGGGACCCGCCGAGCTCGCTCTCGAGGCAATCGACCGGTTGCACCTGCTGGTGGGTGTCGTGGACGCAATGATGTCGAGGGACGACGCCTGGCGGTTCATGGAACTCGGTCGACTTGTGGAGCGCCTTCAACATCAGGCCGTGCTGCTCGACACCTGGGTCAGGGCGGGCCAGCCATCGGACGGGCCGCGCCTCTCCTGGTCGGACCTGCTGCGCGTGTGCAGGGCGTACGAACTCTACCGCCGCCGCCGCTCGATCCAGGTCCGGCGTGAATCCGCCATCGGATTCCTGGTGCGCAATCCCGAACTGCCGCGGTCGCTGCGCTTCGCGGTGCACCGCATTGAGCAGCTCCTTTCCGGGATCGATCCGCGAGGGGCGCGCTATCCTCTTGCGGCGCCGCACCGCATGGCCATCCGGCTCGCCGCGTCGGTAGAGATGGACCCTGGCGACGAAGACCAGGCGCCGGGGAGCGAGCTCGAGTCCTTTTCGGTTCTGCTTCGCGACAGCCGCCAGCTGCACGACCTGATCATGGCTACCTATGTCAACTACCCGGTGGAGCGGGGGCTTCCCTCGTGACGGCGCACTTCCTCATCCGGCACAACCTGCAGTTTCGGTACGACGCCCCGGTCGGCGGATCGGTGACCACGCTCCATGTGTCCCCGGTGCGTGGTCGCCGCCAAGTGCTGCACGACATCTCGATCCGCACCGACCCCCCCGGTGCGATCTTCGAGTTCACGGGCCCGTTCGGAAACAGGGGACATTTCTTCGACCGGCACGGCCGCCACCGGAGACTCGCGATCCGCGTTCGTTCCAGCGTGGAGGTGGCTCCCCCCGCACCACTCCCGGCAGAGCTCGCGCCGGATTCGTGGGAGGCCCTGCGGAAGGACGTTGCCACACCCGACCACTGGCTGATGCTCCAGCCGAGCCGGTTTGTGCGCATGTCGCCCTCCCTGGCCCGTTTCGTGTCCAGAAACCGGATCGGC
The DNA here is from genome assembly GCA_009841165.1 of Gemmatimonadota bacterium. Lineage (GTDB taxonomy): Bacteria > Gemmatimonadota > Gemmatimonadetes > Longimicrobiales > Gaopeijiaceae > Bin94. Next base: position 3,628 of record VXMI01000101.1, on the reverse strand, counting down.
CAGGCTGCGGATCTTCTCACCACCATCCGGCAACTCCGGTCCACCCTGTACAGCGCCTTCGAGTACGCCCCCGGGAGCACCGTGGTGGACTCTCCAATCGAGCACATCCTGGAAGCCGGCCGGGGCGTCTGCCAGGACTACGCTCACGTCATGGCCTCGATCCTCCGCAGCTGGGGGGTACCGACGCGGTACGCCTCCGGCTATCTGGGCCCGGACGGAAACGACGACCAGCACAGCCAGAGTCATGCCTGGGTGGAGCCCTGGCTGCCGGGCTTCGGCTGGCGCGGCTTCGACCCCGCAAACGACTGCGACTGCGACGAGCGACACATACGAGTAGCCGTCGGGCGCGACTATGCCGATGTGCCCCCCGTACGCGGCACCTTCCGCGGCAACGCCAACTCGACGCTCCAAACCGAGGTCTCCGTGACCCGGCAGGAGCCGGATCCCAACGATTCCTGAACCCCGTGCCTCCACGGCAGACCGCCGCCGAGGCCAGCCCTCACTGGAAGGAGCAAAGCATGAACCCGTCCCGACTCACCACCCACTGGCTCCGTGCCCTTTGGCTTCCCACCCTTTTCGTCCCTGTTTTCGCCGCCGCTCCCGTCAGCGGCCAGTCCGCCTCTGTCGGGGCCGACATTGTCAGTCGCTACGTCTGGCGCGGCACTGATTTCGGTGAGTCGCTGTCCGTTCAGCCCGCGCTCACCTTCGGCCTTGGAGGCCTGGAAGTCGGGGCCTGGGGTTCCTACTCCATTTCGGCATCGGGAGCGGATGCGAACGAGAACGACCTCTGGGCGACCTACACGATCAACGCCTCCAACGGAGCATCCATCGCCTTCACCGTGACCGACTACTACTTCCCCGCTCCGGGCGCCGAGGAGGGCTTCTCCTACACCAACTCCCACACCCTGGAACTTGCGGTCGGTTTCACCGGACCCGAGAGCTTCCCGATCTCGCTCTACGGGGGCATGATGGCCCGCAACGACCCCGACAACTCCGTGTATCTCGAGGCCAGCCTGCCCGTCTCGGCGTTCGAGAGTGTCGACGTGGGACTCGTCGCGGGCATGGTCGCCGGCGCCAGCGGGTTCTACGGCACCGATGGCGCCGCCGTGGTCAACCTGGGCGTCAGCGCCAGCAAGGCCCTCGAAATCACCGACTCGTTCGCACCGCCGGTGAGCGTATCCTACATCTTCAACCCCGACGCGGACCGCGCCTTCCTGGTGTTCGGCCTCAGCGTGGCGCCCTAGCGCGACGCGACGGCCCTCGGGCCGACAAAAACGCTCACTTTCCAGGATTCCCTCCCTGGGTCCAGCGAGCGTTCGCCTGTTGATCCTTGTAGAATTGAGTCGGGGCGGCCGGATTCGAACCGGCGACCTCCTGCTCCCAAAGCAGGCGCGCTACCGGGCTGCGCCACGCCCCGAAAAGGTGGCAAATGGTGTTCGAACATCGCGCAATAAGGTGCCGGGCGGTAGGCTTTCTCTGTAGAGTAAGGACGGCCGCACTTGCCACGGCCGCCCTTCTTGCATTGCCGTCCGCCATGGTCGCGCAGGAGAGCCTGCCGGAGGACAGCGCCACCGCTGCTGCCCCCGCCCCGGCGCGCTCTTCCCTCCCGGGCGAAACGCTGTCCGTCCACCTGCTCACCATTGGCCCCGGAGACCGCGTGGAGGAGCTGTTCGGCCACAACGCTCTGCTGATCCGGGACTCCGCAACCGGATACGAGGCGGCCTTCAACTACGGCCTGTTCGACCCCGGGGCCTCCGGGTTCATGTGGAACTTCTTCAGGGGCCGGATGATGTACCGGGTCGCACCGCTGGCCCTGGACCCCATGCTTGCGTCATATCGGGCTGCGGGGCGCCGGGTCTGGGCCCAGGAACTCGATCTTGAGCCGGCGGCCAGGGTGGAGCTCCTGAACCTCCTCGAAACGGCCTCGCTGCCCGAAAACAGCCAGTACCGCTACGAGTACTTCCTCAACAACTGCTCCACGAAACTGCGGGATGTTCTCGATGTGGTGTTCGACGGACAACTCCGTGCTGCAACCGACACCCCCGGCAGCGACGAACGCATTTCCTGGCGCTACAACACGCGTCGACTCACCGCCACCAAGCTCCACTACTACGCCGGGATCGATCTTCTGCTGGGCCCTCGGGGCGACGAGGGCACCACTGCGTGGCAGCAGATGTGGGTCCCCATGAAGCTGCGGGACACTGCAGGGGGGCTCCAAATCACCCGCACCGACGGAAGCCGCACCCGCCTGGTCAGCTCGGAAGAGGTGTGGGTCGATTCGGCGAGAGAGAACGAGCCGGCGGCTTCGCGCTCCATGGAGCTTCTTTTCCTGTTCTTCGGAACCGCCCTCGCCGTGGTTTTCGTGATCCTGGGACGCCACACGGCTGCCGGGTCCAGCGGAGGCCGCGCGATGCTGAGTCTGGCCGGCTTCCTCTGGGGCGGCTTCTGCTTCGTCGCCGGGGCACTGCTTGTCGCCATGCACTGGACCGACCACGAATTCATGTACTGGAACCGGAACTTCCTGGTGTTCAGCCCGCTGGGGCTGGGAGTCGCGCTCGGGCTGTTCAGGACAGCCCGCGAGGGTACGACCGGCCCGTGGGGACGCCGATCCGCCCTCGGGTCGGTGGGGCTCCTGATCCTGGCGCTCCTGCTGTACCTGATTCCCGCGACGCGTCAGGACAACCTGGCGATGATCGCGTTCGCGCTGCCGATCCACCTGGCGGTGTGCTGGGTCATGCTGGTCATCCACAAGATGGACCACACGCTCATCTACGCCGCGGCCGTCAAGCCTCGCCGTCTCCGCCGAGGGTAGGCGGCGTGAGCGCCAGGTGCTCGGCCAGTGCGCGAAAGGCCTTGCCCCGGTGGCTTCTCTCGTTCTTTTCGTCGGCGCTCAGTTCGGCGTAGCTGCGGACCGTCCGATGGTCCTCGAAGATGGGATCGTAGCCGAACCCGCCCGATCCGCGTGGCCTGCTCCGGATGCGTCCCGGTGCCTCGCCGCGGAAGTGGACGCTGGTGCCGGAAGACGGCACGACGAGACAGGCTACGCAAACGTAGCGCGCCCCGCGCCGGGCGGGGCGCACGCCGTCGAGCCGCTCCAGGAGATGGCGGTTGTTCGCTTCGTCCTGGTCGAGGCCGGGATACCTCCCCGGAGGGGCAAACCTCCTTGTCCTGACACCGGGCCGACCGCCAAGCGCGTCCACCTCCAGTCCGGAGTCGTCGGCCACGGTCGGCATGCCGGTCAGGCCGGCGAAGTAGCGCGCCTTGGACGCGGCGTTCTCCTCGAAGGTGTCGAACGGCTCAAGTCCCTCCTCGGCCTCGGTCCAGGGGACGCCCGCTTCCTCGAGTGTGACGATCCGGGGTGCACCGGGCCACGCATCCGCCAGGATCCCGGCAATTTCGCGGGCCTTGTCCACGCTGCGCGTCGCCAGGAGCAGCTTCACCGTTCCCCCGATCCCGCCCGGATGCGCTCGACCAGCCCGCTCGTCGATTGCCCCGGCACCCGCGGCACGATCACCCCCCCCCCCCCCCCCCCCCCCCCCCGGGGGTTGGGGGCCCCCGCGCCAAGCGCCCAAAATTAAGCGGTTGTGGTTAGGGGGGGGCGGGTAAATAAAAAAAATAGAGGGGGGGG
>VXMI01000060.1 GCA_009841165.1 Gemmatimonadota bacterium | reverse complement strand
TCCCCACCCACAGGATCCCCCACCGTGAACCGCTCTTCAGTCAAGCCGCTCGCCCTCGCCGCGACCCTTCTGGCTATTGCGCCGCCCGTCGATGATCAAACGCTGATCGCCCAGCAAGTCACCCTCGACCCCGACTTCCTCGCCGGCTACTCCTGGCGCAACCTCGGCCCCGACCGCGGCGGACGCTCCATCGCAACCTCCGGCGTCGTCGGCCGTCCGAACGAAGCCTACTTCGGCGCCACCGGCGGCGGCCTGTGGAAGACCACCAACGGCGGCGAGGACTGGTTCCCCGTCACCGACTTCCAGATCAGTTCGGCGTCGATCGGTGCGGTGGCGGTGGCCGAAACCGACCCCGACCTCGTCTTCATCGGCACCGGCGAGACCTGCATTCGCGGCAATATCCTCCCCGGCGACGGCGTCTACCGCAGCCGCGACGCGGGCGCGACCTGGGAGCACGTCGGCTTCTCCGAGTCGCACGGCATCTCCACGATCCGCGTTCATCCGACCGATCCAGCCATTGTCTACGTCGCGTCGTTCGGGAAATACGGGGTGCCCAGCGAAGAGCGCGGCGTCTTCAAGTCCACCGACGGCGGCGACACCTGGACCAAAATCCTCTTCCGCGACGAGCGCACCGGCGCGATCGACATCGCGATCGACCGCAACAACCCGGACATCATCTACGCGGCCCTGTGGGAGGCCTTCCGCAAGGAGTATACGATGTCCTCCGGCGGGCCGGGCAGCGGCATGTTCAAATCGGTCGACGGCGGGGACACGTGGACCGAGATCACCCGCAACCCCGGCATGCCGGCCCAGGGCGTCGTCGGCAAGATCGGCCTGGCGGTGTCGACCGCGAATTCCAACCGCGTCTACGCCCTCTTCGAGCACGACGACGGCGGCCTCTTCCGCTCGGACGACGGGGGCGACAGCTGGGAGCTCATCAACGACGAGCGGCGGATCCGGCAGCGGGCCTTCTACTACACGCACGTGTACGCCGACCATCACGACGAGGACGTGGTCTACGTGCAGAACACGTCGTTCTTCCGCTCGACCGACGGCGGCGCGACCTACGAAGTCATCAACAACGGCACCCACGGCGACTTCCACGACTTCTGGATCGACCCCGACGACCCCGCGCACGTCGTGGTCGCCAACGACGGCGGCGGCGCGGTCAGCTTCACCACCGGCAGCGAGTGGACCGACCAGGAGTTTTCCACCGCCCAGTTCTACCACGGCGTCACGACCGCCCACATCCCGTGGCACATCTGCGGCTCGCAGCAGGACAACAGCACGCTCTGCCTGCCGTCCGACTGGAACGCGCAGCGCTTCGAGCAGGCTCTGGCGGACACCGCCGACGACTCGGGCGCCCGCGCCCCCGCGATCACCGCCGGCTCCATGGACGTCCACTACCGGGCCGGCGGCGGCGAGCCCGGCTACATCGCGCCCGATCCGAAGGACCTCGACGTCTTCTTCTCGGGCACCAACAACGGCCGCTACCTCGACAGGTTCAACCGGCGCCTGGGCACCTCGCGCGAGGTCAATCCCTACCCCTGGTTCTACTCCGGCGAGCCCGCCATCGACATGGTCGAGCGCTGGCAATGGACCTTTCCCATCATTTTCTCGCCCGTCGATCCGAATATCCTTTACGCCTCGTCCAACCGGCTCTGGCGCACCACCGACGGCGGCACCAACTGGGAGGCGCTGAGCCCCGATCTGACCCGCGCCGACCCCATGACGCTCGGCCACTCCGGCGGCCCCATCACCGGCGATATGAACGGCCCCGAGGTCTACGCGACGATCTTCTCGGTCGGGCCCGGCAAGCGCGACACCGACATCATCTGGACCGGATCGGACGACGGACTCGTGCACGTCACCACCGACGGCGGCGCCAACTGGACCGACGTGACGCCCCCCGACATGCCCGACTTCGGCCGCGTCAGCCTGATCGACGCCTCGTCCTTCGACGACGCCAAGGCCTACGTGTCGGCCCGCCGCGCCCTGCTCGACGACTTCCGCCCGCACATCTGGAAAACGCAGGACTTCGGCCAGAGCTGGACCCGGATCACGGACGGCATGCGCGACGACGCCTACGTCAACTCGATCCGCGAGGACCCCGCCCGCGAGGGGCTGCTCTACGCCGGAACCAACCACGGCGTCTACATCTCGTTCGACGACGGCGCCTCGTGGCAGGAGCTCAACCCCGGCCTCCCCGACATCCCCATCACCGACGTCATCCCCGAGCACGACGAACTGGCCATGGCCAGCCACGGCCGCGGCTTCTGGTCGCTCGACAACATCGCCCCGCTGCGCCAGCTCGACGCGACCACGACCGACCGCGACCTGGTCCTGTTCACCCCGGCCCCGGCGTACCGGTCCGCAAATGGCGTGGTCCTGTCCTGGTGGGTGGGGGATGGGGGCGGGAGCGCGGCCGATGCCAGGCTGGAAATCATCGACGCGACCGGCGACGTGGTGCGCACCTTCGAGCCTGCGCAAGAGGGCGAGGAGCGTGACCGGTGGGCCGGGCCGGCGCTCCCCACCGGGTCCGGACTGCAGCGGGTGCGCTGGGATCTGCGCACCGACCCCGCCGCGACGTTCCCCGGCATGATCCTGTGGGGCGTCCGCACGATGGCGCCCGCGGTGCCGCCGGGGACGTACACGGTGCGACTGACCATGGGCGCGGCGACCGAGACCGCCCAAGTCGAGGTGGTGCCGCACCCCTGGATCACCGACGTGACGGCCGAGGACCTGCAGGCCCAGTACGAGTTCGGCGTCCGGATCCGCGACCAGGTGGATGCGGCGAACTCGGCGGTGATCGCGATCCGCGACGTGAAGGCGCAGCTGGACGAGCGCCTGGCCGAGGCGGACGGTGATGAAACGCTGATCGCGGCGGCGGAGCGCCTGCGGACGGCCGCGTCGACCGTGGAGGGCGAGATCTACCAGGTGCGGAACCGCTCGAACCAGGACCCCCTGAACTTCCCGATCAAGGTGAATAATCGCTTGGCGAATCTGTTGTCGATGTCGGAGAGGGGGGATGGAAGGCCCGGGAGTGGGATGTATGCGGTGTTTGAGATTATGGTGGAGAGGTTGGGGGGGTTGATCGCGAG
>VXMI01000091.1 GCA_009841165.1 Gemmatimonadota bacterium | reverse complement strand
CTGCCAGCCCGGCGCCTCGCCACCCTCGGTGCTACGCGCAGATTATCCACGGCCTGCTGGTCCTCCGATCCCGGCCTGAATCTGAACTGCACCGGAAGGACATCCCAGGAATAGCCCTCAGGCAGGGGACCCAGGCGGCCGGGCGTGCCCGCGCATTCGATCGCTCCCTGCGCCTCGAGGTCGAAGATGAAGCTGCCCGATCGCTCAGCGATGCTGATGTTGCTCACGCTCCCGTCCTCGCGAATCATGAACTGGACCACGGCCACATGGTTCCCGGCGTCCGTGGGGCGGAAGCAGCGTTCGATCTGGCGAATGATGTTGTCATAGTACGCGGGATAGTCCCTTCTTAGCCCCTCCAGGCGGACGTTGATGTCCTGTCCGCCGTCCTCTTCCTCGCTCTCTTCCGCCTCGGCAGGGGCGGGGTCCTCCGCGGGAGGCGGCGGATCTTCCACCTCCGGGGGCGGGGTCTCCTCCGGCTCCGGGGGAGGCGCTTCCTCCTCGACCGGAATCGGGGCCTCCTCTTCCTCGACCGACTCCTCGGGGGTCTCGACTACGAGTTCCTCCTGCGGCGCAGGCGGGGTCTCCTCCTCTGGAGGGGGTGGCGCGGGCGCGGGCGGGGCCGACACGACCCTGATCTCGATCGCCTGATAGACGATCGGTTCGGGTGCCAGTGCGGGCACCCCCCAGATCAGAAACACCAGGGCCAGAACGTGAATCGAGAGAGAGAGCATCAGCGATCGCCGGTCAAGCGGGTTGGTGCTGCCGGCGTCCGCAACACGGGGAGTGTCGACGCTGCTCATGGCATTTCATCCACGGCGATCAGGGAAACGGCAACGCCCTCCTGACTTGCCACTGCGGAGATGATTCGGAAGACCGGACCATAGTATGCCAGGGAATCGCCCCTGATGTAGACCGCGTCCTGCTGGTTCGCGCGCAGCATCTGCGACAGGATACCCTCCATGTTGACCGGATCCACCTGTGTGTCGCCCAGAAACACCGACCCGTCGGCCTGGATGCTGACGATGATGTGCTGGTCGGACGCCTGGATTGCACCCACTTCCCCCTGCGGAAGCGCAACGTCCACGCCGCCCTGAAGCACCGGCGCCGTGATGATGAAGATGACCAGCAGCGTGAACGCCACATCCACCAGGCTGGTCACGTTGATCTCCGCGCGGACCGGAATCCGCGCACGCTCCCGGTTGCGGCTCATGCCGGGCCGCCCTCGCCGCTCGAGTCGCCGACCAGGCGCGCGTCAGACATGCCCGCCCCTCGCCAGCGTCCCGATGAATTCGCTCGCGAAGCCCTCGAACTCGCCGAGAATCAGGTTGATCCGCGAGGCGAAGTGGTTGTAGGCGATCACGGAGGGGATGGCCACGGCAAGCCCCGCGACGGTGGTGATCAGCGCCTCCGCAACGCCCGGCGCCACCGCGCTGATGTTGGTGGATCCGAACCGCGTGATGCCGATGAAGGTGTTCATGATTCCGATTACGGTGCCCATCAGACCCAGCAGCGGAGAGACCGACCCGATGACGGCAAGCCAGTTCAGCCCCCGCGACAGTTCGTCGATCTCTTCGGCTTCCACCTTGTCGATCATCATGCGGAGCGCTTCCAGCTGGGTAAGCGACAGGCCCGGGGCATGGTTGACGCCCGACAGCGCCCCCGGCCGGAGTTCGTCGAAGAACCCGAGCCCGCTGCTGAACAGCCGCGTGTATGGAGAATCCTCCAGCTGCCGCACGACCGCGTACGCGTCGCCCAGGTTGGACACCGACTCGAGTTGCGCCACGAACTCGTCTCCGTCCCGGCGTACTCTCCGGAAGTGACGCACCTTGGCAATGATCACCGAAAGGGAAAGAACCGAGAAGAGGAAGAGCACCCCGAGGACGATGTGGGTCGGAAGGCTGGCCCCGAGGATCATGTCGAGGACGCTGCGCGGTGGGCCTGCCTGAAGCATCAGGACACTCATGACCCCACCTCCGCTACTCGTGGCGCCGCCACCTGCATGGCGATGTGCCGGAAGGTGCGGGCCAGACCCTCGCGCAGACTGAAGCCCGGCACCCAGCCACGGTCCCGTATTCGGCCGATGGCAAGGGTGCTGCACCGGACATCTCCCGCCCGGGCCTCGCGGAGGACGCGTCTCACGCGAATTCCGGACACCTCTTCCAGCAACTCTGCCAGCGTGTTCACGCTCGTCGCCTCCCCCGTTCCGATGTTGAACGCCCGGGAATCCATGTCCGCATCGTCTAGCAGATCCATTTCCGCCGCCAGGAGGTTGGCCCGCGCGACATCCTCCACGTACACGTAGTCCCGCAACTGCTCGCCGTCGCCGTAGATCACCAGAGGCTCCCGCCGGAGCAGACGGTTCGAAAAGATGGCCACGACGCCCGCCTCGCCGCCTGGATCCTGGCGGGGGCCGTAGACGTTGCTGTAGCGCAGGGCGACATAGTCGAGCCCATGTATAAGACGGTAATAGTCCAGGTAGTACTCCCCCGTCAGCTTTGAGACCCCGTAGGGCGACACGGGATGCTTGGGCGCGGTCTCGGGCGTCGGAAACACGTCGGGCTCGCCGTAGACGACTCCACCGCTGGAAACGAAGACCACCCGCCTCGTTCCGGCTGCGAGCGCCCCCTCCAGCACATTGACGAGCCCCACGATGTTGGTGCGCGCGTCCGCGGCCGGGTCGGCCACCGAGAACCGCACATCGACCTGGGCAGCGTGATGGTTGACGACGTCGAACCGTCCTTCGCTGACGAAGGCGCGTGTGCGCGGATCCGCGACGTCCATCTCCACGAAATCCGCCCCCGCGGGGACGTTGCCCCCATGGCCCGAGGAAAGGTCGTCCAGGACGCAGACCCGGTCCCCAAGGGCCAGGTGTGCCTCGGCGACGTGGCTGCCGACAAACCCCGCACCACCGGTGACAAGAACCCGTCGGCCTGCGCCGGAAATCATTCCCTGTACGGTCCTCGTGATCGTGTCGGCCCCTCGTCCGTGCCAGCCGGGCACTTCGCCCGAGTCCTCCTTCACGTCCGCCCTACAGCCAAATATGGTAACCAATCCTGGCAGCGGGCGAGAACGGAGCGTGTTGGGAGCACATGAATTGTCCGGTTTCGTAGCACAACATCTGTCCGGTT
>VXMI01000159.1 GCA_009841165.1 Gemmatimonadota bacterium | reverse complement strand
AAAAGCGGACACATTGCGTGCTCCGAAAAGCGGACATATCATTTGCTCTCGACAACGGAGCGGTTTTCCGATCGCCACGGTATCCGTATATTGCGCAGCCAGTAGAGCGACGGCGCAATGTGTGCAACTGCCGGAAAACCGCTGTTCTCAACGGAGAATCCGTCATGATCGCTCAGGACCGGGGCCGGTTGACCGCTTTTCTGCAAGGCCGGCTGACGGGCGAATACGCCACGGAAGCCGCCGGGAAGCCATCCGGCGGCGACGCGATTCCGGTCAAGACGTATTTGCTCGAGTCGCATCCCCCGGCCGACCCCGACGCCGACGGTCATGTCTCATGCGAGCAGACTCTGCACGAGCTGCTCTCCGAACCGCTGCTTCGGTCCAGGTGTCCTTCTCGGGCGCACCCCTCTGCCGACGGGGGATTGTTCACCATCGAAGGCAGCTACCGCCGCCGGTCGCCGGTGCACCTCTATGTGGACTTCCTGGACCCCCGGTTCTGGCTGATCCACACGCTCGCCAGAAGCGAGACGGCGGACTGGATCATCGGGAGGCTCACGAGAGTCGGGACAGGTCTGGCCCGTATCGCCCTGCCGGGGCAACTGCTCGAGACCGCTGCCAGCCTCGGATCCGTGCGGGGCCTGATCACCGTTCATGACCGACGGATGTTCGGGCACGACGGCAGAGATCCCGGGGGCACCGACTTCATGTCGATGCAGTTGTGGGGCCGCAGGTCACGCCAGGTGATGTCCCTGCTCCAGACCGACGACTCCCTGAACGAGTGCCTGTCGCTTTCGCGGATACACATTCAGTACTGGCCGGACGATGAAAACAGGGAGGCGTATTGTCTCGAGGACATCCATTGCGACGGCAGGCTGGAGGCGCGAGGAACTTCCATTGCGGCCCATCTTCACCTTGTCGACACGCTCAGGGATCGTGTTCGACAAAACGTCGAAAGGATCGAGTCGCACTACCGGGTCAGCAGCGAGGAGCAAGGCACACTGTCCGGCCGCTCCGCCACCTTCCGCCTTTCCCGTCCGGTCGGTGATGCGGCTGTCCTCTGTGATGCGATCCTCTCCACGGCGCCGCCATTCAGGTACTGGGGCGTCGCGATGACGTCGTCTGCGGAGTACTCGCGCATGCGCGTGCTCGACCTCAGCGTGGGAGGGTTGCTCGATTTCGAGATAACTTCGGACTTCATACGGGTGTTTCTGCCCGCCGGCAGCAGTGCAAGCACGGTAGTCCGACTCTACGCAACCCTGCAGCGACACCTCGACTCCCGGGTTCGGCTGATCGGCAAGGACATGCAGGATGTCTTCGAACTTCAGGCTTAGCGTCGTCAATCTCCTCCAGGGAATGTGCCGGGGAACCCCTGGCGTTTCCGGAGCACTTCGCGGCATGGGATACCGCGACGTCTGGATCAACAGCGGGCTGACATGGGATGGACAGGACCGGAGTCACCCCGTCTTCGCGCTGGCTTCCCGCGAGACACGCCATACGCTGTTTGTCGAGGTGACGGGGGGCCCGGAGATCGATCCCGGGCGACTGGAGCGGTACACGAGGCTTACCGCGGTCGAATTGCGGCAGGGCACGCGGCTTTCACGCGAGCAGACCGAGACCTACGGCGTTGCGGTCATCGGCCAGCACGATCACCGCGAAACGCTGCGCGAATGCGTCGCGGAGAGCGGCGTGCGACCCGCGCTGATTCTGAAGACCGCGGATGGCCTGGTGCTCGATGCCAATCCCTTTGTCAAGGCGGCCCTCACGAACATCTTCCGGCCGCTCCTCCCAGTGGATTGGCAGACGGTCCCCTTGAGCTGGATTCCGTTCGATCATGAATCCGGCTCGGTCGAAATAGCGGGTGTGATCGTTCCTGAAGTCGTCAGGCGCCTTCTCCACGGTGAATCCGGAATCGAGGTCGACGATGTCTGCAGGCGGCAGGTGTTGTGGAGTCTCACCACCGATACCGGTCGACGGAAACTGAGACAACGGATACGGGAGGTACTTGAGGACGCCGCCAGCGGGGAAATGCGCAGGTATTTCGTCTTGCGCGGCGATGTGATCGAAGCCGCCGCACCGGAGGACGGGAACCCGGAAGCCGGAGAGGGCAAGTCGCCTGTCAACCCCAGGACACTCAGGATAGCGTCGATCCGGTTTGCGCGGCTCATGGCCCGGCTTCGGGAAACCGAACAACCCGATCCGGTGTCCGACACGCCCGTCGATCAACTCGATGAACCCCTCGATGGCGGTGATCCGGACAGTTCCAGCGCGAGCACGCGCGCATCCTCGGAAGGATCCTGATAGTAGGCACGGTGAGTCCCGACATCGGAGAAGCCGAATCGCTCGTACAATCTGATCGCCCTCTCGTTCGATGCCCGAACGGCCAGGTAGAGGCAGCCTATGTCCTTGTCGAGCAGGATCTCGCTGGCGGCGGCCAGCAGGGCCTTCCCGATTCCGCGTTTTCGGGATCCCGCACTCACCGCGAGGTTCGCAAGTTCCGCTTCGCCCGGGCCCGTGAACAGCACCAGGTAGCCCACCACCGACCCACCGTCGCTCGCCACGAGCAGTTGGGCTTCGGAGCGACCCAGCAGACCCGTGAATGTGGCCCGGCTCCAGGGCCGCGAGAACGTCGCTGCCTCGATCTCGGCGATGGCGGGGAGATCCCTCCCGACCGCCTCCCGCACCGTCACCCCCCGCACCGTCACCCCGGCCTCCATTCCCGCACGTAGTCGGGCTCCCACGACGCCGCGTCCACCGCCACCCAGTCGCAGCAACGCAGCACACCGTCGGCCCCGGGCACCCCGGCGGGAGGAGGCCGCACCTCGTACCCCGCCGCGCCGATCAGCCCCGCGTGCGCCGCGGCGCCGTCGCCGGTGAACACGGCACCGCGTGGCGGCCGCCGGTTGAGCACGTCGAGGATCGTGCCGCCGTGCGGCGCAACCGCTTCGACCGCCCCGCCCGCGCCCACATCGTAGCAGGCACCGTACACCCGGCCACCCCGCGCGTCGAAGAGCACATACCGGATCTCCCGATCCGACGCCGTCACGACGGGGGCGGCCGCCGCCACCGCCGCCGCTCTCAGACTTGAGGTGGCGTACAGCGGCACCCCCAGGCTGCACGACAGCCCTTTCGCCGCCGCTGCCGCGATCTTCACCCCCGTGAACGACCCTGGCCCGGCCCCCAC
>VXMI01000028.1 GCA_009841165.1 Gemmatimonadota bacterium | reverse complement strand
GCGTCTGGACGGTTTCGGAGCCCCGAAACCAATAGGGGGCGAAGTGATCGAACAGGGGCCAGCTGCGGGCCATCGGAGACGCGTCCCCGTGCGCCTGACAGGCGCGCTTGAAAACGGTATAGGGAACCTCCGGATAATTGAGGCCGAACTCCGCGAGCTGCATGGCCCGGTACGACGGCGCGTTGTTGCAGCAGCTGTAGATGGTGAAGCGCCGATTCACATTCATGGAAATGTCGGTGCACATGCGCGTCAGCGTATCCGCCGGATCGTCGGTGGCCCGCATGGTGAACCCCTGCGGAATCATTCCGACCTCGACCGCCGCCGCGAAGACAAGCTGCGGTGGGGTGTCCGACTGGGCGTAACCGGTGGAGGCCATGGTGGTTTGCCCGAAACGGAAGACCGCCACCGGCAAGCCGGCCTGATGCGCGAACAGGACGGCCTGTTCCGCCACAAGCTTGCTCCAGGAATACCCGAGCAACCCGAGCGGCATCACCCTCTTCATCCGACCCAGGTCCGGCTGCGCATGGTCGCCGATGTAGCAGTCGCGGTATTCGCCGGCAAAGGAGTGCACGTACTCGGGGAACACACCCATCGTCGAGACGTGAAACAGGTGCTTGAGGCGTACACTCAGACACAGCCGGAGGACCTCGCGCACTCCGAGAGCGTTTACCTGGCGGAGAGACCGGTAGGACGCGACCAGGTTCGGGTTGGCCGCAAGGTGGTGGACAGCGTCGATTTCCCGGCACAGCCGGTCGAAGTCGGCGTGCGAGAGCCCGAACCGCGCCTGCGAGACATCACCGGCGTAAACGTGGATTCTCGATGTGAACGCATCGTCCCAGGTCTCCGCGTGCTCCATGTTGGCGCGCAGTCGCTCGAAGCCGCGTTCCGCCGATTCGGCTCGCACGACACAATGGACCGTCAGTTCGGATTCGTGCGCGAGCAGGTCGCGCACGAGGAAGCGACCGACGAATCCGGTTGCGCCGGTAACCAGAACATGGCGGAAATCCGCGGGTGAAACCGGGTCCAGCGGCGAGGCGTCTTCGAGCGCGGCGCGAACAACGCGGCGCAATGCGGTGAGATCGCGCTGGCATTCGGGCGGCAGGGTGCCTGCCAGGGGCGGGACGGGGCGTTTCGTCGCGGACGCGTGGGTCATGTGAATCAGCCGTCCGACACGGAAACCGACTTCGCCGCGCTGGCGGCCGTGGGATCACGGTCGGATCCGTCGCCGCCCGTTACGGCGGCGGATTGGCCGTTCGGGAAGTGATCCTCGATCCTGTTTGCAAAGGGCGAGCTTCGGCGTCGTGCCCGGTGCCGGAATTGGTCGGATGTGGCCGATGAACCGTCAAGCTCGGCCACATCCGCCGCCTCTTCGTCCGATCCCGTGCCCTCGACGATCGACCGCGCGAGAGACAGGGCCGTGGCGGTGGTCATGAGCTCGAGGGCGCTGACCTGGTAGTTGAACTGCGTCTGGACGAAGGCGCCCAGTTCGGCGACCGAGATCGAGGTCAGCCCGAAGCTCGACAAGGGCTCGGTCATGTCGCCCTCGTCGTGGCCACAGAGTTCGGCCACCTTCGCGGAGATCTGCGCGACGACACTGTCGATGGTCAGATCGCCGCCTGCGTCCACGTCGAATGCCGCCTGATTGTTCAGCAGGCGTCCGTTGCGCATGTAGTCGGGAGAATCCACGGACCAGGGCGGGTTCGAGAACAGCGCGGTGACCAGATGGTCATGGCCGGGCATGGTGCGCAGGGCGTAGTCGAGATTGGCAATCGCGAAGTTGGCGCTGACGGTGGTCATGCCGGCCATTCGCATCAATCTCATGACGTGGAGGCTGCGCGCCGCCATGCCGACCTCGGTGACCGGGCCCAGGTTGTACGAAAGACCCGGGAGGCCGCGCCGACAACGCCAGGCGGCCAGCCCGTCCAGGTAGGCGCTTGCCCCGCTGTAGTTGATCTGTCCGAGATTGCCGAACGTCGACGCAATGGACGAAAACAGTACGAAGTGGTCCAGATCACATTCTGCAGTGGCATGGTGCAGATTCAGGGCACCCTGGGCCTTCGGCGCGAACACCCTGTTCAGCGACTCCGGGGATGTATCGAGGAACGAACGGTCCTCGAGGCTTCCTGCGAGGTGGAACACACCCTTCAGCGGTCGCTGTATCCGGGCTACGCAACGCCGGACGTCGGCTTCGCTGCGCACATCGCCCGCGAAGATGTCGATCTCGTAGTCCTCGTCCATCTTCGACAGGGTAGTCTTCTGGCGAATCCACTCCAGGTCACGGCTTCTGTCCGGATCCCGGTCCATCAGGGTCAGGTGCCGCGCTCCCACCGCGATCAGGTAGGGCACGAAGCGCAGACCAAAGCCGCCCAGGCCGCCTGTCACCAGGTAGGTCGCATCGGGGTCGAGGAAGGGCCGTGTATCGGCAATCCCGAACCCGCGTTCGGTGCCGGCAGGTGGCGCCGTCAGGACCAGCTTCCCCTGGTGCTGGCCGGTAGTCATGAGGCGTAGCGCCCTGGCATAGCCCCGGTAGGGGAACGCCGTGAGGGAGGGTGGAGGCACCGCGCCCTCCGCCATCAGGTCCAGACAAGCCTGGGAAAGCATGTGTGACAGGACGGGATCGTCGAGCATCAGCCGGTCGACATCGATCGCCGCAAAGCGGAGATTCTTGCGGAACACGCGCATGCTCAGCGAGTTGTCGGTGTAGATGTCGACCTTGCCGATCTCGCAGTGCCAGCCGGAGGGGCGCAGTGCCTTGAGACAGAGCGCGATGTGATGCCCCGCGAGCGAATTGAGCACCACGTCGACGCCCTCGCCGTCCGTGGCCTCCATCAGATCGTCGTACCACTCGTGGCTGTGCGAGTCGAAGGCCCCGCGGGCGCCCATTGCCAGCAGTTGGTTGCGTTTGCTCTCGTTGCCCGCGGTGGCGTAGACCTCCGCGCCGACATGCTTCGCCAGGGCAATGGCGGCCTGTCCGACGCCGCCCATCGCCGAGTGGATGAGGACCCGCTGTCCCTTCCTCAGGCGGGCCAGGTAAACGAGCGAGTAGTACGCGGTCACGTAGACGGACAACGACGACGCGGCCTCTTCCATGCTGATCCCGGGCGGCTTCAGGAAGGCGAGATGCTCGTTGACCACGACCCGGTTGCCGATACAGCCACCCGCCGTAACGGCTACCTCGTCACCGACCTGCAGTCGCGTCACGCCATCGCCGATGCGCCGAACGACTCCGCTGCCCTCGATGCCTACTTCGCGTCCCAGCGCCGAGCGCTCGTAGGCCATGGCGGGGAGAAGGCCCAGGGTAACCATCACGTCGCGGAAGTTCAACGCAGCCGCAGCGACCTCGATCTCCACTTCGTCCGGGCCCGGCGGGGGCAATTCGCTGGTCGTCATCTGCAGCCCGCTGACCTGGCCGGGGTTGTCCAGGCGGAGCCGGTAGGTTGGATCTTCGCCCACGGGGACAAGGGGGGCGCGCTCCCGCAGGCTGATCACCCGTGGGGCCCAGAGCCGTCCCTCCCGCACCGCAAGTTCGCGTTCGCGCAAGTCGATCCGGTCCAGAACGGCCAGGGTCTCCAGGTCGCTCTTCGCACCCAGGTCCACGAGCCGGAAATCGATTCCGGTGTCCTCGGCAAGGAGCTCCAGGGCGATGCTGCGGACCGATCCCCAGAGGGCGCTGCCGCGTGGATCGTCCACGTGGCGGACGGCCCCGCAAGTCACGATGGTCAGGCGGCAGTTGCGGGTCGCATTCTCCAGGCGGAATGGGGCCACGGCCTGAAGGAACGAGACCAGCTGCCAAACCGCCCGTTCTCCGGTGGGATCCGTGGGATCCGGGCCGCAGAAGATGTCGATCGCCTCCAGATCGGCCGCCGAGGGCCATTCCTCCAGCGTCATGAAGTCGCCTGCCTCGTAACTGGCCCAGGGAACCTGGTGGACTCCGGGTGAATCGAGCAGGGCCGCCCAGTCCGAAGCCCAGCTGTCCGGCTCGCCGATCACCCACCGTGGCCGTGGAGTTTCGGTCGCGCCGTCGGTGTCGAGCGGGTCGGCATGGCGTTGCGGCGCCTGCAGGAGCGTCGTGCGCTTCCCCGCATGCACGCTCGTCCAGCCCTCGCCCGGATCAACCGCCTCGCCGTCGGCGTGAAAGACCACCGCGAGCCCGCCCGCAACGGTCAGCCGATGCAGGAGTGCCCACTGCTCCGGCCCGAACGCCGCAGCGTCGGAGTGCAGGAACAGGATCTCGGCGGCGGCGGGACGCAGCAGGCCCGAGGTCATCTCCAGATCCCGCACCTGCTCCGACATCGGATCGAGCGGGGCAAAACGAAGAGCGGCCTCTCGATGATTGAAGGCCTCGTAGTGGGCCCGTGCGCATTCCTCGTCCTTGCCGAGAATCCAGAACTCGGTCTGGGCGTCCGGACCCGAAAGATACTTAATACATTTGTTTAGTATTGTGTTATCGGGCTCCCGTTCACCAGCCACCTCGATCACATGGCACGAATAGCGGGCCCCGAGAGCCCCCTGCTCGAACGCGGCGATCAGCGCGGCGGGATCGACCTCTCCGTCCCGGATTGCATTGCCGATTGACGGCGCCGGAGGCACGAACCTGGGCTGCCATGCCACGACGTGCTTGCTGTCCGGTACGTCGCTCCACCGGGGATTGCTATTGAATGAGTGGTACTCGCCGATGTGGGCGATCAGGTGTCCCGTGGCGCGATCGTAGAAGCTGAGGCTGCCGATGTAGAGTTCGCCGAGCGGCTTGGTGTACTGGCCGCGTTCGTCCACATCGTACCATTCACCCGTATCCACCAGGTGACAGGCGATCCGCGGTCCCGTCGGGGGACGCAGGAAGGTCACGTTACAGGCCCGCTGCGGCATGGAGAAGAAATCGGGCAGGCGCATCAGGTAGCGCAGGAAGATCTGCAATCCGCCGTCCGTCAGCGGCGGATACATGACATAGCCCTCCTCCTGGGCGGTCACCCACAGCTCTTCGTCGACTTCTATGTCAAGCAGCATGTCCGTCGAGTTGGCATCCATGTCGATCTGCTTGACGCTGCGGAACTCGGGGCCGAACTCGAAGTCGTCGCCTACGACCGCTTCGATCTGTTCGTAGAACTCGGCACCGGTGCCCAGGGGCTCGGGATCGAAGGCCGAGGCCAACACCTCGTCCAGTGTCGCGTAGGCGTCGAGCGGATGATCGGCATCCACCCGATGGACCCGGCCCCGGCAGTGCAGCGTACCCGAGTCGTCGTCCTCGAAGGAACGGGACGAAATGGTAAAGGTGAACTGGTCCGGAGCGTTGGGAATCGGAAAAAGGGCGGTCTGTAGGCGCACCGGCGTCCTGCCCACGGGGGTGTGCTGCAGGAACTCGATCTCCTCGATGTTGATGGGGTTCCCGGAGAACGCCTGCAGGAGCAGTTCGATGTAGCCCGCGGCCGGAATGATCGGCGCGCGATGAACCCGGTGGTCGGTCAGCCAGGGGAAATCCTGCTCGGAAAGGCGCGCCTCGAAGAGAATGTGGTCGCACGGTACCCTGTGGCCGACCAGCGGCCCGTGCGAATACTGGCCGCGCTGGACGAACATCTCGTCGTCGACCAGGTCGTCGTGGGTGGTCGTTTGTTCCTGCGGATGCCCCGGGAGGAGGTGGGCGATGGGTTCCGGGCGAGGATACTGGGAAGCGAAGTCCAGTTCGACGCCGTTCCGGTACAGGGCTCCCAGTGTTTCCTGGAATCCGAGACACGCATCCTGGTCCTTCATCAGGGTTGGGATACAGACCGGGACCGAAGAGGCGCCTTCCACGCACTGCCGAATAAGCGGCTGCAGCGCGCCGTGCGGCGCGATCTCCAGGATAATATCGGGACGGTAGTCCCTGACCACGGTCTCCATCGCCGCCGCGAAATGCACCGGCTGGCGGATGTTGGACCACCAGTACTCGGCGTCCAGGCGCTGCGTCGCCGTTCCGGTCACCGAAGACACCATCGGAACGTCTGCGTCGAAAGCGCATGCGTCGAGGAAGGACAGGGAGGCGATCACGTCGTCGCGCAGCGGGTCCATCGCCGTCGAGTGGAACGCGATGTTGCCGGGGATGAGCCGATTCTGCAGGCCGCGGCGCTCGAGTTCCGCCAGGACGGGCTGCAGCGCGGGCTCCTTGCCGCAGACCACGGTGTTGGCCGGCGCGTTCTCGCAGGCGATCTCGACCTGTGGGGCGCGATGGTTCCTGCGCTCGAACGGCACCCGCAACTCCTCCAGCAGCGTCTCCACACCCGGGCGGTCCAGGCCGATCGCGAGCATCCGTCCCGAGCCGGCCACTCTCTGTTGAAGGGTGGCGCGGTGATAGACCAGATGCGTGGCCTCCGCCAGGGACAGGGCCCCACTGACGTAGGCTGCAGCCACTTCGCCCGAGCTGTGTCCGATCACGCAGTCCGGGTGGACGCCCCAGGTCGAGAGCAGTTCAACCAGTGCGCACTGAATCATGAAAATCACGGGCTGCGCCAGCTGGACTTCGTTCAGTTCCTCCTGGCTCGCCGCAAAGCAGGCGTCCCGCAGCGATGTCCCGGAGTGCTTCCGCCACTCCTCTTCGATGGCGTTGACCACCCGACGGAACACTGGGTCGGCATCGTAGAGCGCGCGCCCGCATCCCGCCCACTGCGTGCCCTGGCCCGAGAACACCATCGCCACCCGGCGCTCACCTTCTTCCCCGGTGGACACGTCGGACGGTTCCTCCACGAAAGCGTCCAACGCCGCTGCGAGCTGTTCGCGATCTCGCACGGCGAAAGCGGCCCGCACGGGGAAATGGGTGCGCCTGCGGCTGAGATTGCCCGCCAGTGTGTACAGGTCGATGTCGCGCCCGTCGAGGATCTCCCCCAGGCCCCGGGCAGCCTCCGCCAGGGCATTGGCGTTGCGCGCGGACAGCGGAATCATGTATCCGGCGCGTGGAGCCAGAGGCATCGACCAGGCTCTTGGCCGCTCCGGCCGGTATTCCCTCACCACGCAGTGCCCGTTGGCCCCGCCGAACCCGAATGAATTGATGCCGACCACGACCGGGGAGTCCGGGAAGGGCTCGCACGCAGTCTGCACCTGCATGGGGCAGCTCTCGAAGTCGATTTCCAGATTCGGGGCCAGGAAATTCTTCGAGATGGGTGCGAAGGTCCGGCGCTGCATCATGAGTATGACCTTCAGCAGTGCGGCGCTGAACGCCGCCGCCTCGAGATGCCCCACGTTGCTCTTGACGCTGGCGACGCGCAGCGGGACATCGCGCTCGACGCCCCCGAAAGCCTGCGCGATCGCGTTTCCTTCGATGCGGTCTCCCACGACGGTGCCGGTCGCATGTGCTTCGATATAGTCGAAGTCCTCGGGGCCGAGTCCGGCGCGTGCACAGGCCGTGCGCATCAGATCGACCTGCGAATGACGGGTGGGTGCGGTGATGTACCGCCCCTGGGCCATGCCCTCGGCGTCGTCGGCGGTCCCGGCCGTGTTCACCGCGGTGGCTTCGATCACGGCGAAGATGTGGTCGCCGTCCCTTTCGGCAACCTCCAACGGCTTGATGGCGAAGACGAACGCCCCTTCGGCGCGCATGTAGCCGTTGGCGTCAGCGTCGAAGGAGTGACACCTGCCATCGGGACTGATGACTCCAAGAGCGTTGAACGAAGCGCTGCAGCGAGCCGATCCAAGGTAGGTGGCGGCCCCCACCAGAGCCTGATCGCAGTCGCCCTGCCGCATCGCGTTGATGCCCGTGTGAAGAGCGGACAGGGACGCCGAGCAGGCCGTGGAGCATGCGAGCGACGGCCCCATGAGATTGAGGTGGTACGAAATGCGGTTGGCCAGCATCGAGGCGTCGATGCTCAGGATGGAGAACTCGTTGGTCCCGTACAGAGCCCGCCAGTTGGCCGTGGACGCGACCTGGGCCCCGATGAATACGCCCGTGGAACTGTTCCGAAGTGCGTTCAGATCCCACCCGGCGTGTTCGCAGCTCTCCCACGAGCAGCCCAGCAGCATCCGGATCTGCGGATCCATGTACGCCATCTCGTTGCGCGAGACCCCGAACAGGCCGCTGTCCATCCGCTGCTCGCCCTGGTCACGTATCAACCCTTCGAAGGCACTGCCGAAGCGGCCTGGGCCCGAGAATCCGCCGATGGGCTGGTAGCCGCGACCGTAGCGGTCGGTTACGGGCTCCCTGACTATCTCGCGCTCGGCGAGGAGCCGCCAGAAGTCGTCGTCGCAACGAATGCCGCCCGGCATTCGGTACGCGTACCCGACAATGGCGACGGGATAAGCAGAGTTCAGCGGGTCTGATCTCATTTCACGATACCCTGCCCGAGCAGCGTCAGGGCCGAAGTCACGACGCCAGACCCGAGAGTTCTGGAAATGGAGAAGAAACGCTGCCAGGCAGCAGAGCTACGACTGGTCGGCGAACTCCTCTACCACCCGGTCGGCCGTTTCGAACATCTGCTCGAGCCACTGTTGCCGCTTGGCTCTCATCTCCTTGACCTTCTCCCACAGCGCGTCGCGGATCCTTTTTGCGGCTTCCTCACGCGCTTCACCGGAAAAGTCGGTATCGTTCTGGAACTCGTATTTCTCGATTGCGAAAGCCGCGATGTCGAGGATGTTCTCGCCGACGATGTTGAGATCGACGGCGCTCCTGATCGTGATGGTCTTTTCCTGGCGGTTCGTCATTGTTCAACTCCAATGGTGGGAGATTGGCGGGAAAGCCATGGGAGGCCAGCGGTCCGTTCCGGATGCAAGGATTCAGCCATTCGCAAAGGACTCGATCGCCGTCGCTCGGGAATCATAGACATTGATGATCTGGTCGAATCCGCTTACCGCAACGATGTCGCGGTTGAACTGCGAGAGCGAGCACAGCCCGAACCTCTTGCCCGGACCGGTGAATCGTCTGGCGATGACCAGGCACACGCGAAGGCCGGCACTGCCGATGAAGGCCACCCGCTCGAAATCGAGGACCAGATGGCGGTCATCGGGCCCAAGACCCTCTTCCAGCAGTCTCTGGAAGTCCTCGGCGCTGCCGCTGTCGATGCGGCCCAGAAGGGAGGCGATGAGCGTATCACCGGACCTTACCCACTTCAGGTCGACTGTCATGTTTGCTCCGTCATGGAATCTGCCTTGAACACTGCTTCAGTAAAGAAAAGGGGTCCATGGGTGGGCCAGTCAAGGGCCCGGTCACCTTTTCACGCCCACCGTGAGGATGTCGACGTTGTGGTATTCCCGGTGCTTCACCGATGAGGCGTGATGCCGCAGCAGCGCCAGCGAGAGATCCCGTTCGCTGGTCGGGTCCGGACGGTCGCCGAAGAGCATCATCTGGTTTTCGAGGTTGCCGGCATGCGTGGCCGCGGTGAATTCCAGTGACGCGCCGTCCCGGGCGTTCCGGGCCACCACGCGCAGGCGACGTTCCTCGTTGGCCGGTGCGCGATCATCCTCTTCCTGTCGCAGGAGACTCAGCAGCGCTTCCTCGGACGCCGCCCAGAGCCGCTCCGTCGCACTCGTACCCCATCCGTATCGAGCCGCGAAGTCGACCACGAAACGATCGAGTCGGGGAAGGCTTTCGGGACGAAGCGGCACCTCCGTCCTGATGCGGCGGGGTCCGGTCAGTTCGAGGAAGAGGGTCAGGAGAAGGATGGTCAGCCCCCCGGCGGTCAGGCCGTTTGCCAGCATTCGGCCGGTGGGCGTCGCAAGGTGGGCGGGGAATATGGCCTGGAACTGGATGCCTATCCCGATCCAGAGCGAAAGTCCGGCGACGAGGGCATTCTGCCGGTGCGCGCCTTCGTGGAAGACGACGCGCATTCCCTGCGCAAAGGTCAGTCCGAAGATCACCGTGAGGTAGGCGCCGAGCACCGGAAGCGGGATCGAGAGGATCAGGGCCACGATCTTGGGCACGAACGCCAGACACACAAACACGATTCCGATATGGACGCCGATCCTCCTGGCTGCCACACCGATTCCCTCCGCCATGGAGATGCCGGCGACGTAGGGCCAGGGCGGCAGCACCCCCGCGAATCCGGAGAGTAGAGTGCCGACGCCGCAGGCGTTGACGGCCCCTTCGACCTTGCGGAAGTCGATCGCGCGAGGCGCTCGGTATGACAGCCGCTGCATGCGCACCGAATCTCCCACCTGCCTGACCGTGATCACGAAGGTCACGAACAGGAAGCCGGGCAGCAGGATCCAGAAGCCCGGGCCGAAGCTCAGGTCCAACGCGAGCGGCGGCAGTGCCGGCACGCCGATCCAGCCGGCATCGGCGAAGCGGCCAAGGTCCAGGATCCCGAAGAACGCGGCGGTCACACATCCCGCGCCCAAGCCGAGTACCGGGGTCCAGGCCCGCACCATCCGGGGGGCGCGAAGCATCAGACCGACGACGATCAGGATCGTCACCGCGGCGACCGTCGGTGCGGCGGCCGGGTGCGCGTCGTCGGGTACGCGTGTCAGCATGGCGAATCCCATGGGCATCACCGTCACCGACACAAGCGCGAGGAGCGTACCGGACACCAGCGGAGTAATGACGTGCCTGAGACGAGAGAGGCTGGCCGAAAGGATGAACTGGCTGATTGCCGATGCGACCACGAGTATCCCGAGCAGGGGAGGTCCACCCGTGACCAGCGCGAGAACCGCTACGCCGATGGCAGCGCCGGAAGCGCCCATCACGGTCAGGCTTCCCCCACCGAATGCGCCCAGGCGGCTCGCCTGCAGGACGGTGACGATTCCGCCGATCAGCATGCTGGCGAAGATCGCCCACGACAGGTAGCTGTCGTCCAGGCCGGCCGCGCGCGCCACGATGGTGGTGACCACGACGACCGGAACGCACACCAGGATGCCGACCTGCAAGCCGATGAAGAGAGACACCAAGCCGGGAGGCTTCTCATCGGCCGCGTAACGCAGTCGAGTACCTTCAGTACGGCTCAACTGTCACCATCTCCCCGTCCAGGAACGTTTCCGAAGAGCCCGAATGGCCGACTTGATGCTGCACACCCCAGGACCTGTACTTGTCACCGGCGCAAATGGATACGTCGCGTCTTGGCTGGTCAAGGGGCTCCTGGAACGAGGTGTCGACGTGCATGCGACGGTGCGCGACCCCGCCGACCCGGAAAAAACCGGCCACCTCCGGGCGATCGCGCAAGACGCTGCCGGCACGCTGTCCCTGTTCCGGGCGGACCTGCTGGATCCGGCCGGGTTCGACCGGGCCATGATGGAGTGTACACTCGTGTTCCACACGGCGTCACCGCTCATTGTGCGCAATGTCGAGGATCCGATGCGCGATCTCGTCGAACCGGCGACGCGAGGCACCAGGCATGTGCTCGACGCCGCCAATCGCGCGCCGTCGGTGCGTCGGGTCGTCCTGACCTCCAGCATCGTCGCGACCTACGGGGATGCCGCCGATCTGGAGGACGCGGGCCGGGACCGGTTCGACGAGAGCCACTGGAACACGACCAGCAGCGTACGCCATCAGCCGTACTCGTACTCCAAGACGCTCTCGGAGCGGCTGGCATGGGAGATGGCCGCGGAACAGGACCGGTGGGATCTGGTGGCCGTAAACCCGGGACTGGTCCTGGGGCCCGGCCTGAGCCGCCATACGAAGGCGGAGGGCGTCCTGGTCATGCGGGATTTCGGGAACGGGTACTACCGCTTCGGCGCCCCCGATCTCGAATTCGCGATCGTGGACGTGCGCGATGTCGCCGAAGCTCACGTGCGCGCGGGGATGCTGCCGGATGCGAACGGGCGCCACATCCTCGTCGCCGAGTCGCGAACGCTGTTCGAGATAGGTGCCGTCCTGCGGTCACATTTCGGCGATGACTTTCCGTTCCCCCGGCGAACCGTCTCCAACACCGCCGCCCTGATGCTCGCTTCGCGGCGGGGAATCCCCCAGTCCGTCGCGAAACGCAATCTGGGGTATCCGCTCAGATTCGACGGCAGCCGCGCAAGTGACGCCCTGGGAATGAGCTTCCGACCGGCCAAGGAATCCATCGTCGACCACTTTCAACAACTGCTGGACGACGGCCTCGTCAAACCGACGGCGAGTCGCTGAGGATTTGATTGCAGCGACCGTACCGGCTGCAACTGGCGCGGGGCCACCGAAGACTACGACTTCGGAATGTCCTTGTCCGGATCCACGAAAGGCTTGCGTACCACGGCAGCTTCCCGATCCCCGTCCGGCGTGGCCACCCGCAGCCGCGTCCCCAACTCCGCGAGCGGCATCGGCACCATGGCGTAGCCGATATTCCGCTTCAGCCGCGGCGACCACACCGCCGAGCTGACGAAGCCGATCGCCTCGCCGCCTTCGCCCCCCGCCCCGTCCGCCCACACCGGCCACCGCGTCATGTTCAGGTCGAGCGGTGCGCCCGCGATCTCGACCCCCGCCAACAGCCGCCGCGGTCCCTCCGCCGCGATCCGCGCCAGCGCCTCACGCCCGATGAAGCCCCCCTCCTGGCCGTGGTCCACCTGCCACCCCAGCCCGACCTCGTACGGATTCGTATCCAGCGTCATGTCGATCCCGTAGTTCAGGATTCCCGCCTCGATCCGCCGGATGTCCGATGGCCCAGTCGGCGCAATAGCCAGATCGGCGCCCGCTTCCATCACCCTGTCCCACAACTCCATCCCCTGGCTCCCGTCCCGCAGGTAGATCTCGTAGCCGACCTCGCCGCTCCACCCGGTCCGGGTCACCACCACCGGGATGCCGTCCAGGTCGGTCTCCGCGAACCAGTAGTAGCGCAGCCCCGCGACCCCCTCCCCGAACAGACGGCGCACGACCTCCTTCGACTTCGGCCCCTGCACCTGCATCGGCGACACATCGGGCTCGCACAGCCGCACGTCCAGCCCCGAATTCAGCGCCACCCCCTTCGCCCACAGCAGCACGTCGCTGTCCGCCAGAGCCAGCCAGAAGTGGTTTTCGCCGAGCCGCAGCAGCACGGGATCGTTCACGATGCCCCCGTCCTCGGCCGTGATCAGCACGTACTTGCCCTGGCCGACCGCGCACTTCGACAGGTCGCGCGGCGTCAGCATGTTCGTGAACGCGAACGCGTCCGGCCCGGTGATCTCGACCTGCCGCTCCACGCTCACGTCCCACACCGTGACCCCGGTCCGCAGCCGCTCGTACTCGGCGTGCAGGTCGTCGTACCGCGTGGGCAGAAACATGTGGTTGTAGACCGTGTAGGCGCGGCAGCCGGCGCGCAGCGTGGCGTCGAAATAGGGCGAACGGCGAAGCCGGGCCCCACGCTGGATAAGGGCCATGTCGAAGGTGGTCATGCATGTATCTCCGGGTGTTGAGGATCGGGGGTTGAGGATTTGGGGTTTGACATTGTGAACGTTTTCACGAGCGCCCGCTCAATCGCGCCACCGGCTTCCCTTCGCGCAAGATCGCGCCTGCGGCAAGACGGCCCGGTCCTCCCGTCACGCCGCCCCCCGGATGGCACCCCGAGCCGCACAGGAACAACCCCTCGACCGGCGTCCTGTACCGCGCCCAACCCGCGATCGGGCGCATGAAGAGCATCTGGTCGAGTCCCATCTGGCCATGGTACTCGTCGCCGGCGGTGAGACCGAGCTCGGTCTCGAGGTCGAGCGGCGTGAGCAGGCGGTGGTCGACGATGCGGTCGCGCATGCCAGGGAGGAAGTCGTCGAGGACATGGAGTGCGGTGGCGAGGAGGGCGTCGCGGGTCGCATCGTCCTCCCAGCTGCCGTCGCGGAGGTGGTACGGGGCGTAGCGGATCTGGATCGAGGCCAAATGGTGGCCGGCGGGCGCGAGCGCGGGGTCGTGTAGCGTTGGGATCACCATGTCGAGGTGGGGGCGGTCGGAGGCGCGGCCGTACTTGGCGTCGTCGGCGGCGCGTTCGAGGTAGTCCAGCGTGGGGGCGACAAGCGTGTGGCCGGCAAGGCGCTCGGCCGCGTCCGGGAGCGGTGGGAGCCCGTCGAGCAGCAGGTGCAGGATCGCGGTGGTCCCGCGCAGCTGGATGTTGGCGACCTTGCGGTTGAACTCGGGGCCCAGCCGCGGCGCGCCCACCAGCCGGAAGAAGGTGCGGTGGGGATCGGCGCCCGAGATCACGCACCGGGCGGCGATCTCTTCGCCGTCGGCCAGAGCGACCCCGGTCGCGGCGCCGTCGTCGACGAGAATGCGCTCGACCTCGGTCGCGGTGCGCACCTCGGCCCCGTGGGCCCGCGCCGCCCCGGCCAGTGCAGCCGAGAGCGCCCCGATCCCGCCCTTGGCGAACGCCGACGAGCGGAAGCCGTGGGGTTCGCGCCCGGTGGCGTGGTACAGCATCCGCAGGGCGCCGCCCATGGCGCTCGGGCCGTGACGGGAGCCCGCCAGCGCGGTGGTGGCGAGCATTCCCTTGAGGGCACCGCTCTCGAACCAGTCGTCGAGGAGGTCGCGGGCCGGGAGCGGCGCCACGCGCAGCAGTTCCACGACCGTGCGCTTGCCCAGCCGGCCCGCCTGGATGAGGGGGCGGAGAAGGCGGAGCCGCTCCCGCTTGGTCATGTCGTGCGGGGCGGGGGCCGGGTGGTCGAGGGCGACGCGCAACACCCGCGCCATGGTGCGCAGGTGGTCGGCCCAGTCGGGGAAGCGGGCCGCGTCGGCGCGGTTGTGACGGGCGATCTCGTCAATGGTGCGCGCGGGGTCCCGCCACAGGGTGAGCGCCTCGCCGCCACCGGTCAGCGAGGTGGCCAGCGCGGGAGGACGGACCCACTCGAGGCCGTGGGCGGCGAGGTCCAGGTCGGCGGCGAGGCCGGCGGGGAAGAGTCCCGCGTCCTGCGCGGCCACGTTGACGGCGCAGCCGGGAAAGATCTCATCCGTCGAGGCCGCGCCCCCCAGAACCGCACGCCGCTCCAGCACGAGGACCTTCCACTTCTCGCAAGCGAGCCGGGCGGCCGTCACCAGTGCGTTGTGACCGCCCCCCACGACGACCGCGTCGTACTGTTTCACCTCCCCCTCCTCCCCGGCCCGGACGTGGAGATCCGTCCGCGTCGCCTGCCGAGCCCCCGCTGCAAGTCCGCCAGCACTCTGCCGGCCGCCAGCTTGCCGGGCGCGCCCATGATGCCGCCGCCCGGGTGCGTGCCCGATCCGCACTGGTAGTAGCCGCGCACCGGCGTCCGATAGCCCGCGTACCCGGCGGCCGGCCGGAGGAAGAAGAGCTGCGACGGGGTCAGCTCGCCCTGGAAGATGTTGCCCTGGGTGAGGCCCGTGGTGCGCTCGATGTCGAGCGGCGTGACGACCTGACGGTGCAGGATGATGTCCCTGATGTTGGGGATGTAGCGCGCCAGGGTGTCGACCACGGTGTCGCCGAAGGCCTCGCGTTTTTCGTCCCAGGTGCCTTCGCGCAGCTCGTAGGGCGCGTACTGCACGAAGCACGACATGACGTGCTTGCCGGGCGGCGCCATGGCTGGATCGATCGCCGAGGGGATGACGATGTCGATGTAGGGTTCGCGGGAGAAGTCGCCGTACCTGGCGTCGTCGTAGGCGCGTTCGAGGTAGTCGATGGACGGGCTGATCGAGACGGCGCCCCGCAGGTGCGGACCGTGGCCGGGCATGCAGGTGAAGTCGGGGGCGGCGTCGAGCGCCAGGTTGACCTTGCCGGAGGAGCCGCGGAAGCGGTAGGCGCGGACGGCGCTGAGCAGGTCGTCGGGGAGCGCGTCCTCGTCGACGAGGTCGAGGAAGGTGCGGTGCGGGTCGAGGCTGGAGGAGACCACGCTGGCGTGCAATTCGTCGCCGTTGGCGAGCGCCACGCCATTGACACGCCCGTTCTTCACCAACGCCCGTGCCACCGGCGCATCGGTGCGGATCTCGGCTCCCGCCTCGCGCGCGGCGGAAGCGATCGCGTTGGCCACGGCTCCGGTTCCGCCCTTGGCGAAGCCCCACGCCCGGAAGTGGCCGTCGATCTCGCCCATGTAGTGGTGCAGCAGGACGTAGGCGGTGCCCGGCGAGCGCGGGCCGAGGAAGGTGCCGATGATCCCGCTGGCGGACAGCGTGGCCTTGAGCACGTCGGTCTCGAACCACTCGTCGACGAAGTCGGCGGCGCTCATCGTCATGAGCTTGACGAGCATGTGCAGCTGGTCGGGTTCGAGGTCGAGGAAGTGTCGGGCGAGGCCGAGCAGGCCGCGGATGTCGCGCGGACCCAGCCGTGCGGGATCGGGAGGGGCGATGCCGAGGAGGTGCTTCACGGCGCGCGCCATGTAGAAGAGCGACCGGCCGTATTCGTTGTAGGCCTCGGCGTCGCGAATCGAGAAGCGCGCGATCTCGCGCCAGGTGCGGTGGTGGTCGGCGTCGCGGTAGAGGCGGTCGCCATCCGGCAGCGGGGTGAGGGTGCTTTCGAGTGGCAGGATTGCGAGCCCGTGACGGGGGAGGTCGAGTTCGCGGATGATGTCGGGGCGCATCAGGCTGACCACGTACGAGAACACGCTGTACCTGAAGCCCGGGAAAATCTCCTCGGTGACGGTGGCGCCGCCGACGAGAGGGCGCTGTTCGAGCACGCACACGTCGAGGCCGGCGCGCGCCAGGTAGGCGGCGTGCACGAGGCCGTTGTGGCCGCCGCCGATGACGATCACGTCGTATTTGCGGGTCATTGCGCTCAGCCGCGCTTGCGCGCCGGGTCGAAGAAGGGCGTCGGGACCACGCGTGCCGGGACCCTGTGGCGCACGAACTCCACGGTCAGTTCGACCTCGATGGGGCTGCCCGGTTCCGCGAAGTCGCGGCGGATGGTGGCGAGCGCGATGTACTTCTTGAGGATCGGCGAGAAGGTGGCGCTGGTGATGTAGCCGATCTGTCTGACGGCGCGACCGCCCTTGCGCGCCGCACCTGCGTAGATAGGGACGGCGTCGCGCGAGGCCCGTCCGGCCACCAGCGGCGGCAGGCCCACGGCGGCGAAGCGCTTCTCGATGCCCGGCCAGTCGGCCTCGACGCCGGCCAGGGCCCACTGCGAGGGGTTGGCGGCTTCGCGTTTGAGCGCCCTTTGGCCCACGAAATCGCGGCTTGGCCGCGGCTGGACCGTCCACCCGAGGCCCGCTTCGTACGGCGACGACTTGCGCGACTCGATCAGCGCCGTCCAGCTCGACACGTAGTCGACCTCCTTGAGCAGCAGGCCGGCCTCGATGCGGGCCACGTCCAGCGCGTCGAGCCCGGTGGGTGCGATCCCGTAGCCGCGGCCGGTCTCGATGAGCGCGTCCCACGCGGCGAGCGCGTGCTCGGGCGCGAGCCAGATTTCGTAGCCCAGGTCGCCCGTGTAGCCCGTGCGGGTGATCGTGACCGGGGCCGCGCCGATGTGGCACTCGGTCAGCGCGAAATACGGGAGCTCAGCGATGTCCGCGCCGGTCACAAGCCGGGCGAGGATGTCCCGCGAGGTTGGGCCCTGAAGCGCGAGCGCGGCGAGGTCGAGCGAGATGTCTCGGACGGTGGCGTCCATTCCGAGCGCGCAATCCTGGAACCAGCGCAGGCACGGGTCGGCGGCGGTGATGCGGAAGGTGTCGGGGCTCAGGCGCTGCACGGTGCCGTCATCGATCAGCTTGCCGGCCTCGTCGCACCAGGGCGTGTAGAGCACCCTTCCCACCGGGCAGTCGAGCGTGCTCCGGGTCACCACCCGGTCCACGAGCGCGGCCGCGTCAGGGCCCGTGACCTCGTACTTGCGCAGCGGCGAGATGTCGAAGAGCGCCGCGCCGCTGCGCACTGCATAGTACTCGTACTCGTGGCCGGGCTCGTAGCTGAGCGCCGCGGCGTACCCCGACCAGTTGCGCCAGCGGCGGCTGCCGCATAGGGCGGCGGTGCGCGGGTGAAAGGGGGTCCCGAGGAGCATCAGGACGGTCCCGTGCTACGCCCCGCCGGATCAGGCATGCATCGCGGAAAAAAGCGCCTGGTGGGATATCACGATGCGCTCCAGGGCCTCCTGGTCGGGTTCCAGCGACCATTCCCCGCGCTCGGCGGTACCTCCCAGCACGATCCCGTCGCTGCGCGGCTGCATGTGGATGCCGAGCCCGCCGCGGGATGGCCCGGGTCCCCCGAAGGTTCCGTAGTCGACTTCGGGCTGGGGCACCAGCACCGTCAGCTGGCCCTTCACGGGGACCAGTTCGGTGTCACCGAAGAGATCACGCGCCCCGAGGCCCGTGCAGTTGATCACGAGGGACTCTTCCAGCGCCACCAGTTCGCTCGGCTCGGTGAACTTGCGGATGACGATGCGCCCGCCGAAGTCGATGACGTCGCGCACGAGAGCCTCGAGGTAGATCGAGGGCTCGATGCGCATCTGGGTGCGCCGGGTCGCGTAGCGGGTCGGGAAGGGGTGCTCGCCGGGGCCGAGTCGGGTCGTCCCCGTGCGCAGGTGCGCCGGCAGCAGCGGTGGGCGCTCCGACTCGCGGTCTTGTTGCCGCGCGCGGGGCTCGTTGTTGCTCAGCGCAAAGCTGCGGATCCACGACACGCCGTATCCCCGCCCCACCAGGAGTTGCAGCTGGCGGTACGAAATCTCGACGGCTTCGCGGAACTGCGCGTCCCAGCCGGGAGTACGGAGATCGCGGTCGACGAGCCCCGACGTGGGGGTGAAGCCGGCGAGTGACATGTTCGAGGTCGTGTTCGGGGGCACCGTCATGGCGTAGATGGTGACCCGGAACCCGCGGCGCTGGAGCTGACGCGCGCAGGTGAGCCCCACGACCCCGCAGCCGATCACCGCCGCGGCGCGGCCGTCGTGTTCGAGGGCCATCTCGGCGGCCATCTGTCCCGTGCCCCACGAAATCGACATGCCCGCCCCGCCGTGGCCGTAGTTGTGGATCACGGTGGTCCCGCCGAGCCGCTCGGCGTGCAGCACGAACCCGGATGGTCGATGTGGCCGCAGCCCCACGGTGGTGCGGATGACACGATCCCAATCCGCCCGGACGGGAGCCAGGACAAGCGAAGGGCGATCCACGGACCACGAGCGCACCGAGCACGCGCCCAGCCCGCTCCCGATCAGGCTCATGCCGCCGATCTTCAGCATTGTCCGTCGGTCCACCGGTCGCCTCCGGCCGAGTCATTCGTGGCAGACGCCATAGCCGATACCCATCTTGGTCCGCACGACTACGGACGGCAACTTGCCACGTCTGCGATAGATGGGCGATTCGAGGCGGCGAGGCTATTGCCAGCTTCAGCAGCGGCCCACACGTTGAGAACACCTCCAACCACCCCGCGCATGGCCCCACCGATCGTCCCGGCAACGCTCCTCACCGGGGCGGTTCTGTTGTTCTCTGCGGCCTGTGCGCCCGAAGAGCCCGCCGATCGTCCGATCGAAATGGCCACGAAGCCCGAAGGGGCGGCCGGAGCTGTGGAGTCGGAGGGCGGGCCCGCGGTTCTGGACCTGGAGCGGGCTCTCGCGCTCGCCGCGATGCCGCTGTCGTGCGTCGACCGTCCGCACGCACTCCGTCCGGACCGCGAGGGGTACCTGGACGATGTCGCGTACACGCGCCGGCGGGGCTTCGAGCAGGAGCGCGCCTTCTACGGCTGCTGGGACTGGCACTCGGCGGTGAACTCGACGTGGGCGATGGTTCGCCTGCTCAAGGAGGTGCCAGGGTTGCCGGTCGGGCCGCTGATCCGCGAGAAGCTCAGGGACCACCTCTCCGAGGCTGCGATGGAGGGCGAGCTGGCGTACCTCACCGACAATCCTTCGTTCGAACGGCCCTACGGCTGGGCCTGGCTGTTGCTGCTGCAGGCGGAGTTCGCGTCCTGGGACGATCCCGACGCGCTCACATGGGCCGCGCGGCTCGAGCCCGCAACCAACCTGGTGGCCGAGCGGCTGGCGGCCTACCTGGGGGAGTTGGAGGGGCCGGTGCGGACCGGGGTGCATCCGAACACCGCCTTCGCGATCGCGATGAGCCTGCAGGCCGCGGCCATGCGCGCACGTCCCGAGCTCGAGGTGGCGCTGCGGGACGCCGCTGTCCGCTTCTTCTCGGGCGATCGCCGCTGTCCGACCGCCTACGAGCCCGGGCGTTCCGACTTCGTGTCGCCCTGTCTCGAAGAAGCGGCGCTGATGGGCATTGTGATGGAGCGGGATGCCTACGTCGCGTGGCTGGACGACTTTCTTCCACCCCTCGATTCCGACGAGTTCGTATCGCTGCGGGATCCGGCTGCGGCGGGACAGGCGGAGGGTGCGCCGTCGGAGGGAGGGGCCGTGATCACCAACGACTCGCTGCGGGCGGTTCTGGGGGCGCGTTCGCACCTCATCGGGCTGGCGTTCACGCGGGCCGACGCGATGCTGAGGATTGCCGGCGCCCTGCCTGCGGACGATGCGCGCGTCGAGGGCTTGCGCGCGCTGGCCGAGGTGCATGCGCGGGCGGGTTTCGAGACGATGTTCGACGCCGACTATGCGGGTTCGCACTGGATCGGCTCGTTTGCGGTCAAGTACCTGGTTGAGGCCATGAAGGGAGGCTTCGGATGAAGAGGTTGACGAGAGCCGGCGGTGGTCTGTATGCGGCCGTTGCGTGGGCTGCGTCGGTGGTCGTGGCGGCGGCCTGGGCGGCGGCGGCGGGCGCGCAGGGGCCGGTG
The DNA here is from genome assembly GCA_009841165.1 of Gemmatimonadota bacterium. Taxonomy (GTDB): domain Bacteria; phylum Gemmatimonadota; class Gemmatimonadetes; order Longimicrobiales; family Gaopeijiaceae; genus Bin94. Next base: position 12,871 of record VXMI01000028.1, on the reverse strand, counting down.
GTCACCCGCGGAGAGCCGGCCGATGTCGGCATGTCGGCGGGAGTGCTCGCCGGGGGTGTGGCGCTGTACGAGGAGGCGATCGCGCGCGGGGATCTGGTCGGCGCGGTGTTGCTCGTGGCGAAGGACGGCAAGGTCGTTCTGCACGAGGCGCTTGGCTGGCGGGACCGGGCACGCGACATCCCGATGGAGCCGAACACGCTCTTCCGGATGGCGTCGAACACGAAGCCGGTGGTCGCGACGGGCATTGCGATGCTCGTAGAGGACGGAGAGCTGGCCTACGGCGACCTCGTTCGCGAGCACATGCCGTCGTGGGACAACTACCGGGCCGGGTTCATCAACATCAGCCACCTGCTGTCGCATTCCAGCGGGCTGAGGATCCCCACCCTCTTCCTGCAGCCATTCATGCGGCAGTCGGCGCAGCACCCGGACGCGCCCACCCTGCAGCTGGAGGCGGCGCGGTTCGGTCCCGTCGGCGCGGAGGTCGCGCCGGGCACCAGCTACAGCTACAACAACCCCGGCTACAACACCCTGGGCGCGCTCATCGAGATGGCCTCGGGCATGCAGATGGACGCCTACCTGGACCGTGAGCTGTACACGCCGCTGGGGATGCACGACAGCTACCACCACGAGATCGACGACAGGATGGACGGCAAGCTCGACCGCATGTCGGTGGTCTACTACGAGCGCGACGGCGAGGGTGGCTGGGCGCCGGGGTGGACGCCGGGAGATCCGCCGCAGGTGCCGTTCGTGCGCGCCTCGGGCGGGATGATCTCGACGGCCGACGACTATGTGATCTTCTGCCAGATGTTCCTGAACGGCGGGGTGTACGACGGGCGGCGCTACCTGTCGGAGGAATCGGTGGCGCTGATGACCACGCCGAAGATACGCACCAACCCGGGGTCGGACGGTCCGGCCAGCTACTACGGCTACGGGTGGTCGGTGTCGGAGGAAGGAGTGTTCTCGCACGGCGGATCCGACGGGACGAACGCCTTCGTCGACCCGGACAACGGGCTGATCGTACTGGTGTTCACCCAGACGCCGAGAGGGAACAACCCGGTGGGGCGGTTCCTGGAGCTGGTGTACCAGGCTATCGAGCCAGGTGTAGTTCAATGAGGCGTCCGGCCGCTTCGTCGGTCGCCTCGAAGGCGGTTTCGCCGCCCTGATTCGTTGCCACCAGCACTGCGAAGTCCCTCTCGGGCGCCATCCAGACCACGGCGTACCAGCGCAGATTGCTGCCGGAGTGGGCCAGGGCGCGTCCCCCCGCCCACTGCCGGTTTGTGACGACCCACCCTGACGCGTAGCTGAACCCTTCGGCCGGGGTGTGCAGCCGCTGGATTGACTCGGGCTGAAGCACGTCCGCCCGGCCCTGTTCGCCGGCCAGGTGCATCGAGATGTAGCGTCCCAGGTCATGCATCGTGGCGTGCACCGTCCCGGCGGGGCCGAGGCCCGGCGGGTTGTCGGCACGTGGATCGCCCGGTTCCAGCGCAAACCTGCCTGTGCCCTGTCCCAGATGTCCGCGGGGCTGGTCCATGGCGCCCGGGACTCCCGGAGCGCCGAACCCCGTGTCGTCCATGCCCAGGGGCGCGAAAAGGCGTGTCCGGATGAGGGTCTCCCATTGCTGCCCGGTCACGGCTTCGAGCGCCGCACCCGCGACCATGTAGCCGACATTGGAGTAGTGGTAGGTCTGGAGCGGAGGGAACTCGGGGGCCGTGCCGAGGACTTCGAGCGCGAAGGCGCGTCGCTGGGCCGGCAGTGCGTCAGTGCCCGTCAGCATCTGGGTCCAGGACGAGAACTGACCGATCTCGTTGGTGAAGCCGCCGCGATGGGCGAGGACCGGCTCGAAGGGGACCGGGCGCAGGTCGGGGTGAATGTCGGGGAAGGCGGGGAAGGCGGCCTCGAGGGTGGTGCTCCACTCCAGGGCGCCCTCCTCGACGAGGATCGCGGCAAGGGTGGAGGTCATCGACTTCGTGATGGAACCCAGGTGCCACTTGTCATGGATCGTGACCGGCACGAGAGAGCCGTGCGCCCGCGTGCCGGCGGCACCCACTGCGACGAACCGGTCACTGGTGACGATCGCGCCCGTGAGGCCGATGAGGCCGTGGCGCTGGCGCACATCGAGGAGCAGCGCGGAGATCGGAGACGCGGTGACGGTCAGGGTGGCGGCGCCCGTCGCCCCGTGGCTGGTGGCGGTGACGGTGGGCAGCCCGGGGGCGGCGCCCGTCACCAGGCCATCCTCGCGGATCCAGGCCTGGCCTGCCTGCGACGTGGACCAGGTGACGGCGGGGTTGGCGACCGGCTGGCCGCTGGCGTCTGTCACGGTCGCCGTGAAGCGGACGGTGTCGCCCACCTCGACGGACGCGGTAGCGGGGGTCACCCGGACGGTCGCCGTGGGGGTGGGGGGAGCGACCGGGCTCGTGGGCTCCTCGGCGGTGCCGCATGCGGTCGCGAGGAGCGCGGCGGCCGTGCCGATGGCGGCAAGCGGTGGGCGGACGGTCCGCACGGCGCCTCCTTCGCCCCGTCAGGCGGCTCCGCGTTTTCGCCAATACCGCGCCAGCCCCCACCACGAATCGAAGAACCCCGAGGCGGTCGCATATAGCGCCATGTGCCCTTCGGGGATCTTATCGCCGAGCCGCGCGGTTACCCAGTCCGAGAAGGCGTGGGCACGCGCGCGGTCGTCGGCGAAGCTCGAGTCACCGAGGGAGTCGCGCACCCAACCGGCCCACGCGTCCAGTTCCGCGCCGAGTTCGGCGAAGTGCGACCGGAGAGCCCCGTACGGGCCGAAGTGCGTGGCGACGATCCGCTCCGGCGCCCACGCCATCACCCTTCCCATGCTCGCCTTCCACAGCTCCACATCGATGTCGGGGGGTGGAGTCACGGGGATCGTCGGTCCGCCCCGGATCCGTATGCCGCCCACGTCGCCCACCCACGCCGTCCCGGTCGCGGCTTCGAAGTAGGCGACGTGGTGCTTGGCGTGTCCGGGCACGTACCCGACCTCGAAGCGGCGGCCGCCCAGCGAGACCGTGTCACCCTCGTCGACGACGCGGAGCGACGCGCGCGGCACGGGGAGGAACTCGCCCCAAAGGGTGGCCATCGCGTCGCCGTAGATGCGGCCGGCCGAGGCGAGCAGGCGGGACGGGTCGGCCATGTGGGGCGCGCCGACCGCGTGTACGTGGACGATCGCGCCGGGGGCTTCCCGCACGATGCCGCCGGCCGCCGTCGCGTGGTCGAGGTGGATGTGCGAGAGGAGGATGGCGCGCACGTCCTGCAGGCTGTGCCCCAGTTCCGCGAGGCCGGCACGCAGGCCGTCCAGGCGCGCCTCCGGGCCGGTGTCGACCAGCGCGATCCCGCCCTGCGGGAGTTCCAGAACCCCGACCCCGATGATCGTGGCGCGATCCTGGAAGTGCACATCCACCAGCGCCGCGCCACCGCCGATGCCATGCGCGGTCGCGGTCCCCGGGACGGTGCGGCGGCCCTCCCGCAGGCTCCCCGTGACGGTCACCTGCCGCCCTCTTCGGTCGTCATGGGATCCTTGTGACTCCCCCACTTCTCAAACCACTTCCGCAGGTAGAGCTGGGTGCGCAGGAAGTTGGACGGGCGCCGGCTGGTGCCGTGCCACTCCCCCTGGAAGCGCACCATCACCGTGGGGACGCCCAGGTACTGCAGCGCCTGGTACATCTCCTCCGTCTGCGGCATGGGGGTGCGGATGTCCATCTCGCCGGTCAGGAACATGGTGGGCGTGGTGACGTTGCCGACGTAGAAGATGGACGACCGGTCGATCCACTCGGCCGGATCCTCCCAGAATGGCTTTTCGAAGGTCCGGAAGTAGCTGATCGCGTCGGAGGTGCCCATCGCCGAGATCCAGTTCACGATGGGGCAGTTGGCGGACGCGGCGCGGAAGCGGTCGGTGTTGCCGACGATGTAGCTGGTCAGGATGCCGCCGCCCGAGCACCCGTAGACGAAGACGTTCTCCTCGTCGACGTAGCCGCGCGCGAGCATCTCGTCGACGCCTCCCATGAGGTCGGGGAAGTCGGCCCCCGGGTAGTCGTGGTTGATCGCGTTGGCGAACTCGGTGCCGTAGCCGGTGGAGCCGCGGGGATTGGTGTAGAGGACGACGTAGTCGTTCGCGGCGTGCTCCTGAAACGCGAAGTTGAAGCCCCCGTTGTACATGGCGTGCGGACCGCCGTGGATGACGAGCATCATGGGGTACTTGCGCGACGGGTCGAAGTCGGGTGGCTTGACGATCCATCCCTGGATCTGGAAGTCGTCGGTGGAGTCGTACCAGACCTCCTCGACTTCCCCGAGCTGCACGTGGCCCAGGACATCGGAGTTGACGTCGGTAAGGCGGGTCACTGCCTCAGGCGTGGTGAGGTTGAAGCGGTAGATGTCGCCAGGCTCGTGGGCGCTGGCGATCGTGCCCACCGCGACACCGTCGTCGGAGAAGGACGACATGGCGAAGAGGTGCTCGCCCGATGTGAGCATCCTGACGCCCCGATCCAGTGACACGAAGTGAAGCTGCCGGTAGCCGTCGCGGCTGACATTGAAGTACAGGCCGCCGCCGTCCGGCGCCCAGGTCATGGCGCCCACCTGGCGGTCGTAGTCGCCCGAAATGACGCGCGAGCCGGAGCCGTCGCGGTTCATGACGTAGATCTTCTGATTGCGGTAGGTGTCGTCGTGTGCGTCGATGCCGGTGTAGGCGATGAGCGACCCATCGGGGGAGGGGACGGGACTGCCGTCGGGTCCGCGGCGGCTGGTCAGCTGGCGGATCTCCCCGCTGGCCACCGAGACGGCGTAGATCTCGGACTCCTGCCAGTGCTCCGGCCTGTCGGCGTCCTCGTGACGGAACGATGTGAAGTAGATCTCGGTCCCGTCGGGACTCCACTCGATCGAGGAGTGGTTCCAGTCCCCGTCGGTGAGCTGCCGGGGGGTGCCGCCTTCGGCGGGGACTACGAATACATGCGTCCATCCCGTGTCCACATAGCCGATGCCGTCCCGCTTGTAGGCCGGGCGCTCGACCACCTTGGGTTCCCGTTCCCACTGGGCGCCGTCCGGTCTGGCCGGCAGATCGACCCCCGCGAAGTCGGCCCGGTCCGACACCCTGCTCGTAAACGCGATCGAGTTGCCGTCGGGCGACCAGCGGGGGTTGGATGGCCCGTTTTCGAGGCGCGTGATCTGCGTGGACAGGCCCTCGGCGTCCATCCAGCGGACATGAAGCTGCGAGCCGCCCGGGTCGCCCGGCGCGGTGTAGAGGATGCGGGTGCCGTCCGGTGACCAGGCGCCGCCGCCCCCGTCAACAAGGTGCCGCTTCCTGGATCCGTCGGCGTTCATCATCCACAGCGCCGACTCGCGCCGGTCGTTGCGCTCGTCGATCCACCCCCTGGTGTAAACGATCCGGGCGCCGTCAGGCGAGATCCGCGGGTTGGACACGCTCTCGATGTCCATGTACTGGTCGAGCGAGAGGCGCTGTTGGGCTGCGGCCGGGGCGGCGAACACGACGGCCGCGAGGGCAACGGGAAGGATGTTGGAGGGCAGGAGCGCAACGAGGCGTGGGCGAATCATGACAGTTCTCCTGGCGAGTCGGGTGTCTGAGCGAATTGTATGGAAAACATGACATTATGTAATGTTTGCTTGACATCACACGCGGAATGGGCGTCCCCCAAACATCCTGCACTCCGTTGACACGGACTAGGACAGGAACCTCTGGAGCGAGAGCAGCACGCCGATCCCGATAACCATGAGCCCGCCCATCCGAATTGTCATGCGGTTCTCAAGGTCTCGCAGCCCTGTACGGACCGAAGTCTCGATCTTCTCCATGTCGCCGCGGATGGAAGTCTCGATCTTCTCCATGTCGCCGCGGATGGAAGTCTCGAGCTTCTCCATGTCGGTGCGGATCGAGGTCTCCATCTTCCCCATGTCGCCGCGGATGGAAGCCTCGACCCGCTTGAGTTCAACACGGATCGACGTGTCGACCTCATGCAGATCTCCTTTGGTCGGGAAACGCTCCGCGAATCCCTCGGCGAAGGTGAGGACCAGCACCGTTGCCTGGGTCTCATCGAAACCCGCTTCGTCTCGCAACCTGTGGGCTGCCCGGAGTGTATCGAAGCCCATCATGACCTCCAAAATGTGGCGTCGCGATCGCAGCCGCCAGCGCTTCAGGAGCAGCAGCGGCCGATAGGGACCACAGTATTGGCCGGAAGGGCGGGCGGTTCCATGGCTCGATGGGCCAGCTTTTCGGCAATGCGCGCGCCTGGCGGGGTGCCGATGACAAATCCCCTACGAAACCGGAGCGCTCACTCTCCTGATCGCCTGTCCGGGATACACCCCGTCGACCAGGTTCCCGTCGCGCACCACCGGCGTGCCGCCGACGAGCACATGCATGAATCCGCGCGAGGGGGTTGCCGGAGCATCGTAGTCCGCCATGTCCAGCACGGTCTCGGGATCGAAGAGGGCCAGGTCGGCATCGGCGCCCTCCTGCACCCGGCCCTTGCGGGCCATCACGGGAGCTGCACCCTCAACCCGCCGGGCCGGCAGGATCGTCATCTTGGCAAGCGCGTCCATCAGGCTGATCACGCCCCGGTCGCGTGAATAGTGACCAAGAATGCGGGCGAACGTTCCGGCGCCACGCGGGTGCACCGAGGTGAACAGGAACGGAATGCCGTCACTTGCGGCAATCACATCCGGCTGCGCGACGATCCACTCGTTCGTTTCCTCGTTGCGGCCGTGGATGACTACCCATCCGCCCTGCTCGCGATACTGCCGGAAGGTCTCCGTGTTCAGCCGCTCCGCCTGGCCGGGCCACTGCAGGCGCTGGTACTCCGAGTCGTCCAGCCCCTCCCAAGGGTCGAACAGCGCGGACTCGATGAAGGTCGAAGACGCGGTGTACGGATACGCCTCCGTGGTGACGTCCAGCCCACGCTCCGCAGCGCCACGGATCAGGCCCAGGGCGTCCATCGCCGACTCGTCGGCGGAGGAATTGAGGTGGACGATATGCAGCGACACCCCGGTAGCGGCGGCGTTGGCGATCACCTCCTGAAAGGGCCCGAGATTGCCGCCCTCATCCGCTGCGCGCAGGTGCACGTAGGCCGGCACACCGTTTGCTGCGGCCGACTCGAAGAGGTCGATGATCTCGGTTCGCGAAGCGCCCGGGGTGTAGGTGATTCCGAAGCCGTACCCGAGGCCGCCTTCCTCCAGACCGCCCTCCATCAGAGCCGCCAGCTCGGCAACCTGTGCGTCGTCCAACTCCTGATAGATGATGTCCGAGCCCATCGACTCGTTCTCGCCCGGGGGCAGAGTCGGCTGGTGCCCGACATCGATACCCGCCAATAGCTTCGTTCGGGCATTCGGGTGGCTCACGGTCGCGCCGAAGTTGAGCAGCGTGCTGCCTTCGCGCGAGGCGTACCAGGCAGCCACCGGATAGACACCGATCTCCAACTCCAGTGCGGTGGTCACTCCGTCCAGCGCCTGCAGACGTTCGCCCACCGAACTCTGGCCGTGCGCGTGGAGGTCGATGAACCCGGGCGCCACCACGAGCCCGGTCGCGTCGATGGTGTCGCTTCCCTCCAGCGCGTCCTCGGTGACCGCAACGATCGTCCCGGCGGTGATTCCGAGATTGCGCGTGGCGTCGAGCCCCGTTTCCGGGTCCATGACGCGGCCGTTCACGATGACGAGGTCGTGCGTGGAGCCCCTCATCCACCAGAATGCACCGAGGGCGCCGGCGACGACGACAGCGAGAAGCAAGAGCTGATTGCGGGAGCCTGGAGAGAGTCGGGACATGGCGGGGCCTGTATGCGTTGCAGTAGGTGTGGCGGCGGAGCCGCGATGTCTGAGATTCCGCACTGGCGTGGCCGTGCGCAACCCTGCCCCCGGGGCCTGCCGGTCATGTTCCGTCGGGCATCAGCCTCGTTCCCGGATGAAACGCCGCCCAGGCGGCCCAGAAGGCGACGTAGGCATCGGCAATGGGGCGCAGCCTGCGCCTCGTTCCCGCCAGTGGTCCCGCAACGGGCGTACCGTCGACGGCCCATGTCGTACCGGTCAGGTCGTCCACCACACCGCCCTCGCCCGCGACGAAGTTGGCCGCCCGGCCGCCGACCTCCGGACGATACGCCATCGCCGCCTCGCGCATGCCGTCCCAGATGACCATTGCGGGGGCGTCCCGGTAGATGAACTGGAGGGCGGCGTGGTCGCCCAGCGACGCCATCGCGCCAAAGGAAAACGCCTGGGGCGGCGCGCCGGGAGGGCTGCCGGGCAGGCCCAGGACGCGCTCCTTCGGTGGCAGCCGCCCGTCGTCCAGCGGGATCGGGTGATCCAGGAAGTCGGCGTTGTGCGGATCCTCGTACTCGTCTCCGTACGGATTGCGCACGTAGAGCCGCCAGTCGCTGAAGCCGCCGGGCGCGCCCACCATGCGCGAATCGGGGTGCAGCGATCTCCAGCCGGCCATGGTCATTTCCACGGCCGGCAGCCTCTCGAGACGGGTGCCGGTCTGTGGGCCGCAGCGGGCCTCGCCCAGCATCTGCAGCCAGAAGGACTCCGGCACGTTGGTGTCGTACATGACGAGGTTGGCGTTGTAGAGCAGGCCCGACACGCGCATTTCGGCGCCGCCCACCGCGTTGCGCCGAAAGGCCAGAGCCGACCCGGTGAGCGGGCAGTAGGTCACGACCATGCGGTCGTCGCCGTTGAAGTTCACGATCTCGTGGCGCCACATGATGTTGTGCGGAATCACGATCCAGTCCGCACCCAACTGCACCGCGATCACGCGGTCGTGGTCGCGCACGAAGGAGTTGGCCGGAATCATCGGCGAGGTGGGCACGATCTCAGGGTCGGTAAGCGCCGGGATTCCGTCCCGCCCGACCCCGCCGTCGGCGAGGAAGGCGGGGTCGAGATCGCAGACGAGATCGTCGTCGGGAGTAAGGCCGGTGCCGATGCCGCCCGCACCGTCGCACCCCGCCAGCAACAGGGTGGAAAGAACGCACCACGGCGCCGCCCTGCGCGATTGCGCGGTGCCGACGTGAAGTGCGAACATTGTGGCGACCGGCCCGGTCATGGATGGTCCGAGGTGGCGGAAAGGTCCCTGCTGTTGGTGGGAATGTCCATACGACATGACCCGGGCCACAACCCCAACCTGAAATCAGGCAAGCGTCCGCGCACGCTCACGGAACCCCGTCACGATGAGATCCGGCAGCCGAACCCGCTCCCGCCGCCCTCCCACCCCCCTCACGCTGCCAGCCTGTGCGCTCGCGCTGGGATTCGTCCTCGCGGTCATGCCCTGCCCGGCTTCCGCCCAGTCGCAGGCGTCCACGGGTGTGATCCGGGGCCAGGTTCTGGACGCGACCGGCACACCCGTTGCCGGAGCGGTCGTCGAGATCGTGCACCTCGAGACGGCGCTGGCGACCACGGTGCGCACCACCTCTGCCGGCACTTTCGTGCGCCCGCTCCTTCCGCTCGGACGCTACGACGTTGCCGCGCGGGCCGAGGATCAGCTCGGATCGGCCGTCTCACCCGGCCTGGTGCTCCGCGTCGGCGAGGAACTGTCGGTGACGCTGCGCTTCGGCGTGGTCGAGCTGGAGGGGATCACGGTCGAGGGACATCGCGAGCAACTTGTACACCCCGAGGACGTTACGAGTTCGACCAGGCTGCCCGGGGAGGTGGTCGACGCGCTTCCCAACAACGGGCGCAACTACCTCGACCTGGCGCTGTTGACTCCAGGGGTCGCGATCTCGCAGGGGCCGGACGGAGACGAGCTGAACATCAGCGGCCAGCGCGGGATCTTCAACAACTTCATCGTCGACGGGGCCGACTTCAACAATCCGTTCTTCGGCGAGCAGCGGGGAGGGCAGCGGCCGGCGTTCACCTTCAGCCAGGACGCCATCGAGGAGGTCGTCGTGGTCAACCAGGGCGCCGCGGCCGAGTTCGGGCGGTCGGCCGGGGGGTTTGTGAATGTTATCACAAAGTCCGGAAGCAACGAGTTCGCGGGTTCCGCGCACTACTTCGGCCAGTGGGACGGGGTGTCAGCGGCGTATCCGGCTGCGCTGCAGGCGGGAGAGCCGGACTTTCTGCGGAGCCAGTTCGGCTTCACCGTCGGCGGGCCGATCGTGCGCGACCGCGCGTTCTATTTCGTGGCGTACGACCAGCAGGCGGCGACCGAGACCAAGCAGGCCCGGCGGCTGGTCCGCGAACCCGGGAACCTGGCGCGGCTCCGGGACTTTCTGACTGCGCGGTGGCCCGGGCTCTTCGACGACGAGTTCGGGCCCATCACCCGCACCGACGATGCCCGCGCACTGCTCTTCAAGACCGATTTCCACCTCGACGGGAGCAACCAGCTCTCGTTCAAGTACAACTACAACTGGTCCGAGCAGCTGAACGGCACCTTCGACGTGGACTCGTGGGGCGTGTCGGCCAACGGGGTGGAGACCGACGAGGCGCACGCCTTCAACTTCAGCTGGCGGTCGCTGATCGGGAGCACCATGTCGCACGAGTTGCGCGTGCAGTGGGCGCGCGAGGACCGGGTACGCTGGTACGACGGGCCGCTGATGCCGGGCTCGGCGCCTCCCGCCACGCCGCAGTTCGCGAAGCTGGGCGGGCGGCCCTTCCCCGACATCGGCATGGATTTCGCCGACGGGTTCCGGATCGGATTGCCGTTCTTCCTGCCCATCGATCCGGCGTACGACACGCGGCTGCAAGTGGTGGACAACTGGTCGTGGCTGACTGGCCGCCACCTGCTCAAGGCGGGCGTCGAGTACAACCGGACGGGGATCACCCAGCAGTTCATCGGCTTCGCCAACGGCCGATACATCTTCGACTCGGTCGACGGCTTCATCAACTTCGTGACGCAGGGGAGCCGGTACGTGACGTGTTCGGACGGGTCGGACAGCGCGACCGGGGAATGTCCCGCGGGGACCGCCATCACCGGACCCGTGCTCACCTACCTGCAGTCGGGTACGGTTCCGGGGGTGGCGCCGGACCGCCTGGGCAGGGGTGACTTCGGGGTGGACGAACTGGCGCTATTCCTGCAGGACACCTGGAAGCCCAACGACCGCCTGACCGTGAACCTCGGCCTGCGCTGGGAGGGAACGTGGCACCCCCAGGTCGCGGTCCAGCCGGAGGCGACCTTCTTCGCGCCGTATCTGAACAACACGCGATTCCCCTCCGACGGGACGGTCCCCGACGATCTCGACAACTTCCAGCCGCGGCTTGGCCTGGCGTGGGATGTCGGCGGCGACCGACGGACCGTCGTTCGGCTCAACGCCGGCGCGTACCATGCGCGCATTCCCATTCTGGTGTTCGCGCAGAGCGTGACCACGAACGGTGCGTTCCAGCAGATCTTCTTCCGCAGCAGCTTCGGGCTGCCGGAGCAGGGACCGCCCGCGATCGGCGAGCTCATCGACGGGAGCGCCACGGCGCCCTTCCTGCCCGACATACACGTCACGGCCAGGGATCTGGAGTTGCCGCGCACCTGGTCGTTCGCGGCCGAGATCGAACGGGAGCTGCCGGGCGAAGTGGCCGCGAGTCTCTCGTACCAGCACGCGCGCGGCGACCACCTCTTCCGGTTCGTCAACCGCAACGACGCGGTCTTCGGGTCGCCGTTCGGGATCGGCACCCACCCCGGAGGGGGCGGCATCGGCACGCTGACGGTGGCGGAGAGCACTGCGCGGTCACGCTACCACGCCGTGACGGCCGGTCTGCGCGCCCAAGACGCCCTGGACGGGCGGCTGGCCCTCGACCTGAGCTACACGCTGTCGTTCGATAAGTCGGACGACGACAACGAGCGCGATCCCTTCACATTCCGGTATGCGGATGCGTCCAATCTGGCGCCCGACTTCGGCTGGTCCGATCGGGACCGGCGCCACAAGGCCACCGGCTACCTGGCGTTCTCGCTGCCCGGGGACATCGCGTTCAGCCACATCCTGCGCTACCTGTCGGCGTCGCCGGTCTCGGAGAGCTGTGCGCGGCGCGGCGAGCGGGCCGCCCAGCCCTCGGACCGCATCTGCACGGACGGCGGGATCCTGGAGCGCAACACGCTGCGCCGCGAAAACGCGTTCTTCACCTGGGACATCAAGCTGTCGCGGCCCTTCGCCGTCGGCGGCGAGCGGACGGTCGAGCCCGTCTTCGAGATCTTCAACCTGACGAACGCCGACAACTCGCTCGACACCGCCCGAGGCTCGCTGCTCTTCAACTTCGACGGTTCCATCCGCAGCGGGCTGGGGGATACCCGGCGCGCGCAACTGGGCGCGCGGCTACGCTTCTGACCGTCGGCCGGACGGCTGCAGCAGTCCGTAGGCGCCTACACTAGCCCCCCTATCACCCCCAGCAGCCGCTCCACGTCATCGCGGTTGTTGAACATCCCCACGGCGGCCCGCAGCAGCTTCCCGTCTTCCTGAAACGTGACCGCCACGCCTTCGTCGGCGAGGGCCCGGCCCAACCGCTCGTGGTCGAGCCCGTGATGGAAGCTGACGATCGGCGACGGGTTGTTCGGCGGAGTGAACATCCGCATGCCCAGCGCCCGGGCGCCTTCGCGCAACTCTGCCGCCAGGGAGTGGGTATGCTGGGCGATCCTGTCCAGCCCGACCTCTCCCAGAAACTCGAGAGCGGCGTCCAGCGCGGTGACCGGCCCGTAGGCTGGGTTGGCGTATTCCAGCTTCGCGGCACTGGTCTTCAGTCGAAAGCGGTGACCGGGCAGGGTTTCGGCGACCTGCCGGTGCCCGTATCGGTCCGCGCTCAGCCACTCCAGGTGTTCGCGGCGCACGTAGAAGGGCGCGCAGCCGAAATCCGCGTGCAGCCACTTGTAGCCGTTGCCGCAGGCGAAGTCGACCCCTTCGTCGTGGAGGTGTCGAGAGCAAATGATATGTCCGCTTTTCGGAGCACGCAATGTGTCCGCTTT
>VXMI01000139.1 GCA_009841165.1 Gemmatimonadota bacterium | reverse complement strand
GGCGGGGAGAGGTCATGAGGCGTTCGGTCCGGATGCGTTGGTAGGCGTGGGGACGGGTCATGCGGGGGCGGGGCAGCGGTCGGCGATCGCTTCGATGGCGGCGTCGATCTCGTCCCGCGTGTTGAAGAAGTGGATCGACAGGCGGAAATCTCGCGGCTGTCTGACGGGTGATGCGAGGACGCCCGCGTCTTCGCGCAGGTCGTTGTACAGTGCCGTGGCGTCGCAGCCGGCGGGGAGTTGGAGGACGAACACGCCGGAGCGGTCGGGTCGGGTGCGCGGAGACGACACTTGGAGGCCGTCCGTGCGGTGGACTGCCTCGATGGCGTGGTCGACGAGTGACTGGATGCGGTCTTCGATGCGCTCGAGGCCGATGTCCTCCATCCATTCGACGGCGCGGCCGAAGCCAGCGAAATCGGCCAGGGCGCGAGTGCCGAACTCGTAGCGCGCCGCGCTGGGGAGCAGGGTGTAACCGCCTTCGTAGTCCATGGTCGCGTGGCTGTGGGAGCCCGCCCAACTGAGCTGGACGTCGTCGAGGATGTCGCGGCGCACGAAGAGCGCGCCTGTGCCCTTGGGGCCGAGCAGCCACTTGTGGCCGCAGGTCGAGTAGCAGTCGCAGCCGAGCGCGTGGAAGTCGGTGGGGACGCAACCGGGCCCCTGGGCGCCGTCGAGGTGGTAGCGGATGCCGCGGGCCCGGAGGTGTTCTCCGAGTTCGGCGGACTCGTCCGTGCGGATCGTGCGCCCGTTGTTGCGCGACACGTGGCTGATGCTGACCATCCGGGTGCGTGCGGAGAGCTGCGCCGCCACCTGGTCGATGAGCGAGGTCCCGGCGCTCAGGTCGATCTCCCGGATCGCGATGCCGAACCGGTCGCGCAGCACGTACCACGGGATGACGTTGGCGGGATGCTCGATGTTGGAGATGACGACCTCGTCGCCGGGCTGCCAGTTCAGGCTCCACGCCACGATGGAGATCCCTTCGGACGTGCTGTGCGTGAGCGCGACCTCGTCGGTCTCGGCACCGAACACGCGTGCCAACTGCACCCGGAGATCCGGTTCGACCCTGGCCATATCCGTCGCGTAGCGGGGGTCGGCCGGTCCCAGGTTCTGGAACTCCAGGCGGTCCTTGACCTCGTCGATGACGGCTCTTGGCGCCGGTCCGATTCCACCCGTCTGCAGGTAGACGCTGCCGGTCGCGGCCGGGATTTCGGCGCGGGCGCGGGCTACCCAGGCGTCCTGGGGGGCGAAGTCTCTGGCGGTCAGCGCCCCGGTGGCGGCATCGGCGTGCAAGCCCGCCAGCCGCCCCACCGGGACCATCGGGGCGACGGCCAGCGACCGTGCGGCCTGGCCGAGAAACCGGCGTCGGTTCGGAAACACGGGGCTACATCACGAAGAACCGAATGCCGAACAGCACGGCGACTGTCACTACCGCCGCATTCAGTTCCGAGGTGCGGCCCGCGACCAGTTTGACCACGGTGTAGGTGATGAACCCGAGACCGATTCCCGTCGCGATCGAGTACGTGAAGGGCATTGCAATCGCGGTCACGATCGCCGGTACCGCCTCGGTAAGCTCGTCCCAATCGATGTTGCGCATGGCCCGAGCCATCACGCAGCCCACGAAGAGGATCGCCGGTGCTGTCGCGTAGCCGGGGACGGCCGTGGCCACGGGCGCCAACAGAATCGCACCCAGGAACAGCACGGCGACGACGACTGCGGTGAGGCCCGTGCGACCACCGGCGCGCACACCTGCGGCGCTTTCGATGTAGGACGTCGTCGTGGATGTACCGAGCAGCGATCCCACAATCGTCGCCGAACTGTCCGCCACCAGGGCGCGCCGAAGGTTGGGGACCCTGCCGTCCTCGCCGGTCAGTCCGGCCTCGTTCAGCACCGCGACCAGGGTGCCGCTCGTGTCGAACAGGTCCACCATCAGAAACGCGAACACGATCGCCAGCAGGCCCACCTCGAGGGCGGTGGCGATGTCGAGCTGCAACAGCGTCGGTGCGAGAGAAGGCGGGGCCGCCATCAGCGAGGCGGGAGCGGGCGACTGCCCCGAGAGCCAGCCTACGCCGGCCACGATCAGGATGCAGATGAGCACGGCACCCGGCACCTTGCGTTGCTCGAAGGCCACGATGCCGAAGAATCCCAGCAGCGCCAGGATCACCGGCCACTGGGCGAGGTTCCCCAGTGCGACCAGCGTGGCTTCGCTCCCTACGATGACGCCGGCGTTGCGAAGCCCGATGATCACCAGGAAAAACCCGATCCCCGCCGCGATAGCCACCTTCTGCGAGCGTGGAATGCTGTTCACCACCCATTCCCGCACCGGAAGCACGGAAAGGACCAGCATGAGCACGCCCGAACAGAACACCGCGCCCAGGGCGGCCTGCCAGGGGAGGCCCAGCGTGCCGACGGCGATCGCCGCGAAATAGGCGTTCAGCCCCATCCCGGGCGCCAGCGCGATCGGGTAGTTGGCGTACAGCCCCATTACCAGCGACCCGAACGCGGCTGCGAGACAGGTGGCCACCAGCACCGCCCCCGAATCCATCCCGGTGTCGCTCAGAACCAGCGGGTTCACGAAGATGATATAGGAGAGCGTCAGGAAGGTGGTGCACCCGGCCAGCACCTCGGTGCGCACGGACGTGCCGCGCTCCTGCAACCGGAAGAAGTTCATGGGGAGGTCAGCTCGCCACGTTTAGGGTCGGAGTGCTCCGATCGGGACGATCCCGACTTCGCCGCTCCGCACATGACCGTATCCGTTGGGCACGATTGCCGCCAGAGTGGCAAGCTCGCAAGGAGGAATCCGTGACGAGGCCAAACTCATGCCGGTGGACGACTTGCAGCATTCCAGCGGGTGATTCGGCAAAGTTCCAGAGGGTGATTTGGCCCGATTCCAGCGGGTGACTTGGCGAGTCTCAACGAAGAATCCGGCACGATTTCACCGGTGGATTTGGCACGCCTGCGGAAAGGAGCCGTGAATACGCTCAACCCCGCCCAGGCTCCGCCGACTTGACGCCCAACTCCCCCAAACGAACTCTGTCACGACGCCCGCCGTCCCCCGGACGACGACAATTCACTCGACACTCGAGACGACCCCGATGCGCACCAAGTCCGACCGAATCCTCCTTGCACTCGCCTGCCTGGCCGCCGTGGCCCTGGTGGCTACCCCCGCCCCCGCCGAGGTGGATTTGAAAAAACACCGCGCCCCCGGCCCCAGAGGGCGTCCGCGGATGGGGGAGGGGGTGGGAAAAAAAGTAGGTGGGGGGGGGTG
>VXMI01000144.1 GCA_009841165.1 Gemmatimonadota bacterium | reverse complement strand
TTGCCTCTTGTGTCGTGGGCTCGGATTTGTTAAAAATCCACAGCCCCAGAACCCACCCTTCGAGAAGCCGCCGCTGGCCGAGAACTCGCGGCTGTCGTTGGTGTTGAACTGGAGCTGGGCCCCGCTGAATACGTAGTCGCCGGGAGCCAGTTCGCGTCCCTGGATCCGCACCGGCTGGTGGAGCACCTCGCCGCGCCGCGTGATGTTGAGCATCATGCGGTCGCCGCTTTCGAAGGTCAGCATGTTGTGTGACAGCACGAAGGTGCTCTGCTTCTCGCCGTCCATGCCCGCGATGTAGTCGCCGCTCACGGAAGCGACCAGCTGGCGCGCCCAGTCGCTCTGCTCGAACCGGGGGAACGCGGCAAAGGAACCCGAACGGGTGCGGATGTCGCGGCGGCGCACGAAGCCGAGCGCCGGGTTGAATCCGGCGGGCACCTGCGCGAAGGAGCCTCCGGCCGAGAGCAAGTCGTTGCGCAGGTCGACTTCGATGGTCCCGGCCGTGGTACCGCCAGCGGACGTGCCGCCGGTCCCGGACGCCACGCTGCCGCTCTCGGACGAGCGGGCCATCCACCCCCTCACGGTGGAGCCCCCGAACCGGAACTGCATGTCGCCGCCGGTTACCCTGCTCGCGCCGTCGTCCGTGTCGACCGACGTGAAGATGCCTCCCACGGTCGTCCTCGCGAACGGATCGGCACGCAGCCGCAGCACCGAATTGAGGCCACCGGCAATGAAGCGGCCTTCCGCGTCCCGTGCGTCGTCGGTAAGGAGGCTGAGTCCGCCGACCGAAATCGGGCCGGCCTGACCCGTCAGCCGTGTGCCGCCCGCGATGTCATTGGTGATCCCGATCCTGCGACTGAAGAAGACCTGCGTCTCACGCGGATCGCCAAAGTCGAAGAGCCCGGCCCTCTCCAGGAAGAACTCGCGCTTCTCGGGGAAGAAGAGGCTGAAGCGTGTCAGGTTGATCTGGACGTTGTCGGCCTCCACCTGGGCGAAGTCGGGGTTGAGGGTCGCGTCCAGCGTCAGGTTGGAGGTGATCGAGTACTTGAAGTCGAGTCCGAGGTCGTTGAGCGTCTCGGTTTGACCGTCGAACTCACCCTGCTGCCCGGAAACCGAGCGGCCCGCGATCGCGAAGGGCTTCACCTCCATGTAGCGCCCCCGCCGCAGCCCTTCCAGCCCGGTCAGCGTGGCATACTGCGAAACCTGGCTCAGCGCGCGGCTGAACTCCTGGCCTATGTGCGGGAAGTACACCATCTCGTTCTTGCGGCGGATGGTGCGCTCCATGAGGATGCCCATCTCGAGCGCGTCCGCGTCGTCGAAGCGGATCGTCGTGAACGGGATGGCGGCCTCCACGACCCACCCCTCATCGGTGATCCGCGCCTCGCTCTCGTAGACCCCCTCCCACCACCAGTTCGAGAGCGTCATGGACTCGTCGGTGATCAGCGCGTCGCCCTGGGTGCCGAATGGGTTGATCTCGAAGATGTAGGCGTTGCGCCGGTCGTGGTACGTGTCCAGACCGATGCGGATGTTGTCGTCCTGGTCGATCCGTCCCTCGCGGTGCAGGATGCTGCGCCGGATCCCGGAAGGGTCCGAGTCGTGAAGGACAACCGCGAAGTAGAGGTTGTTGTCGTCGAACGCGACCCTCAGTTCGGTGCGCTCGGAGGACGGGGCGCCGTCGACCGGCACGCGCTGCCGAAAATCAGTGACCGGCTCGATCGCTTGCCAGAACGGCTCGTCGAGGACCCCGTCGATGGTGGGGGGCTCATCCGTGCGAACGGCCTGGACGGTCTGGCCCGAAGCCGCGAGTGGCATGCCGGCGAGAACGAGCAGGCCGGCCGAGAGTGTCTGCCGGGTCAACTCAGGAGTCGCCGTCCTCTTCCTCCTCTTCGTCGGCGTCCTGCGCGCCGGCACCCTCGCAGCAACGCCACCGGCAGGTGCAACCGCTCTCGGGAGGCCTGCAGAACCAGCAATCGCCGTCACATCCGCAGGTCCACATCCAGCAGCACGACTTGCCGCTCGACCCGGCCGCGGGCTTGCCGCACCGCTTCCGCCGAATCCAGCAAATGAGGAGGATCACGAGCAGGATCTGTGGCAGTCCGACGCGGATCGCCGTGCCCCAGAACTGGGCGAGGGAATTCAGGTACCAGTCAATCAGGCTGAACATGGCCGGGTCCTCCTATATGAGTGAATCTGATCTGAGTCTATAGATCGCCAACCCCACCCAGGCTCCCAGGACAGCCGAGCCGACGGTGGCCCATAGTGTACGGGGAAAGAGGATGCCCAGCGAGGCCGCGACGCCGAGGGTGACGGCGCCAATCCCGCAGTACAGCGCAAGGAGGCGGTATTCGCGGCGACGGTCGGTCATTGTGCCTCCGCCATGCAGGTGCGGGAGCGCGGCCCGGCCGTCATCGGGCCCTGACCATCGCGATGCGGGAGCCGTCGGGGCTGACCGCGAGGCGCGAGATGTCGCCTGCGTCGTCGCGCTCCAACGCCGTGACCTCGGTCCAGCCGGCGTCGGCCGTCCACGCGTGAAGCGACGCGCCATCGCCCATCAGGATCTCGCCGGTCGGCGTCCAGGCGTAGTCTTCGCGGCCGCGCAGCGTCTGCGCGATGCGCTCGGTCGCGCCGGTCGCCGGGTCGAGCCGCTCGATCCACCACTCGTCGTCCGCAACCTTGCGCACGAACGAGATCTCGGCCGTGCCCGGGATGCGGTGGATGGAG
The DNA here is from genome assembly GCA_009841165.1 of Gemmatimonadota bacterium. Classification (GTDB taxonomy): domain Bacteria; phylum Gemmatimonadota; class Gemmatimonadetes; order Longimicrobiales; family Gaopeijiaceae; genus Bin94. Next base: position 567 of record VXMI01000144.1, on the reverse strand, counting down.
CGGCCGGGGTTCTCGGCCACGGTGCGCACCTCGCCCGAGAGCGCGTCGCCGACCTGCAGGGTGGGCGGGTCGCCGAGGACGAACATCACGGCGGTGCGCTCGTCGGCCCATGCGTGGTAGCCAACCGGCTCGACGGTCGCGAAGATGGGGCCGACTTCGGAGCCGTCGGTGCCGTAGCGCCACAGGTACTGCAGGCCGCGTACCTCGTGGATGGCCGAGAACGCGTCCTGGCCGGGGATCATGGTGGGAGAGAACTCGCTGGCTCCCGGGCTGTGCGTGACCTGCTCCACGGCGCCCTCGTCCAGGCGGTAGCGGAAGGTCTCGGTCTGGGTGGCATCCACGCCGGCCGTGTAGTAGATCGCCGTGCCGGCGGGGTCGAACGAGGGCTGGTTGTCGTAGCCGTCGCGATCGGTGGCGTTGACGAGGTCCCGCACGGTGAGCGTGCCGTCGGCGCCACGTACCAGCCAGCCGACCCAGATGTCGGTCGAGGGGGCTCCCGCCGCGGTGGGGGTGTAGTCGTCGGGTGCGGGATTATACACATCGCCGAGCCCACGCGACACGAGGCAA
>VXMI01000069.1 GCA_009841165.1 Gemmatimonadota bacterium | reverse complement strand
GTTCTGAGTCCGCGCTTGCCCACATGGGGGCGTCCACATACCACCATTTGTCAACACTTCCTGAGGCGGGGCTGTAACCCCGCTTGGGGTGGCCGGACGGGCTGGGCAGTGCGTCGCTTGGCGTGCTGCTGGATGTCGGCCGAGCAGCGCACCGGGAAGGGCGAGGAGATGGTCGCAGCCACGGTCGGCGCTGACATCCTCGAAGGGGATCACAGCATCCCCTCGGCGACCGCTGCCGGGGTTCGAAGGGGCGGAGTCCCTCGCCAGCTCCGGTGTATGACACCGGGTAGGCAATCTCAGCGTCAACGTCGGCGCCCATGGCCAGCGCACGGTCGTGCACGGCACTCGCGCCGCCGCCGCGAGAGCCGCCTTGGGCCAAGGCGACCTGTGCCTAGTCTCGGTTTTGAGTCTGCTCCGGCCTTCGGTCTTGAGTCTGTTCCGGCCTTCCGGCGAACTCAAACTACTCCGACCCTCGTTCGACGATTCGCGCTTCATCGACCGGCGTAGGTCGCCGATCTCCACGCGCGTGTCGGACGCTCTCGCGCCCCGGTTCCGGCGGGCCTCGCCGTACCTGTAGCTTCCGGTCGTGCCATTCGGCCTTGTACTTCAGTTGCCGCAGCACCTCGCCCCGAACCTCTTCCGCAATGATCACCTCGGCGGTGCGCACCACGGTCGTGGTGAGCTTGTGATGGCGGTCGCGCGCCCGGTTCCGGGCTCTTCTCGCTACGACACGAATCCGTTCCAAGAGGCGCGCCCTCCGCTTCGAGCCTTCCCGACATCGATGCAGGCGGCGCTGCAACCGCCTGAGCCGTCGTTTCTCCATTTCGGCGCGCCTGTCCTCTCCAGAGACTCCTGTACCAAGGGATGTGCCGTCCACGTCGGCCAGGATGCGATCACCATCTTGACGTACGATGGCCGTAGACGCGGAGGGAATGGCGGAATCGATCGGGCCGCACTCGAAGACGCAGGACAGCATCCACCGCTCGCCCGCGTCCCGCCAGACGCGACCTGAGACCAGTCCCCGGCTCGCACGCCTCTTCGGCCCTGGGAGCCGGTTGTTAGGCAGTTCGCCACCCCGCCAGCGCATCCAGCCGAAGTTCGGAAGGCGGACGCGGTTTCCGTCGAAGCGGATGGCGGCGTTGCTCAGGTAGATCCCGGGCGCTCGCCCCTCCGGCTTGAACCTCGGCAGCCCCTGGGCAGGTCTGACTTTCCGAAACCAGTTGCGGAACGCCGCATGCATGTCGGATGCCGCTTGGTAGATCGCGCTCGAAGGGAAGTGATTCCGGTTTGCTCTGCGATAGTACCAGTCCTGCGCGAACGCGCGGAGTTCCTTGCTCGTCATCTGTCGTCCCGTCTGCGAGTACTTCAGTTGCGATGCACCGAGCAGAGCGTTCGAGAGTTCTCGGAGCCCCTCGCGGCAGTTGGCGAGGGCGTCCGCCTGGCGCCGGCTGGGGTACAACCGGCATTGCCAGCCCACGTAACGCACCTTCTTGTCCATTATCCGGCACCATGGTGCGTTACATCGTGTTCTTCGTCGACCCGGAGCCAAAGGTGGACTGAAGAGGAACGCGAATGTGCTTGGCGGCGTCGACTCCGAGTCACCCTCAGGCGGGGATCGGTTCCACGATCACTTTGCGCCCAGAAGCATCGTGATGCTCCGCCTGATACGCTCATCGCCGTACAGACCGGACGCGGCGATAAGAAGGTTGGTTCGGAGGGACACTCTGCGATCGCCGGATTTCGCCGACACCGGAACCGGCGTATCCAGCAGCCCGGCGGAAAGCCCATGTCAGGAACGCGACCAAGTCCAAGAGGGCGACCACCGGCGGCAGGAGCAGCCCAGGCCGCCGTTGGCACCTTGGCGAGCGCGTCGCTATCAACCTTACCCGCCGCGAGCGGAGACAGCAACGATGCGGCCAGTACCGCCAGTCCGACCGGACGGTCGGCTACCCGCGCCGCCGGGCTGGGTGCGACGGTTGGTCTTGGGAACATTGCCCGAATCGCTTCCGGCTAATGCGACTTGAGCGGGAACGAGGATCCAACGAGTGGGATCGTTTCCCGTCCCCGTCCGGCTCGTATCCCGAGGGGACATTCGTCTTCGCGTCGCATGGGCTGCGCGCATGAGATGCACCGTGGGGCGCGACCGAAGGGCGTGACCGCCGACCCGCAGAACCTCGCGCATCCGTCGGTGACGCACCTGTAGCGGATCACGGCCGATCTCTGCGCACTCATGGCAACGGCTCCCGATCAATCGGGAACAGTGATTTCCAACCATACCCAAAGGCCCAAGCCCTGCTCAGACCCGCCTTCAGACCTTGGCGAATCAGCCAGTGTTTCTCTATCCCATGCACGGATCAGTGCGGACCGGACAAGACGCGCGGGACCGAAAAACACCTGCGCTTCCTAGGTTCGCGAACCGACGAGGCGTTGGGCGTGGCCACCGAATCCGCTCTCGGTCCCTTGATGGCGACCAGTCTGTTCCCGCACCGGTAGCACCGCGGCGCTACTGCCATCTGATCCAGCAGTTTCTTCCGGCACGGCTTCCCGTTGCCGCCGTCGGTGTTCTCGCAGAGGCAGCGGTCCATGACCACACCCTCCTTACGACCAGACACGCCGCCGCTCGGCGCGTGGACCAATATAGGGATCAGGTTCATTTCCTCGCCCAGCCCGCGAAAAGGCGGATGATCAGCATGGGGATTCAGGTCAAGAGGCTTAGTGATGTCGGTAGGACATAATGCACCCGCGACTCCAGAAACTCAAGCAGAAGGGATACCCGCCACCACCTTGAACAAAAGGCACGCCTTTCCGGCCCGCGAACTACCCGAGACCACCTTCGGTATCCTACGGCACTGCTTGATTGCAATCCGCCATCCAGTGGTCAGCCGGACCGCCCGTCACTACAGGCGGTCCACTTTCCGTGCCTGACCTTAGCTCCGCGCGAGGATCCTTACGACAGGCGCGTGCGCCATGGTGGTAAGCATGTGGTCACTTGCCGTTCAGGATCTCCCGTCGCACCTTCTGCACGTAGCGCTTGACCTGTCCGTAGCCGCCGCGATAGTCGTCCGCGCTGACCTCTCTGAAAAGCTCCGCCGCGGTCAAGCGCGGGGACACGCTCAGCCTCGCTGCGATCCTCGCCTTCCACGGATCGAGCTTCGACGGCCTCGGCGGCCTGGGCCCGTATTCCACCTTCATGTCGTCCGGATCGCGCTCGAGTTCGCCCGACTCGATCCAGTTGTAAAGTGTGCGCCTGCTGATCCCCACCGCCCGCGCAGTTGCTGCCTTGCTCACCCCCGCCTC
>VXMI01000089.1 GCA_009841165.1 Gemmatimonadota bacterium | reverse complement strand
CCGGACAGATGTTGTGCTACGAAACCGGACAATTCATGTGCTCCCAACAGTGGCGAAACCCGCGCCCAAGCCCCTGATCCCGGCGAATACTCCCAGGCCGAATACGAGGTGGTCGTGACCCGCGGCGTCCTCGTGCCGATGCGGGACGGCGTGCGCCTTTCGGTCGACATCTATTCCCCACGGGGGTCCGCAGGCCCGTTCCCCGGCATCCTGGCGCACACCCCGTACGACAACAACGGGCAGCGAGAGACCGCGACCTGGTTTGCACGGCGCGGCTACGTGGTCGTCTCGGCCGATGCGCGCGGGCGCTACGACTCGGAAGGCGAGTGGGATCCGTTCGGAGCCCTGCACCGGGTGGACGGCTACGACCTGGTCGAGTGGGTCGCGGCCCAGCCGTGGTGCACCGGCAAGGTGGGCATGATCGGCGGGTCGTATCTGGGGTGGACACAGTGGTGGGCGGCGAGCATGGCCCCGCGCCACCTCGCGGCGATCGCGCCCAGGGTCTCGCCCCCCGACCCCTTCGAGAACCTGCCCTACCAGCATGGCGTGCTCCTGGGCGGCTGGATGCTCGACTGGGCCGCGGGGTCCTCGGGCCGCACGGCGCAGGTCGCCGACACCGGCTACTACAACGGCTGGCCCCAGCACCGCGCGGATCCGCCCCACACGCCCTACATCGAGATCAACGAGGCGCGCGGACTGCGCTCGGCCCCTTGGTTCGAGACCTGGTACCGTCAGAACCGGACCACCGACCCCTACTGGAGCGCGATCCGGTACCAGACGCCCGAGTCGTATTCGCGGATCACCGTCCCTTCCCTCGCCTTCACGGGCTGGTTCGACGGCAATCACCCCGGATCGCCCATGAACTACGTGGGCATGAAGCAGCACGGCGCGACTCCGGAGGCGCGGCGGCCCAGCCTGGTGATCGGACCGTGGACGCATGGAATCAACACGCGCACCCTCGGTGGAATCGACTACGGCCACGACGCGGTGATCGACATCGACGGGTACGTCATGCGCTGGTTCGACCACTTCCTCAAGGGCATCGACAACGGGGTTGAGGATGATCCGCCCGTCTACGTCTTCGTCATGGGCGAAAACAGGTGGTACGCCGAGGACGACTGGCCCCTGCCGGGAACCGAATGGACCCGCTTCTACCTCACCTCCGAAGCAGGCGCCAACTCCCTGAACGGCGATGGCCTGCTCTCGACTACACCTCCCGTGACCGAGGGCCACGACACGTACGTCTACGACCCGCTGAACCCCACCCGCACACCCTTCGACAGCTGGCCCAACACGAACGGGCACATCGATGGGGCTCTGGACACGCGCGTTTCGGCGTCGGGCGACGAGGTCCTGGTCTACCGCACCCCACCGCTGGCGGAGGCGGTCGAGGTCACGGGTCCGATCGAGGCCAAACTCTACGCTTCGACCTCGGCCCGCGATACGGACTGGTTCGTGCGCCTGGTCGATGTCCACCCCGACGGCCATTCGGCGCTGCTCACCGAGGGCATCATGCGTGCACGCAACCGCGACCCGGACGACGAGGGGCGCTTCAACGGCGCGCAACTCAGCACGATCGAGCCCGGCGAGGTCTACGAATACACGATCCGGTTCTGGCGCGGCACCGGGAACCTGTTCAGGGAGGGTCACCGCATCGGCATCGAGATCTCGTCGAGCTGGTACTCGTACTACCTCCCCAACCTCAACACGGGGGCCGACAACGTTGCGATGGTAACACGGGACGAGGCGGTGGTGGCCACCCAGCGCGTGTACCACGGGGGCCAGCGAGCGTCGCACATCGTGCTGCCCGTGATTCGGAGAGCGAGGTAGCGGCTCCGGCAGAACGCATCCGGCATCAAATGCTTGCATAAATGTATACACAGACGTATTCTGCCTGACGGCGCAGTGACGCCACCGGAACCCCTGAACCACGGCGTCACCGCAGTGCGCCACGGTTGACGCAGGCACTTGATGGAGTTGCCCATGGTGGGCCGGGCTAGCTGTTGGTCGATCCCGTCGGGGGATCGGTCCGTCCTTTGGAGCCCCATTTGACCCCTCGCCGGGAGGAGTGTGTACCCATGCAGAGCTTTAGAAGACTTCTGTCAGCAGGCTGCCTTGCGCTGGTGGCCGCGGCTCCGGTCGGAGCAGAGTCTACGCCTATGCAGGAGGTGGTCACGGGAATTGTCGTCTCGGCCCGTACGGGCCAGCCACTCGCCGGCGCGCAGGTCGCCGTCGAAGGCACGGGACAGGGCGTCGCCACCAACTCCTCGGGCCGGTTCCTCATCACCGGCATTTCCGGGGCCACCGTGACTCTGCGAGTGGTCCTGATCGGCTATCGCGAGTACACCGAGGTCTACCAGGCCGGCGATGCGACCATCCAGATCGAACTGGAGGAGACCGCGATCGACCTGGACGCCATCGTCGTGACCGGCACGGCCGGCGGTTCCCAGACGCGGGCGATCGGCACCACGATCGCGCAGCTCGACATGACCGAGGCGCTCCAGGCAGGCCAGTCGGGCACCTTCCAGGAGATGCTGAACTCGAACGTCTCCGGACTGAACATGGCCAGCGGGCCGGGCAATGTCGGCACCGGGGGAGCCATGAAGATCCGCGGTATCGGCAGCGTGACCCTGGGGAGCGGCCCGCTGGTCTACGTCGACGGGGTCAGGATCGACAACAACTCGAACGCCCGCATCGGCAGCGACCAGGGGAACGGCACGATGCGCGGGGGCTCGGTCAGCCGACTCAACGACCTGAACCCCGAGGAGATCCAGAGCGTGGAGGTCATCAAGGGCCCCGCCGCTGCAACCCTCTACGGCACCGAGGCTTCAGCCGGCGTGATCCAGATCACGACCAAGAGGGGGACGGTGGGCGCACCACAGTGGGAGTTCACCGTGAGGCAGGGGGTCTCATACCTGTCGAACGCGGTGGACCGTTGGCCCGCAGTCTACGACAAGGGGACGAACCCCTGTCCCAACTGCGAGATCCTCTCCAGTGGTGTGCGAAAATTCGAGGTCCTGAAGTCCGAGCAGGCTCTGGGTCACGGCATTCCGTTCACCTACGGACACGACCAGACCTACGGGATATCATCGCGGGGCGGCACCGACCTGCTCCGGTACTACTTCTCGGCGCAGGTCGACCGTGACGAAGGATTCGTCGAATGGAATCACCAGAACAAGTACTCCGCGCGCGCGAACCTCGAGATAACGCCGAACGAGCAACTCAGCATCTCCACCAACATGGGCTTCCTCCGCTCCAAGTCGCGGTTCAACGGTGGAGGTCCGTTCCCCATCGAGTTCGTCTCGTCCATCTACTGGGGCACGCCGGCCGCAGCCGAGGACGAACGGCGGCGGGGCTGGAACTGGACGCCCCCGTGGGCCATGGAGACGGTGGACGTCACCGAGGGAATCGACCGGATCATCGCGAGCGGCACCGTTCGTCACAATCCGTTCCCCTGGCTCGTTCACCGCGTCACGGGGGGCGCGGACTTCGGAAGCGCCGTCTCCGGCCGCATGGTGCCGCGGTCGCCTCTCGGCTCCGCCGATTTCTTCGGCGCAATGAGTCTCGGGCATGTGGAGACCACCGAGCGCTCCGTCACGCAGGCCAACGTGGACTACGGCGCGACCGCCACCTTCGATCTGCCGTTCCTCGGCACGACCTCCGAGACCTCGGTCGGCGCGCAGTACTATGTGAAGAAGACGCACGAGTTCGGCGCCGTGGGAGACCAGTTCCCCGCCCCCGGACCCGGCACGGTCTCGTCCGCCGCGGTCAAGACGGGGTGGGAAGATTTCATCGAGAACAAGACCTTCGGCCTCTACGTGCAGGAACAGCTCAGCTGGAACAATCGGCTTTTCGCGACCGTGGCCTTCCGGGGGGACGACAACAGCGCGTTCGGTGAGAACTTCGACTTCATCCTGTACCCGAAGGTCAGCGGGTCATGGGTCCTCAGCGAGGAATCCTTCTTCAACCTTTCGTTGGTCAACAACCTGAAGCTGCGTGCAGCGTGGGGACGCGCCGGGAGGCAGCCCGATGTCTTCGCCGCACGCCGGCTGTACGCGCCGATAACCGCCGGCGGCGACCAGCCGGGGCTCACCACCGATGCGGTCGGGAACCCGGACCTCAAGCCCGAGGTCGGCGAGGAATTGGAGGTCGGATTCGACGCCAGCCTGCTCGATGACCGGATCGGCATTGGTTTCACCGTCTACAACAAGGACACCAGGGACGCGATCATTGCGCGGCCGGTGTCCCCGTCGAGCGGGTTCGCGGGCACCCAGTTCGTCAATGTCGGGCAGCTCAACAACAGGGGAATCGAGATCGAGGCCAGCGCGACGCTGGTGCGAAGCGGCAGCGTGGACTGGGACATCGGCTTCAACTACGCGACCAACAACAGCGAAGTGGTCGACCTCGGCGGGCTGCCCACGATCTTCCTCTTTGGCCAGCGGCACCAGGAGGGGCTGCCGGTGGGTGCCGTGTTCGTCGAAAACGTCGTTTCGGCGGAATTCGACGCCAACGGCAACATCGTCAACGACCAGTGCGAGGCCACACCCGAACAGGGTGGCGGCATGGTGCCCTGCTCGATGGCGCAGCCCGTCTACCGCGGGCCCTCGGTCCCCACCTGGTACGGGGGCGTCAACACATCCGTCCGGTTCCTGCAGAACTTCCGCGTTTTCGCCCTCGTCGACTTCTCGGGTGGATACACCAAGATCAGCGGCGATCTGGCCGCCTCCCACCTGCTTTTCCAGAACTCCCAGCAGATCCTGGAGCGCGAGGATGCGCAGTTGGCAGCCATGAGCGAAATCGTGGGCAACTGGCTCCAGGCCGGGGTACTCAAGGGCGGACTCGCCAAGCTGCGCGAGCTCTCGCTCTCCTACACGCTCTCGGACGAGATCGCGTCCCTGGCCGGAAGCGACGGCGGATCGCTGACGATCTCCGCGCGCAACCTGTTCAACCTCTGGGAAGCCCAGTCGGGAACCTTCGGCCGCCGGGAAATCGATGTAGAACTGACCCGCCAGTGGAACGCGTCACGCGAGGGAGGAGTGTACCACCAGACCTCGATGCCGCCCGCCACCACCGTGGCCATGACCGTGCGCCTCAACTATTGACCCACCGCAAGGAAAGGAGAGACGGGAATCATGTATACCCATGAAATGACCAACGCCCCCGGGCGGAACCGGACGCGCCTTTCGGCGGTCGGTCTTGCGCTCATGCTCGCAATCACCAATTCCGCGTGCGAAGACCTGTTGCAGGTGGAGCTTCCCACCAAGGTCGCCGCCGAGAACCTCGAGAACTCCTCCGTCGCCCAGGTGCTGGTCAATAGCGCGATCGGCGAATTCGAGTGCGCCTTCAGCCAGTACGTTGCTGCCTCCGGACAGCTCACCGACGAACTCCGCCACAGCTCGGGCTGGCTGGTCATGACGGAATGGGACCACCGCAAGATCGGACAGGACCGGGACGTCCGGGAGTGCAACACGAACTTCGGTTACGGTGTGTTCACGCCGATGCAGAAGGCGCGGGTGTCAGCCGAGTCGTCGCGCACGCGCCTGGAGGGTTGGGACGACGCCGACGTGTCGGAGCGTACGGAAAAGATCGCGACGGTCGCAGCCTACGGCGCCTTCTCGCGCGCCATTCTCGGCGAGGCCTTCTGTGAAATGACGATCGACGTCGGTCCCATCATGCCGAAGACCGAAATGATGCAGAACGCCGAGGCCGCCCTGGGCGAGGCGATGTCGCTGGCACAGTCGGCGGGACGGTCCGACCTGGCCGAGGCGGCCCGAATCCGGCGAGCGGCGGTGCGCCTCCACCTCGGAGACAACTCCGGGGCGATGTCGGACGCTTCGGCGGTGCCGAACGGCTTCCGCTTCGACGCCAACTACTCGTCCGCCGACTTCTACCGCTACAACCGCATCTACCAGCACAACATCGTGGACGGGTTCCTCTCGCCCGAGTTCAACGACGAGAGCCTCCAGCCTACACTGGACGGTGACAACCTCACCTTCGGCGGCGTGGTCGATCCGCGCGTGGCAAGTACTCCTTCGGGGATCGGGCAGGACGGTTCGCCGCTGCGGCACATTCACAAGTACCCGTCGTGGACGAGCCCCATTGCGATCGCGAACGCGGCGGAAGCAAAGCTGATCATCGCCGAAATCGAGCTGGGACAGACTGCGGTGGACATCATCAACGATTTCCACGCAGCCGCCGGGCTCCCGGCATACGAGCCGGCGAATGTGAACGACGGCGAGGAGATCATGAAGCAGGTGATGGAAGAGCGGACCCGCGAACTGTTTCTCGAAGGGAGGCGCCTGCCGGACTTCCTGCGCCACGACCTTCCGTTCGCCTCGGGAACCCATCCGTACGACGGCAACACCTACGGCACCACCACATGCATCCAGATCCCGCGCCGGGAGCGGGACTCCAACCCGAACATCACCTAGGATCAAGGTCCGCCGGGGCCCAAAAGCCAGAGCGGGGTCACCCCAACCACCGGGGTGGCCCCGCCCATCAACGGGAGACACCAATGACCAGGAAACTCGCCCCCCTGATCCTGCTCGTTGCCGCCACGGCATCGTGCGACATCGGCGCGCAGATGCCCGACGCGGGCGACTACTCGGGAGCGGACTATCAAGTCGACGTGACCCGGGGCGTCCTCGTGCCCATGCGGGACGGAGTGCGCCTTTCCGTGGACGTATATACCCCCCGGGGGGAGTCCGGTCCTTTTCCCGCCATTCTCACCTCTACCCCGTACGACAACAACGGATCGCGCGAATCCGCCATCTGGTTCGCGCAGCGCGGGTACGTCGTGGTCGCTGCGGACGTGCGCGGGCGCTTTGACTCGGAGGGCGAATGGCGACCCTTCAACGCACTCCACAAGAGCGACGGGTACGATCTCGTGGAGTGGATCGCGACCCAGCCGTGGTGTACCTGCAAGGTCGGCATGATCGGCGGATCGTATCTCGGGTGGACGCAGTGGTGGACGGCCAGCACCGCCCCGCCCCACCTCGCAGCGATTGCGCCGAAGGTGGCGCCTCCCGACCACTTCGAGAACCTGCCCTACCAGAACGGCGTCCTCGTGGGCGGCTGGATGCTCGATTGGGCGGCCATGCTCTCCGGACGCACCATGCAGATTGCAGGCGCCGGAGGCTACCTCGGCTGGTCGGAAAACCGCCAGGACCCGCCCCACTCCCCGTACATCGAGATCAACGCGTCACGCGGCCTGCGTTCCGGCCCCTGGTTCGAGGACTGGTACCGCAGCAATCTCTCGACCGCACCGCTGTGGCAGGGCATCGCCTATCAGACGCCGGAATCGTACGCCAACATCACCGTCCCCTCGCTGTCGTTCACCGGTTGGTTCGACGCCAACTACCCCGGCTCGCCCATGAACTACCAGGGGATGAAGCAGTACGGCGCCACCCCCGAAGCAAGGCGCCCAAGCCTGATCATCGGTCCCTGGGTGCACGGCATCAACACGCAGTCGTCCGGCGGAATCGACTACGGCCCCGACGCCGTGATCGACGTCGACGGCTACGTCGTCCGCTGGTTCGACCACTTCCTGAAGGGCGAAGACAACGGTGTCGAGAACGACCCGCCCGTCCACGTCTTCGTCATGGGAGAGAACAGGTGGTACGCCGAGGACGACTGGCCGTTGCCCCAGACCGAGTGGACCAACTACTACCTGAGCAGCACCACCGGAGCGAACTCCTCCGCCGGCGACGGCCTCCTCACCACCGACGCCCCTGCCGCGGAAGGCCACGACACCTACGTCTACGACCCGCTCGACCCCACACGCGACCCCTTCGACACCTGGCCCAACAAGAACGGCCACATCGACGGCGCCCTCGACACCCGCGCCTCGGCAGCCGGCGACGAAGTCCTCGTCTTCCGCACGCCCCCACTCGAAGAAGCGGTCGAGGTCACCGGCCCGATCGAAGCGAGGCTCTACGCCTCCACCTCCGCCCGCGACACCGACTGGTTCATCCGGCTCGTCGACATCGGCCCCGACGGCTACTCCGCCCTGCTCACCGAGGCCGTCATGCGCGCCCGCAACCGCGACCCCGACAACGACGGCCGCTTCAACAGCGCGCAGCTGAGCACCATCGAGCCGGACGAGGTCTACGAATACACCCTCCGCTTCTGGCGCGGCACCGGCAACCTGTTTCGGGAAGGCCACCGCATCGGCATCGAGATCTCTTCGAGCTGGTATCCGTACTATCTGCCCAATTTCAACGCGGGCGCGGACAATGTGGCGATGGCGACCGCCGATGAGGCGGTGGTGGCCACCCAGCGTGTGTACCACGGGGGTGAAAGGGCGTCGCACATCGTGCTGCCGGTGATCCGAAGGGAGCGGTAGGCCGCGCTTGAATGGCCGACGGGACATTCCGGCGCGGATGAATGGGGCCACACTGCGCTGAGCACCGGAAGCGACTATCGTAAACTGCCCGCTTCCACCCGTGAGGCGGGACATCATCAACAACAGTCGCGCTCAAGGGAGTCCCAGCCGTGACCACACGAACCGTATCCGCGCCAATCGCGCGAGTCACCCTCGCCTCCGCGCTGCTCGCCACGGCGGCGCTCACCCTCGCCCCGCCCCCCGCCAGCGCCCAGGAGTCCACACGCCTCCTGCGCCAGCCCACGGTCAGCGCCACCCACATCGCGTTCGCGTACGCCAACGACCTGTGGATCGTGGACCGGGCCGGAGGCGAGGCCAGGCGCCTCACCACCTTCCAGGGCCAGGAGACCGACCCTCACTTCTCTCCTGACGGACGGCACATCGCCTTCAGCGCCCAGTACGACGGCAATGTCGATGTCTACGTCCTGCCCTCCGAAGGAGGGAACCCCAAACGCCTTACCTGGCATCCCGGAGCCGATCAGGTCGTCGGCTGGACCCACGACGGCGGCAGCGTCGTGTTCAACTCCGGGCGCACCAGCGCGCCGATCGCGTACCCCCGCTTCTTCACGGTCGGGCTCGACGGCGGGCTGCCCGAGGAGATGCCGATTCCGCGCGGGAAGACCGGCGACTTCTCGGCCGACGGGTCGCGCTTCGCCTACCAGCAGCGGCAGCTCAACGACGCCGAGTGGCGGGGCTACCGGGGCGGTCAGGTCAACCCGGTGTGGATCGTCGACACGGACGACTGGGCGCTCGAGGAGATCCCGTGGGACGACAGCAACGACCTCGATCCCGTCTGGCTCGGCGACGAGGTCTTCTTCCTTTCGGACCGCGACTGGGCCACGAACATCTGGGCGTACGACACCGGTGCGCGCACCGTCCGGCAGGTCACCCGGCACGCCGACTTCGACGTCAAGGGCCTCGACGCGGGCGGCGGCGCGGTGGTCTACGAGCAGGGCGGCTACATTCACCTCCTTGACCCCGCAAGCGGCGCGGCCGAACAGGTCGACATCACCGTGCGCGGCGACTTCCCCTGGCTGCGCGCCCACTGGGAGGACGTTGGCGGCGCGCTGCAGAACGCGTCCCTCTCCCCAACCGGCGTCCGCGCCCTCTTCGAAGCGCGCGGCGACATCTTCACCGTGCCCGCCGAGGACGGCGACTGGCGCAACCTGACCCGCACCTCCGGCGTCGCCGACCGCAGCCCCGCGTGGTCCCCCGACGGCCGCCACGTCTCCTGGTTCTCGGACGCGTCGGGCGAGTACCGGCTCATGATCGGCTCCCAGGACGGCCTGGGCGAGCCCCGTGAAATCGTCATCCCGAACCCGACCTTCTTCTTCACCCCCACCTGGTCCCCCGACTCCGAGCACCTCGCCTTCACCGACACCGACCTCAATCTCTGGCGCGTCGAGGTCGCGAGCGGCGACGTCACCCTCGTCGACACCGACCGGTACGCGCACCCGCTGCGCACGATCGACCCCGTGTGGTCCCCCGACTCCCGCTGGCTGGCCTATGCCAAGCGCCTCGACAGCCAGTTCCACGTCGTCATGGTCCACTCGCTCGCCGACGGCAGCACGCGCCAGTTCACCGACGGCCTCTCGGACGCGCTCGCCCCCGCCTGGGACGCGGGCGGCAAGTACCTCTACTTCCTCGCCAGCACCGACTACGGGCTGAGCAGCGGCTGGCTCGACATGACCTCCTACGAGCGTCCGGTGCGCCGAGCGCTCTACCTGGCCGTGCTCCAGGCCGACGAGCCGTCGCCCTTCCTGCCGGTCAGCGACGAAGAGGCCGCGGCGGACGACACGGCGGACGAGGATGAGGGGGATGAGGGCGGAGACATGGGCGGCGGCGACGCGGCCGACACGGGCGGCGACGACATCCGCATCGACTTCGAGGGGATGGACCAGCGCATCCTCGCGGCGGGGGTCCCGGCGCGCAACTACTCGGGCCTCGCGGCGGGGCCCGAGGGTGTCGTCTTCTTCACGGGCCCGGGCGCGGGCGGCGAGTCGGCCACGGCGGCCCTGACGGGACCCGGCGCGGGCACGCTGTACCGCTATTCGCTGGACGACGACGAGGCGACCCCGTTCCTGACGCCGGTGCAGCAGTTCAGCGTCTCGGCGGACGGGCAGAAGCTGCTCTACCGGAGCGGCCCGTCGTGGGGCGTGGTCGGCACCTCCGGCAGCCCGAGCGTCGGCGAGGGCCGTCTCGACACCGCGGTGCGCATGCGCGTCGACCCACGCGAGGAGTGGCGGCAGCTCTTCCGGGAGGCGTGGCGCTACCAGCGCGACTTTCTCTATGTCGAGAACGTCCACGGCGCCGACTGGCCGGCCGTTCACGACATGTACGAGCCCTGGATCGAGCACGTCGCGCACCGCTCCGACATGAACTACCTCCTCGACGTGCTGGCGGGCGAAGTCGCGATCGGGCACTCGTACGTGTTCGGTGGCGACAACCCCGACGTCGATGTGGTGCCCGTGGGGCTCCTCGGCGCGGACCTGGAGGAGGACGCGGGGCGCTACCGCATCGCCCACATCTACACTGGCGAGAACTGGAACCCCGGGCTCGAGTCCCCGCTGAGCGCCCCCGGGATTGATGTCGCGGAGGGCGACTACATCATCGCGGTCGACGGGGTCGAACTGCGCGCGCCGACCAACCCGTACAGCCTCTTCGAGGGCACGGTCGGCAGGCAGGTGGCGCTGCGGGTGGGCGCGACGGCGGACGGCGAGGGGTCGAGGGTCGTGCAGGTCGTCCCGGTGGGCAACGAGGGCGCGCTGCGGAGTCGCGAGTGGGTCGAGGACAACCGCCGCAAGGTCGACGAGATGTCCGGCGGCCGCCTCGCCTACGTCTGGCTGCCCAACACCGCGCAGGGCGGCTACACCTATTTCAACCGCTACTACTTCGCCCAGCAGGACCGCGACGGCGCGGTTGTCGACGAGCGCTACAACGGCGGCGGCTCGGCGGCCGACTACATCGTCGACCTCATGGCGCGCCCGCTCATGGGCTACTTCAACAACCCCGCCGGCGACCGCGAGCCGTTCCGTCTCCCGGCCGCGGGGATCTGGGGCCCGAAGGTCATGATCATCAACGACGCCGCGGGATCGGGCGGCGACCTGCTTCCGTACATGTTCCGCCTGCGCGGGGTCGGCCCGCTGGTGGGAACGCGCACGTGGGGCGGCCTGGTCGGCATCTGGGACGTGCCCCCGCTGATCGACGGCGGGCTGGTGACGGCGCCGCGCGGCGGGTTCTTCGACCTGAACGGCGAGTGGAAGGTGGAAAATGAGGGCGTCGCGCCGGACATCGAGGTGCGGCAGGTCCCCGCCGATGTGATCGCGGGGCGGGATCCGCAGTTGGAGGCCGCGGTGGCCGAAGCGATGCGACTGCTGGAAACAGAGGCGGTGGAGATCCTGGCGGAGCCGGATCCGCCGGTAAGAGCGAGGAGGCCGGGAGGTATGTAAGACTGTCCGGGCCGCGATCCGGGGCCGAGGGTTCATTCAGAGGATTCGTGGAATGAAGACAGCCGGAAGGAAAGTCCTGAGCGCAGTAGCCGGATTGGCCGCGGTATTTGCCTTGACGACATCGCAGGGAGCCGGCCAGGTCATTGCCGGGCCCAACGGCCCCGTCGAGTTCATCGGGTTGAAGGACTGGGATGCTAAGGAACTCTTCGACACCATTCGGGAGCTGGCTCCCGACCGTCCCTTCCACGCCTGTGCCGCAGTCATGAGGTTCGAACTCGGATTCGCCGACGCGGGCGCCTTTCGCTTTTCGACCGACGGATCGGACGACTGGTACACGGTCGTGGTCAGCGTGGAAGACAGCACCCGAGTCCACTACCGCCAGACAGGAACCGAAACGGTTGGTCTGCCCGAGGCATGGCAGATGCTAAAGACGGTCGCGACAGAGGATCTGCGTACGCTGACCGCCGTCGCGCGTACGCTCAACTGGGGCAATCTCACCATCGATGGCGTGTCCATGACTTCGCGGGAGCTTGCCGCACGCATGGGCGCCGATCTGGAGACGTTCGACCACGTTTGGGAGCTCGTTCACACCGCAGAAGGCGAAGAGGACCGCCAGCTTGCCCACGAAGTGCTCGCGAGGGATTCGTCGTGGGCAGCGCGATCGGTCGCAACCCTCGTTCTGGGCAACTTCCTGGACTATGACACTTCATGGCATGCCCTGGTTGCTTCCCTGATCGATCCACTCGCGCCGGCCAGCTCGGTGGCCATGGCCATGCTGGATGGGCCAACCACATTTGAGAGGGATCCTGTCGATTGGTTTCAGGCCCGCTCCCATTTGTCGGCCATCTTCGGGGGGACGAATCCGTTTGCTTTCCGAAGTATGCTCAGTGCCCTGGTTGCGACCGACACAGACCCGGAGTTCGCACGACAGCTGGTGCATGAGACCCCCGACCTGCTGCTGGCGCACGTCGGGGCCGAACATGAGTACACTCGAGAGCGGGCTCTGGCATTTTTGAAAGCAATCAGCGGCGAGGACCATGGAACGGATGTCGAGGCCTGGACCGCGTGGGTCACCGGTCAACCGGACTGACGGCCGGGCATCACGCGCGACAATCCAGGCCAAGATGATGTAATGTCTGATTGACATTATGTAATGTTTGATTTACATTCACGGATCTTCGGCTCGACGCGCGCGGCGGGGGCTTTATCGCCACAATGCTGAACAGAGACGGTATGGGAGCATAGTCGTGAGACGCTTGCCGGTGGTGGCCGCCCTGGGCTTTGGTGCGCTCCTGTCCAGCGTCCCGTTCCTCCCCATCGCCGGGCAGTCGATCACCGTCGTGTCCTGGGGCGGATCCTACGCCCGCGCCGTCAACGAGGGCGCCAACATTCCGTTCAGCGAGGCGACCGGCATCCGCATCAGCCTGGAGGCCTACAACGGCGGTCTGGCCCAGATACGGGCGCAGGTGGACATCGGCAACATCCATTGGGATGTGGTCGACCTGGAGATGGCCGACGCCGTGCGCGGTTGCGACGAGGGACTGCTGGAGCCGATAGACATCAGCGATCTGCCGGCCGGGCCCGACGGCACTCCCGCGGCCGACGACTTCGTGGCCGAAAGCCACACCGAGTGCGGGGTGGGCAATCTGTACTGGGCGACCGTCTACGCGTACAACGACGAGAACTTCCCGGACGAAAAGCCCACCACCATGGCCGATTTCTTCGACCTGCAGAAGTTCCCGGGCCGCCGCGGGATGCGGCGCGTACCGCAGGTGAACCTGGAGTTCGCACTGATCGCCGATGGCGTGCCGCTTGACGAGGTGTACAGCACGCTGGAAACGCCGGCGGGCCTGGACCGGGCCTTTGCCAGGCTCGCAACGATCAAGGACGAGGTGGTCTGGTGGGAGGCGGGCGCCCAGCCACCCCAGATGTTGGCCGACAGGGAAGTGGTCATGAGCACGGCGTATAACGGTCGCATCTTCAATGCCCAGATCCTGGAAAACCAACCGTTCGTGATCGTGTGGGACGGACAGTTGCTGGACGTGGGTCAGATCGGGATCGTCGCGGGTACTCCGAGGCTGGAAGAGGCTCTGGAATACGTGGCCTTCAGCACCAGCGCCGAGTCCCTGGCGCGAATCGGCCGCCGCATCTCCTATTCCCCGGCGCGCAGATCAGGTATGCCGCTGGTGACGACCCATGTAGTCGCGGGGGTCGACATGGCGCCCCACATGCCGGCCAGCGCGGGCAACATGGATCGCGCGCTTCGGTACGACTGGGCATTCTGGGTCGACAACCAGGACGAACTGAACGAGCGCTTCAGCGCCTGGCTGGCACGGTAGCTAGCAAGCGCACACTAGAACACCACCCGGTACATGACGTTCAGACTCCGTCCGGCCTCCGGCATGATCTCCTTAACCCGCGACAGGTGGTTACGGTACTCGGCATTCGCGGCGTTGACGAGGTTCACGGTCAGCACGTTCAGACGCCCGCCGAAGGTAATCCGCACGCCTGCTGCGGCGTTGAAGACGGTGTACCCGGCAGTCGCCGTCTCGAATTCGCCAACCCTGTCCTGCTGGTCGGCCATCTCGGCCTCCGCCCGGACATACCACGACGGCCTCTCGTACTTCACGGCAACGTGTCCCTTGAGCGGAGGAACGAGAGGCAAGGGCTGATCGGTCCCCTTGAGACGGCCGTTCACCATTGAGGCCACCCCCTCCAGCGCCAGCCCCCTCCCGGCGTCCACGTCCACACCGGCTTCGAAGCCGCTGAACACGGCGTCGCTGCCCCGGAATTGATAGATGGGTAGGAGCACGCGGCTCAGGCGGCCCGTGTCCTCCCCGTAGATGTGGTTCCTGATGTCGTTGTGGAAGCCGGTCACCTCGGCCCTCAGCCGGTCGGACTCGAAGCGGAGGAAGACGTCGAGCCCCCTCCCGACCTCGCCCTCCAGAGACGGGTTTCCGACTTCGAACACGTAGGCCGCCAGATGCGGCCCCTCCGAATAGAGTTCGGTGACGTCGGGCGTGCGAAACGCGCGGACAAGGCTGGCACCGAGCACCAGCCCGGAGGCGGACTTGTACAGGACACCCAGCGATCCCGAAAGGGAGGGGAATCCGCGTTCATGAATCTCACCGATGTCCGAAACCCGCTCTTCCCCGGGATCGATCAGAGTCCAGTCGTAGCGCAGTCCCGACTCGATCTGGAAGGAGCCCAGATCGACCTCCTCGAGCAGGTACAGGGCCGCTTTGAGCCGACGTGTGTCCGGCGTATGCAGGGATCCCCCGTATCCGAAATCCTCCCACGATGCACGGCCGCCCATCGCGCCCGCCGCAAACGGTCCCCACCTCCGATGCCGACCCAGGACGTCCGCGCTCGCGCTCTGTTGCTCGAAGAGCGTGCCCAGAATGCCCGATGCTTCGATCTCGCGGTGAGTGTACCAGGAGTGAGTCGCGTCGAAGCGGAGGTTGTGAAAGGGCCCGACCGGGTCATCGATCACGGTCCGGCTCCTGGATGACACGCGCTCCATTTCGATCCGCACCCCCTCCTCGTGCCCACCCACGAAACCGCCCGGGATGCCGTAGTAGTTGCGGTAGCCGCGGAAGGACGCCCCCACGCGACCCCAATCGCCCACGTAGGCCGTCCCCGCACCCCCGCTCCACAGTTCTCCGTCGGTGTTGAGAAGTGTTCCGATCGGTGTCTTCAGATCTCCCGCCGTCCGCGCGGCCACCTCCACACGCAGCGGCACGCGCTCCGCGATGGCGAACACGGCCGTGGCGCTGCCGGCCAGCGAGCCAGTCGCGGTCTGTGTCTGCAGAGTCGCCGAGCCCGTCAGGTGGTGCGGCGCGGCAGACGGAATCTCGTCGCGGATGACGTTGATGACTCCGCCCAGCGCGTTGCCCCCGTAGAGCAGCGCACCCGGACCCCGCACAACCTCGATCCGCCGCGCCGACGACGGATCGAGCGCGGTGGTGTGATCCGCGCCCTGGTTGGAGGCATCCCCAACCGCAATCCCGTCCTCGAGCATCAGTACGCGATCCCCGCTCAGTCCCCGGATCACCGGTTGCGCAACCGATGGACCCATCCTGGTAGCGGCCATCCCCGGCATCGACGCCAGTGTCCCGGCGACGGTCGCCGTCATCTGGCGCTGCAGGACATCGCCCGTCATGACGCTGACCGGCCGGAGCGCCTCGGCCGCGGCTCGCTCGGTGATCGTGGCCGTCACCACCAGGTCATCCAGCGCAATGGGAGACGGTGCCAACTCGATCACGACCTCTGCCGACTCCGCCACCGCCCGGCGCGCGCGCTCGGTCCCCACGGTTACTACCGCGGTGGCGCCCCGGTATCCCAGGCGGTCGGCTCGAAGGATGTAGGCACCCGCGGCCAACCCGGTCAGGTGGAAGCTCCCGTCCCCGCGGGTGACCGCCCAGGTCTCCCTTCCGACCACCGATACGTGTGCACCCGCCAGCGGTTGACCGGTACCCGCGTCGCGGACATTGCCCTCGAACACATGCACTTGCTCCGCCTCCTGAGCGGAGAGATGGGGAATGTCGAGCGCGGGAGCGACCGCAAAAGACAAGACGAGCGCGAGCAGGTGCCGACGGATTCCGCCGATACACGGATGAACCGCCGTGGAAGAGACTCTATGCATGGGAATTATCGCAGGCGAGGCGGGCCGTTGTTCGGACAGCGTGGATATCCGCGAGCCAACAAGCGTCATCCAGGTCTAACTCCTGGCCTACTTGGCTGACCTCCGCAAGCTGAGGTGTCCCAATCGGGTTCCACGAGAAAGCTCATGGATGCAGCAGCGTAATGTTTGATTTACATTATGTAATGTTAAGATGACATCCCGGTAGTTGTCCCCCTACCTGGCTTCTACCAGTTGGCTCACGACGAGCGTTGGCACGTCCAGTGCATCCCGTTCCAATTGGACTACGAGACCATCGGGTCCGAAAGCAGTCGGCATCTCCGGTTGGCCGACGGGGAGCGTGCCCAGGTACTCGCGATCCGCGTTGAAGACATCGATCGGTCCATCGTCATCCCACGGATCCTCTCCACGACGCTGGATCCACAGCCCGCCTTCCCAGGTGACCGCGATCCCCCTTACCACGGGGACTTCGTGGTAGAACCCGCGATCCCGAATCCTGCGGCGACCCGCTTCGGGATCCTGCGGGGGCAAGGCCCCAGCCGAAAACGAACCTCGCGCCAACCGTTCCTCGAGGAGCTGAAGTCGCGACGCGACCACCTCTTGCTGGACCCGCTCGGAGACCGCCTGTGGCGAGAGCGGCCGGCCGAGGACGTCGATCATTGATCCATCTGGACGGGCGAGTTTGATGGCGTACGCGGAGGAGTCGGAGTAGACGATGGTGCCGTCGGGTAGCACATCCCAGTGAAACCCCGGCTCGAAGTGCCGGTCTTCCGTCGTTGCGACCACCCTCGACCAGTCTGCAGCGTCGGCCGAGGACAGGCTGACGTCGGGGTGCGGTGCCCTCCATCCATGCAGGATCGGGCTCGATGTCATCACATCCCCGGAGAGGTCCAACATCTCAAGCGCGCGGTCATCGACTCCCGCCGGATTCTCGTCTTCCGGTTGTCCCATGCGGCGATTGGCAAAGCTTGCCATTTGGGCCAGCACGCCGCCGACCCCCTGGGCGATGATCCCGTCGCCCAGCGGATCGGCCCGAATCCTCTCTCTGAAACCGAGGGTGGCGGCCAGCGGAATGTTCTCGTCGGCCAGCCTGACGAAACGCTCAAGTTCGCCGTCGGCGTTGAACACCTGGATTGCGGAATGGCCCATGTCGGGCACCGCAAAGCGGCCATCGCGCCACACCGCAATTACCAAACTCATCTGGAACTCGCCCGGCCCTTCGCCCTCACGCCCGACGACACGCACAAGTCGACCGTCGGGTCCGATTACAAGGACGCGCTGGTTCACAACATCCAGCACCAGCAGGTTGCCGGCTCCATCGAAGCTCATCTCCAGGCGAGGCCCGAAAAAGGCCCACTCTTGCGCGTTCAAACCGCCCACGCGGTAAAGCTCGGTCAGGTCCAGGGTCAGCGGATGGTCCTGTGCGACGGCCGGCGTCGCGAGCAGGGTGGCCACGATAGGGTAGGTGGCTCTTGTCACGTTACGCCTTCCTTGGTTTCTGGACCGACCGTGAAACTCCTCAGTGCGATCGGCGGCGAGGACTTCGGGACGGACGTCGAGAGCTGGGCGAGCGTAGATTAGCGGTCAGCCGGGTGCGCGTCAGGCGGCCAGCATCGCTCGACCTTGATCCGGTCCTCGTGCTTCCGGGCCTGGGCGAGATCGTACGCGGCCTGACGACGCATCCAGAAGTCGGCGTTGGACCAACCGGCCTTCTCCAAGCGGATCGCCATCTCCGGCGAGATCGCCGCGTGACCATGGAGAACTCGCGAAAGCGTATGGCGGGCCACCCCGAGGAGTTCAGACGCCTTGGTGACAGTCAGGCCCAAGGGCTCCAAACAGTCTATCAAGATGCTCAGTCCGGGGTGGGGGGGATCCTTCATCGGCATGGTGGTGCTTCTCCGTTGTGGTCAGTGGTAGTCGACCAAGTCGACATCGTAGACATCACCGTTCCAGAAGCGGAAGACGATCCGCCAATTCCCCGAAACGGCGATGCTCCAATAGCCCTCTCGCTCACCCTTCAGCGGGTGGGTCCGATAGCGCGGCAAATCGAGGTCTGACGGACTGTTGGCAACATCGAGAGCTGACAATACTGACGAAACCCGTGCCACCAGATCCGGTCGGAGCCAGCGGCGGTCTCCACGGCCATGGAACCGCTTCAGACCCCTGTGCCGAAGCGATCGGATCACGGTGAAATGTACCGTAGTGCGGTACACTGTAGCAACGATGGTCTGGAAGCGTTCTGGCCCATGAGGGGTCTCCCGGTTCGTGACTGACGCGACTGAACTGGACGCAGCGGCAGATGCGGAAACCAACCTGGCTAGAAAACACGGGCGATCAAATGGCTGAATGGGACAGATTGACGCGGAGCAGCAACCTGGGTTCCCGCGCTCCCGCTATCTCACCACCCGACCCACCCCGATGCGCTCGATGTCCAGCGAGTCCACGACCGCAATCAGGGGACGACCGTCGGGCAGAAACGTCAAAGGCATCGGGAACCCGTCGGGCAATACACCCGCGATCCGACCTTCAGGATCCAGCAAGAGGACGCGAAAGGCGTTGTCGCGGGTGAGCAGCTGGGCCCACACGTAGCCATCGGGAGCGACCGCCAGCTCGCCCACCAACTGAGGTCGCGGATGGAAGCCGTGCTTCTCGAGCGTCTCGTCAAGGTCGTCGTCGCACGGCCCAAGATACCCGCGGGCTTCGAGCAGTGCTTTCGCCTCCGAGCGGGTTAGCTCCCGATCACCGACACCAGCCCAGCGCACGCTCGTGTTCAGCCGATGATCGTCCAGAATGTCGATCCGGAACCCGCCCCACGCGGTCAAGGCCACCCGGTCTCCCCAATGGGACCAACGATTCTGCGGTGCCAGCGGTCGGCGGATCGAGAACGTGAAGCTGCAGCGCGGATAGTATGCCGTAGTGCTATGGGAAGACTTGCCGCTGATCAGTTCGACCGTGTCGCGGCCCGTCACGGAAAGAAGTCGTTCCACCCAGTCGTCATGGCCCACGTTCGGGCCCGTCGGGTTGATTCGCCTCCGGGCCCATATGAGGAACCCGCGTGAAGTCGCTTCCACATGGCGCAGACTCGCAAGGATCACCGCATAGTTGAACGCGGACTCGGTGCCTGCCTGGTCGCCCATCCGAAGCTCCACGATCTGGCCCGCACCGTCGTGCACGTAGGCGCGGCCATCGTCCCGGACGGACACGGACATCGCCCACTCCAGTTCGCCGGGCCCCTCGCCCTGTCTCCCCATGGAACCGAGCGGCGCACCCGTCGAATCGAAGACGGTCACACGGTATTCGAAGGGCTCCAGGACGTAGATTCGGCCCCGGGAATCGACATCCACGAGTGATGGCTGGGCCAGGTGGAAGGTCGCGGGCCCTGATTCCTCTCCGCCGAAGATTCGGACCGTGTCGAGCGTCCACCGGAGGACTGTGGGCTCGCCGACGTTCGTGACGATGGCGACCCCTGCCGAATCGGCTACGGTCGTTTCGACGTTGATCGGTCCTCCACACGAGGCTGGCAGGGCCACGACGATCAACCTGGCGGTACGACCTGCCCAACCCTGCACCATGGTCGAACGCATTCCTGGCTTCTCCCCGAGACAGATCCCTGCCTATTTCCTAATTCCTTAGGAGAGAATGGGCCCTGTGGCGTGAAGGATCAACCGGCAAGCAGGAGTCGGGTCGAGCTAGCCAACTGCTCCCAGACCGTTGATCCATGCGGTCCAGGCCTCGACATCCGCGCCGAAATCTTCGCCGCTCACGGCCTTCAGGAAGTCCAGTGCCGGCTCCCGGGCAGTTTCATGCACGGCTCCCACGTGCGCGAGGAGCAGCTCGGGGCTCTCGCGGATCAATTGCCGCCCAAAATCGGGGTCGATGTCTGTAGCGACCATGATTCGTAGGATCTCTCGGAACGCGAACGCATTCGTGCCATCGAGGAGTGCCACCAGATGTGTGCGGGCTCCAGACCAATCGACGGGGTCCTTCCTGTGCTTGATCAGTCTCTTGAGCACGCTCCTCGCCGCCGAGCTGACCCGCGCATGGGGATCAATCAGCGATCCCGCCAAAGCGTGCCATGTAGTGGCATCGTCACCGAAATTGCCGAGCACGAGGGTCGCGACGGTTCGTGCCGACCACAACGAGTCCTTTGCGAGTACTTCGTGGGCGAGGCGACGATCCTCCTCGCTGTCGGCACTGTCGATGACATCCCAAGCCTGATCGAGGGTCCCGGGGTCGACACCCATGCGTTGGCCGCTGCGCCGGGAGGTCCTGAGTATTCGGTCGAGGAAGCCACCGCGCGAAGGGAGTGCGATCTCAATCGCATTCAGCGTTCTCGGATCATCGCCCGCGACTGCACTCAGGTTCTGCCAGGACTCCGGCACAGCAACCGTTTCATCTCCTGTTGGGCGATGGCGGACTCGGGCACTGTCTTCCACGCCGATCATGATCGTATAGTCGCCGCGTGTCAGGACATCCATAGTGCGGATGGCCGCCGCATCCGCGAATCCGAGGTCCTCCCTCATGACGATGGCACACGCATGGAAGGGACGGTCGGGATCGATAGCCTGGATGGCGTCGAACAGGTCTTGAGCCCCCCAACGTTCCAACCCGATGAACTCGACCGGGCCGTCCGGCCCCGCGATGACTTGACCGGCACCCTGCGCCGTCGTTGCCACAAATAGTACGAGCAGGCCACTCAATGCACGCAGGATCTTCATCGGACTCGCACCTTTCCAGTTGGCCATCTTCGCCGTCCCCAATACGCCATCGTCCTGAACCGCTGGCCCGACGCCGGGCCTTGTCGCATTCTGAAGGTAAAGGTTGCGACCCTCGCGCTCCGTCAGCAAATCCCGACCTTGCAGGAGCCTGCCTCGGACAAGGGAGGAGACGCCATGGCAATCAGAATCCCGCTCGTCATCGTTCTGGCGTGTGCATTGGCCGCCATTGGAGTGCTACCGGTACGCAACTCGGTGGCATCAACCAATCCGGTCCCCCAATCCCCTTCCCCGCCCCTCCAGGTCCAGGAACACGTCCTCGGCAACGGCTTCACGATCCTGCTCGTCGAGGATCACCGGGCGCCTCGGGTGGCCGCCAACCTGTGGTTTCGGGTCGGGTCGATGCTGGAGCCTGAGGGGCTGCACGGCATCGTTCACTTTCTGGAGCACGTGATCCACCAGGGGACGACGACGCTCGGCACCCGCGATCTGGCCGCCGAGCTTCCCATCCTGCAGGAGATTCACGACACCGAGCAGGAGCTGATCGCGGTTCGGAACCGGGAGCGCAACCGGCTGCGCGAGCGGGCGGTCTTTTTCGACGAACTGGGTTGGCCGACCACGCCAGAGATGGACGCGCTGAGGCAGCGGCTCTACGAACTGGAGGAC
The DNA here is from genome assembly GCA_009841165.1 of Gemmatimonadota bacterium. Taxonomy (GTDB): domain Bacteria; phylum Gemmatimonadota; class Gemmatimonadetes; order Longimicrobiales; family Gaopeijiaceae; genus Bin94. The sequence goes on along the minus strand of VXMI01000089.1, from coordinate 12,361 downwards.
CGGGACAACGAGTACCGGGACTTCTGGACTACCTACAAGTGGTACATGCAGCACGGCGGATACGTGCGACACACCGATCCGGTGCCCGCCAGTACCGAGCAGGACTACATGGAGATGAACATGGCGCTCCCGCCGGAGCACATGGAACTCTTCTTCCGGTTCGAGGCGGAACGGATGGTCAACGCGGTCATGCGCGGTTGGGAGGCTCAGCGGTTCACCGTGCTGGAGCAGGTGCTCGGGGGACTGAGTCGGCCGCAGACGCGCTTCAACGAGGCGATCGACGGCGTCACGGCGCAGTCGCATCCGGTCTATACGCCGGACGGCGGGCACCTGCCGGACTTCGCGAACTTCACGCGAGCCGCTATGTGGCGGATCTACGACGACTACTTCGTGCCCAACAACGCGACGCTGGTGCTCGTCGGCGACGCGACAATGGACGGAATCGTGCCGCTCGCCGAGCGCTACTTCGGGGCACTCTCCAGGAGACCGGAGCCCCCGGCCGATCTGGACATCGAGTCGGAGCAGGTGCCGGGCGGATCGGTTCGGCTCGACTGGACGGAACCGCTGTCGCCGCAGGTGCACGTGCGCTACCGGATCCCGGGGATGGGTCATCCCGACCGGCCGGTGCTCGACCTCATCGCCGCCCTCGCCGGCGGTCCTCACGGCATGGCCGGCCAGACGCTGGCGGCCGCCGGCACCCCGGCCGCGGTATCGGCCGACTTCCGCGTCATCCACACCTACCGCTTCGGTGCGCCCGGCGCGTTCAACCTGGTAGCGCAGGCGGCGTCGGACGGCGACCTCGCAACTGTCGAGCGCGCACTGCTGGGTGTCGTGGCCGACCTGCGCGAGGGGCGGATCGACGCCGGTGCCCTGGAGCGGGCGCGCAAGCGCCTCCGCGTCGAGTGGGCGGAGTTCCTGGACAATCCCCAGGAACTCGCATTCCTGATCGGGCACCACCATACGATGAACCACTGGAGCGTGCTTCCCGATCTGATCGCGGCGAGGGACGCGGCGACGGTGGCGGACGTGCAGCGCGTCGCGGCGACGTACTTCGTGCCGTCCAACCGGGTGATCGCCACCGCCCGCGCCGAGCCCCCAGAGGGAAGCGGGCCCAGCTGGCTCGACTTCCTGTGGGCGGACCTGCCGGGAGACGGGCGATGAGGGGCGCGGCGCGCGGGATGTGCGCGTGGCGGCGGCCGGTTGCGCGAGCCGTGGTGGCCTCGCAGGTACTCGCGATCGCCGCACTCATCGGATGCGAAGGCGGCGACACCCTCCCCGGCCGCTCGCGGCCGATCCTCGAGCACGACTGGCCCGATCCGGGCGAACTCGTCCTGGGACCCTCCGCGTTCACACCGCCCGACCCTGCCGCGGCCATGTTCGAGACATCGAGCGGCACCCGAGCCTACATCGTGCCTGGGGCCGATTCCCATCCGCTCGTGCGCCTCACCGCCGCGCTCCCCCTGGGCCGTCTCCACGAGGCCGAGGGCGAAGCAGGCGCGTCCGCTCTCCTGACCCGACTCCTCACGACCCGAACCCCGGTCGGAGCCACCCGCCCGCTATCGCTTCGCCTGGCCGAGTTGGGGACGTCGCTGACCACTGTGGAGACCCTCGACGCCGTCCACATCTCCCTCCACGTGTTGCCCGAGGACTGGCAGGCGGGTCTCGAATTGCTCATCGCGCTCGTCCGCAACCCCGACCTGAATGCCGCTGCGATCCGCGCGCACCGTGCGGGCCCCGGCTACACCATGCCGATGGCCGGAATCGGCGGCGCCGGCTACCGCCCCAAGGTCGAGCTCGAGCGGCGGATTCAGGGGTATCCCCTGGCGCCTCCCGACCCGGGCACGACGGTCTCGCCAGCCGCGGCGCGAGCGCTGGCCTCCCGAGCCCTCGCAGCCGACCGCGTTGTGTTCGGCATCGGCGGCCCCGCGCCCCGCGACGAAGTGGAAGCGACCCTCGAGGCCGCTACCCACGGCTGGGCACCCAGCGTCCAGCCCGCACCGCAACCCGTCGCGATCACCCCCCACGAGCCCTCGACCCGCTTTCACGCCGTAGACGTCCCGAGCCTGGAGGGCTGGATCGCCATCGGCCGAGCAATCGGCGCAGTACCGGAATCGGACCGCGCCGCGTTGGCCGTCCTCCGGTTCATTCTCGCCGAGCGCCTCAACATCGCCGCGCGAGAGATACGGGGCCTGGCCAACCGCGACGACTTCGAGATACCCATCACCGGATCTGGAACCGGCCTCCTCCTTGTGCGCACGGGCGGCCGTCCCGAGGCCGTGGCGCCGCTCGTCCGCTACAGCCTGGACGAAATCACGCGCATTCACAATCCCGACGAGCCCGTCACCGAATCCGAAGTCACGCGCGCTCAGGGCTGGCTGGTCGACGCGGTCTGGCGCCGGTCGCTCGAACTCGCCACAACCGCAAGCGTGACCTTCGCGGTGGAGCACGTCCGCCGCGGCGGCACCGCCCAGCTGATGGCGTGGCCGGCAGCCATTCAGACCGTCACACCCGACGATGTCAAGGCAGTCGCGCAGGCGTACCTGGACCCCGTGGCCTTCGTGACAGTCGTGGCCGGACCGTTGGAGAGAATAAGAGCCGCGCGACACCCACGCTGGCCGGTAGCCCTGGATGAACTGGAAGCGGAACTCACCGGCACGAGGTGACGGTCGGGTGGGTCGGCGCCTGCCACGGATCGGGCACCTGGCAGGAGCGCTGTTCATGCTCTGCGCGACCGCGTGCGTCCAGCAGGGACCCGACACCTCCATCAGCGTCGACAGCGCCGGTGTGCGTATCGTGGAAAGCACGTCTGCGGCATGGTCACCCGGGGAGGAATGGCGCGTCGACCCGGAGCCGGTCTTCCGTCTGGGCGATGACGAAGACGACCCCTCCTCGCAGTTCTTCCGCGTCCTGGATGTGGCGTTGCTGGCTGGCGGCGATGTCATTGTCGTCGACGGCGGAACGTCCGAGGTCCGCCGCTACGACGCCGGCGGCCGCCACCTCTGGTCAGCTGGCGGCAGCGGAGAGGGTCCGGGAGAGTTCCGGAGCCCGCGGTATCTGGGCCGGCGGCCGGACGGTGCCTTCCTGATCTGGGACCGCGCCCTGTCTCGACTCTCCGTCTTGGGAGAACAGGGAGACCTGATCGCCACCGAGCGCCCGTCGGTCGGCGGCTCGGAGTTCGTGGCCCAGGCGCAGTTTGGCGATGGCGCCTGGCTCGTCACCTTGCCGGTCTCCATCGCGCCGCCCGAGGCCGGGAACACCTGGGCCGACACGATCGGGCTGTGGCGCTACGATCCGGTCCGGGAGGATCGGGTCCGGCTGGCAACGATTCTCGGCCAGCGGTGGATCTGGACGGGCCGCCACATGCTGCCCGTGCCCTTCAGCCCACGGCCGCTGCGGGCTATCGAGGGCAACCGACTCGCGGTGGCCAGCGGCCCCGACGCGCAGGTATCGCTTCACGACGCGGCCGGATCGCTCGTGGCTCGCCACCGAATCGTGCGCGACCGCCAGCCGGTATCCGGGGCAGACGTCGCACGGACGATCGAGAGCCTCGTCGAGATCGGCCAGTCAGGTGCCGACGCGGCGGTCTGGCGGGAATGGCGGGACCGCATGGAAATCCCCCGCCAAGAGCCCGCGTTCGACCAGTTGCTGACCGAACCGGATGGGACCATCTGGGCACGTCGCTTCCAGTCGAATCCGCTGTCACGCGAGTCCCCGACGTGGGATGTATTCGACCCGACCGGCGTCTACCTGGGACCCGTATCGACTCCCGGCGCCCTGACGGTGCTGGCGATTCGCGATGGGCTCCTGGCGGGGGTCTATCGGGACGAGCTGGGCGTCGAGTATGTCAGCGTGCATCGTGTGGTGGGCGCTGTCCGCTAGCCGGGCCCGTCCCCCCTCAGTCGATCCGCCGATGCGTCGTCTCGATGACCGTCCCGTCGGCGCGGGGCGGTGACAGGTAGACGTACGCCTCGCGGTCGAGCCGCGTGATCGGCTCCTCGCCTTCGACCCCGATCCAGTGCGGCTCGATCGAGAGGACCCGCGGCCCCACCACGAACATCGAGTCGACGATGCTGTAGGTGCCGCCGCTCGCCCAGAACACAGGCTCGTTGCGATCGTCCCAGATCTGCGCATAGCGCGTGGTGATGCGCTGCTCCGGCGCCATGCGCCCGACTTCGCCGGGGGTGACGACCGGCCGACCCTTCTTCATCCAGACATATGTCCAGTGGGTGTCGGTGACGTGGAACCAGGCCGTGCGGTGCTGCCAGACCTCATCCACCTCCCCGGTCGCCAAATTGCGTGTGGAGGTGATCTGCCAGTTGCCCCGCAAGTCCGCAGGATCGATGTCGCCCTGACGGGTCACGGCCAGCTCGCCCATCGTGTCGAGACGCCGGTGCGTGTACTCCTCGACCGCCTCGCCGTCGGCGGGCACGGTGTGGTAAGCGTAGGCGGTGTCGTTGACGTACACGACCTTCTCCACGCCGCCCATCTGCACTTGGTAGGGCTCGATGGACACGACGTTGGTGTAGCCCATCATGTCGCTGTCGAGCCACCACTCGCCGCCGCTGCCCCAGAAGCGCCACTCGCCCTCGTCGTCGAGCATCTTGGCGCGGTTCTCCGCGTACCGGGCCTCGGGCGCGAGCGCGGCGAATTCGGCGGGGGTGCTGCCCTCGCGGCCGGCGTCCATCCAGACGTAGGTCCAGTGCGAGTCGGTGTAGTGGGTCCAGATCGTGCGGTGGTTGGCGATCGAGTCGACCTCGCCGGTGTCGAGATTCCTGACCGTCATGATCTGCCAGACGCCGTGGAGTTTGTCCTTGTCGATGGTGCCGGGCTGGGCGGATTCGTCGGCGCCCGGCGCGGGCTGGTCGGGGGCGGGTGTGCAGGCGGTAGCCAGCAGCAGCAGCGCGGTGATTGCTTGACGGGTCATTGGGAGTCCTCCTTCTTCAGAAACCCCGAACCAGCTCCCGCATCCGCCGCTTCATCGCCTCGTCCGGCAGGCGGCCGAAGCCGGCCCCGATGTTGTCCGCCATGTGATCAGGATTGGTCGTCTCGGTGAGCGCGCACGTGACCGCGGGATGCGCGAGGATGTACTTGAGCGAGAACTGCGCCCAGGTCGCGCAGTCGAACTCGGCCGCCCAGTCGGGCAGCGTCCGCCCGCTCACCCGCCCGAAGTAGCTCCCGTTCATGAACGGGCGGTTGATGAGCACGGCCATCCCGAGGTCCTGCGCGAGCGGCAGCAGCCGATCCTCCGCACCCGGCTCCATGACCGAATAGTTGATCTGCACGAAGTCGAGGGGCTCCGACCTCATCACCGCCTCGAAGTCGTCGTGCCGGCCGTTGCTCGACACCGTGACGCCGATGTAGCGCGCCTCGCCCGAGTCCCTCCACCGCAGCACGCTGGGCCAGTGCACGTCCAGATCGCGCATGCTCTCGACCTGAAGCAGGTCCAGCGTGCGCCGTCCGACCAGCCGCTGATTCTGCCGCATCTGCGTGATCCCTGCGATCCTCCCGTCCGTGTTGATCTTCGTCGCGACGAAGAGGCGGCCCTGGAACTCGGGCGCCGTCAGGACCCGTCCGAACTCGGCGTCGATCTCCGGCGTGCGCGGCGAGGTGTCGACCACCCGCCCCCCGTGTTCCAGCAGCACCCGGATCACCGCCGCCACGGGCTCGGTCCCCTCGGTCGGGATCTCGAGTACGGGCTTGGACGAGCCGAAGCCGACGATCGGAAGGGTTTCGTCGGTGCCGGGGATTGTTCGGGTCGGGAGCGTGGGCTGCTGTCGCGGCCGTTCCCCAATCACCGCGCGCGGGGTTGCCAACGCCGCTCCGACGCCCGCCATCCGCAGGAGGAAGTCGCGGCGTGTCGTATCGCCCCGGGTCGCCATGATACCTTCCTTCGATCAGCCCGCCCACGCCAACCGGAGCGGGCGCCTACATGGTCAGCCAGCAAATCCGCTGGCGGGGATTGAGGATGTTGTTCAAAAAGCCCGGCGGCAAGGTGCCCGGCAGCGGTGCCGCGAACGAAACGGCGACATGCTGACTCGGCCCGCCTGCCGGAGTGTCGAGTTTGCCGAGACCTTCAAGGATCCCAGCGTGGTGGCCGCCTATCGGCAACGCCCCCCGCGTCTGCGCATGGCGAGTGATCAGGCGGACGTCATGCGGCGCACCCGGGTGAGAAGTTCGTCGGGCGTGGAGCACTCGACGACCGCGCTCGCGGCCTCCACCAAGCCACCAGACTCCGACATGTCTACGATTAGGGCACGCACTTCGGCGGCCACGCCGGAACCGAATCTTATGCTCACCTGTTTGCACAGCATGTCGCCCAGGGCTTGCTCACGCCTCTTCCTCCCCCACTCCTCCAGGCTCCGCTGGTACTCGGTCGATACCTGCGCCATTGTCGTCACCTCCTGCGACTGCCGTCTTGTGATCCGACCGCTCGAAACTAGCATCTCCGCGACGCACTCGGCCATCAGGCGGTGGTACTGACTACCCGTCTCGTTGGCAACCCGATCCAGTTCTGAGAGGGTCACCAGCGTCCCGACCACCGACCGGTCCTGTTCCAGCTTCAGAATGATCCGAGCCAGGTCGCCGGGTTCCACCCCTTCATCAGCTTGCCTGGCCGTCCAAAGCATGTCCGGATAGCGTCGCACCAGGGCCTCTCCGACCAACTCGGCGTTCAGTTCCTCCAAGGTTGCGAAGTCGATCCCTTCGGCCTCCGTGGGGGCGTAGCGGCGCACCACATTCTCCATGGCTTTGGGGTGGCAGAAGAGTCTCTTGAACGCTGGATCTTGCAACGTGTCTGTCTCAAGTTCCTCGGCTAACGGCCGATTGGCGGTATTCGAGGAACCAACCTGTCTGGAAACCGGGGGCGCTAGAATGGCTGCATGGGACAGGGCACGCTGCATCCTTGTCGCTGGCGGGGCGCTTGTGTGCGCACTCGCGTTACACGCTCCCCTCGCGACAGGAATTCGGACATGGTAACCCGGCCCGCCTGCCGGAGTGTCGAGTTTGCCGAGACCTTCAAGGATCCCAGCGTGGTGGCCGCCTATCGGCAACGCCCACCGCATCCGCCCGGCACGTTCGAGGTCCTTCGCGAGCTGATCGTGGACCGGCCGAGGTCGCTGCTGGACGCCGGCACCGGACTCGGGGACATCGCGCGAGGGCTCGCGCGGGACTGCGACCGTGTGGACGCGGTCGACTTCTCGCGTGGCATGATCGAGACGGCACGTGGGCTTCCCGGGGGTGACGACCCGCGCATCCGCTGGATTTGCGCGCCGGTCGAAGAGGCCGATCTGGTCGGCCCCTATGCGCTCATCACGGCGGCGGAGAGTCTGCACTGGTTCGATCTGGATGTTGTCATCCCTAGGTTCGCCAGACTATTGACCGAGAATGGCGTCCTCGCTGTAGTCGGTCGGACCGCTCATGTCGGGTTGCGTGAGGACGACATCATCCCCCGCTACTCGCTGAACCGGGAATACGTGCGATGGAATCCGGTGACGGCGCTCGAGGAGGCAGGCCTGTTCGAGCGGCTTGGCCAGGAGGAGACAGGTCCGGTCCCGTGGACGCCGACGGTAGACGAGTATATAGAGCGACGGCACTCGCAGAACGGATTCTCCAGGGATCGGATGTCGCGCGATCAGGCTGCCAGGTTCGACCGCGCTTTGAGGAAGAGGATCGCCGAGCAGGTCAAGGAGGGCTCCGCGAGGATGGAGGATGGGCGGCTCTTGGGAGAGGTGGCGGGCCTGGTTGTGTGGGGGAGGCCCATAGCCTCTGCCCGTCTCTCATAGATACAGTCGGGCGTTTGTCATGCGCCGCACCTTGTGATCGCCCATATGTAATGCCGACATGACATTGTGTAATGTCGATTTTACGCATTGCGCCACACGCCCCGGAGGACGGATCTTGGTGACTACAGACGCGATCTCGAAGGAGGAGGACAACCATGAAGTTCCGTGCCAAGGCAATCGTCGCCAGCGTGTCGCTGGTGTTCGGACCTGCGTTACACACGCCTCTCAGCGCCCAATCCCGCTCCCCCGACCTCGAATCCATCTGGGCCGCCGCCGGCTTCGGTGCCGCGATCGCCATCGGCGACGGTGAGGTCTTCGTGGGACGCACGGGCGGTGGAGTCGCGGGTGCGATCTACCCATCGCCCGGCAGTATCCATGTCTTCGAACGCGGTAACGACGGGTGGGATTTCGCCTACATCATCGCCGGCGCCGATGTCGAGATCGGCGACGAGTTCGGGGCGGCGCTGGCAGTTGACGGCGACCGGTTGCTGGTGGGATCACCGGGGCGGATCGATGGCGTCGGTGGAGCCTACATCTTCGAGCGCGGTAGCGACGGCACGTGGGTGCAGACGGTCGAGTTCGTGCCTCCAGCCGATCGGGAGATCCGGAGCGCGGGTGCCTCCGTCGCCCTGTCCGGTGATGCCGTCTATCTCGGGGCGCCATCGGACGCAGGCCCTGGAGCGATCCTGCGGTTTGACGCGGACGGCGGATCCGCCACGCTTCTCGCTTCCCCCGTCGTCTCTGCCATCGACCGTTTCGGCGCAGCGCTCTCCCTGACCGGCGACCTCGTCTACGTCGGCGCGCCCGGGACGCGTGACGATCGCGGCGCGGCCTACGCCTTCAACGCCGGCTTTCCGGCCACCGGCCCTTCTCCCACCACGATCCTGGCGCTCCCCGACGGTCGCGGCGGCGACGCCTTCGGCACGAGCCTCGCCGCCTCGGGCACCTCCGTTCTCGTCGGCGCCCCCGGCGCGGACGAAGGAGCGGGCGCAGCTCTCCTCTTCACCCGCAGCGACGACGGCGAGTGGGATGCGAGCGCCCGTCTCTCCTTCCCCGAATCCGGCCCGGCAGGCTACGGCTCGGCGGTGGCCTTCGACGGCCGCAGCGTGTGGGTCGGTGCGAGCGCCGTCAACCAGGCCGCGGGCAGCGCACAGGTCTTCCGGGTCGCGGAGACGGGCCCGCCGGGCACCGTTGCCCTCGAGCCCCAATCCACCATCCCTGCCCCCGGATTCTCCCGCGGCGCTCTCTTTGGCTCGCATGTTGCCCTGCGTGACGATGTCGCCGTGGTTGCCGCCTCCAACGCTGACATGCGGCTGGGTGCGGCTGTCGTGTTCGAGCGCGGGGACGATGGCTGGGCGGAGAGCTCAACCCTCCGAGAATCCACTCGAACACTCACTGCAGTGACCGGCGAGGAAGCCCCCTGCACCGACGGCGCCACCGGGCCCTTCGACTGCTCGCAGGTCGACCTGGTCGCGTTCGTGCCGCTTGCGTCGCTGGGAGCCGATCCGGGCACGATCCTCAACGACATCTGGGGCTGGAGCGACCCCGTGACCGGCCGGGACTGGGCGCTGGTCGGGCGCTCTGACGCCACGGCCTTCGTCGACGTGAGCGATCCCGCCAACCCACGGTACGCCGGCGAGCTGCCGCTGACCGAGGGCGCCACCGAAAACCTCTGGCGCGACATCAAGGTGTACGCCGACCACGCGTTCATCGTCGCCGACGGCGCCGGGGCGCACGGCGTGCAGATCTTCGACCTCACACAACTCAGAGACGCCTCGGGCCCGCCGGTGACCTTCGCCGAGACCGCGCGCTACGACGGCATCGCCAGCTCCCACAACATCGTCATCAACGAGGAGACGGGGATGGCGTACGCGGTCGGCAGCAGCATGGGCGGCCAGACCTGCGGCGGCGGCCTGCACATGATCGACGTGCGCACACCTGCCGAGCCCGTCTTCCTGGGCTGCTTCTCCGACGCCGCCACCGGACGCCAGCGCACCGGCTACTCCCACGACGCCCAGTGCGTCATCTACCGGGGCCCCGACGAGGACTACCAGGGGCGCGAGATCTGCTTCGGCGCCAACGAGACCGCGCTCAGCATCGCCGACGTGACCGACCGCGACAACCCCGTCGCCATCGCCCGCGGCGAGTACCCCAACGTCGCCTACGCGCACCAGGGCTGGCTGACCGAGGACCACCGCCATTTCTTCATGGGAGACGAGGCCGACGAAGCGCAGGGCGGCGTCGACCGCACCCGCACCCTCATCTGGGACGTGGCCGACCTGGACGACCCCCTGCTGCTCAAGGAACACTTCGCCGAGACGGGAACCATCGACCACAACCAGTACGTGCGTGGCAATCGTCTCTACCAGGCGAATCTGATGAGTGGACTCAGGGTGCTCGACATCAGCGACGTCGAGAATCCAGTCGAGATCGGGTTTTTCGACACCGTGCCGGACGATGCGGGCCTTCCTGCGTTCGGCGGGGCGTGGAGCAACTACCCGTTCTTCGAGAGCGGGATCGTGGTGGTGTCGAGCTGGAGTGAGGGGCTGTTCGTGTTGCGGCCGCGGGGGAGGCCGGTGAGTTGAGGGACAGATCTTGCTCGTCCGGGATGCCGGTAGTCGGGATGCGGGATGATGCCGTGTAGAAGCCCCGCACCGGGCTCCACCAGCGTGAGGGCGCACGCTTCGTAGCCCGGCGCGGGTCGACCGACGGTGATGTGTGATGGGATCATGAGTTCACGCTGGCGAGCGCGTGGGCGGTCGCATCAAGCCGTTGCAAGCTCGTATTCCCGCACCAGCACTTCGGCCGGAACGCTCCATTCCGTGGCCAAAGCCCGGATCATGGCCAGCGAGAGTGGCCGCCGTCGGCGCAGGACTTCCGAGGCGTGGGACTGGGAGCCGATCAGAGCGGCCAGGTCCTTTTGTCGCAGTCCACGGGCCTCCATGATGTGGTGGATGGCCGCAATCGGATCCGGGGCGTCGATGCGCCACCGGGCCGACTCGTACTTCTCGACCAGGGTCACCAACACCTCTAATCTGTCGGATTCCGGCGTGTCCGGGGCGACCCCCATCAAGCGGTCGATCGCCGCCAGTGCCGCGTCGTAGTCCGTCTCGTTTCTGATCGGCCTGATTGTCATTCTGGTTTCCTCCTATACTCGGGAGGCATCAATTCGGTCGTATTCGGCGTGGGTCCCCACGAACCGGACGAAGCCGATTCGACGCGGGTAGTCGAAGCGGAGTATGAGGCGATACCTGTTCCCCCCAATGTGGTGAGGTGGAGGATCGAGTAGGAATCTACCTACGAAGAGCGCGCGCCCCTGCCACGAGCGTCAGCCCCGACATTCTCAGATCAACCCGCCTGGCGGCCGCCCTGCGCTTGCTCGCGCCAGCTCCCCTCTCGATACAGCTTTGCCACGGCCCCGCGCCGTGCCGACTCGCCTCGCGCGTAGTGCGCCGGCATGCGCTCGGAACGCCAGCGGCCCGCCACCATGAGGGCAGCGAGGCCGACGCCGGCGGCGGTCAGGTCCTGGGCCATCCCCACTCGCGGCGAGTGCCCCCTGTAGCCCTCGCCGAGTCCGGCGGCGTGGGCCATGGCAGCGATGCGGTTCGAGATCGAGCGGCCGGACCGCAGCCCGAACACCCGCGCGTCGGAGCGCGCGTTCAGCGGGCGGATGCGCCGCAGTGCGGCGGTGGCCTGGACGCCCACGTACTGCACCGCCGAGATGTTGCTGGTCTTCGAGCGGCGGATGGTGACGAGCGACGAACCGTCGTGAGAGAACTCCACGTCGCGCCAGCGAAGTTCGGCGGCTTCGCTGCGACGCAGCAGGGCGTCCCGCATGACCGCAGCGATGGCGATGTCGACATTCCCCCGCCGCAGGGCGAAAGCCCTGGACTCGGTGCGGCCGCTCTTTCCGGAACGGCGAAGTCGCGCTGTCCTCATAATTGACTTCAGGTCCTCGGCGGTAAGTCCCCTGGCCTGGCTCGGCTCGCCCCGCCCCTGCTCGGCAGCCTGGTTGCGGAGTCCGGCGACGGTGAGCTTGACGCCCTCGGACTTGGTCGGGGTGGGCAGGCCCTCGGCGCGATGGAAATGGCTTATCGCCTTGCGGTCAAGGGAGAGGGTGGAGGCGGACAGACCCTGCTCGGCGCGGCTGATGAGATAGGCGGCGACGGTCATGGGATCGGCGGGGAGTGACTGCAGCCCTTCGGCTTCGGCCCAGCTTCGGAAGCGCTTCCACGCACTCGTGTAGACACGGCGCGTGGCGGGGCGGCGGCTGTCCTCCACAGCGCCGAGGATCGCTTCAAGATAGCGTGAACGGAGTTCGCCGGGGCCCTGCTGGCGGTGGATGGTGCGGTGTGGCATTCGGGTGTCCTTCAAGTTCAACTAGCAGTCTGAGCCGCAGAAGAACAATCGCTATCATCGGAGACAACGAAGGCATTCGGCAAGGTGGTTCTATCACGAAACCATCATTTTTTCCACGGCGGGGACGGTAACGGTCGAAAACATGGGCCTCGGCGGCGTGACGGTTGCGCTTTCGGGCGTGTCCAGCGCTACCGCGGTCACCGACGACAGCGGCCAGTACG
>VXMI01000160.1 GCA_009841165.1 Gemmatimonadota bacterium | reverse complement strand
AGGGTGGGGGTGGCCCGGGCCGAGACGTTGGCCTGGACCGCCGGGGTGGTCGGCGCGGGACCCGCGGGAAGGGAGGGCCCGGCGGATGTCGGGCAGCTGCCGACGCATGTGCAGGGCGGAGGCAAGGTGCCGTCGTGGGCGTCGTGGCTCGCGGCGAGCGCCGGGATATGCTCACCGGCGCTGGCGTGGTCCGCCGCAGCGCCGCCGTGGTGAACCGCTTCGTGAGCATGCTCCTCGGCATCCGCATGCCCGAGGTGGTGGGGACACCCCAGGTCGAACAGGTCGGGCGCAATGGACGGCAGCAGCACGAGCGCAACAACCGCGCTCGTGCACCTCATGGTGATCCGGTCCCAGCCTCGTGCTGTCATGGCTAGAGGACCACGTCCCCCCCGGGATCACGCCTCCGGAGGCGGTCCAGCACCTCTTCCGCCTCGCGCAGTCTGGCCATGCGCAACTCCTCGTCGACTGTTGCGTGCGCCCAAGCCGGGCTGTCCCCGAACTCCGGAACCCGCAGCACGGCGCCCTCTCCGACGCCGGCAGGCAGGAGCGTCACGGGCACGTCCTCATGATGCGCGTCCTCATCCCGAACCAGTACCGCCACGGCACCTTCGACACGGTCGACCACCCAGACGCTCTCTGGCCGCCTGCTGCCCGGATCCCTGTCCACGTACCGACGCCTCAGTACCGGAACACGACCACCGTCGCGCCCGTTCCGTCGCGCAGTGTCGCCGTATCGCCGTTGTTGTTCCACACCGCCCTCCCCATGCCCATGTAGTAGCGCTCGCCATCGGGCCGTCCCGGACCGGTGTAGACGACAACCGTGCCGCCGGTCGCCAGAACCGCCCCCGCCGGAAACCGGAAGCAATGGTTGGCGTCGTCGCAGAGCGTCCACCCGGCGATGGCCAGGTCCCGGTCCTCCTGATTCTGCAATACCGCGTATTCCCCGTTGAGGTTCCGGTGGTCGTCACCGGGCGCGTCGGCGTGCACGCTCACCCGCACCCTGGCACCGGTCGCCGCGGCCGCGGCCGCGCCCCCACCGACGACCGCCGCCGGGCCAAACGCCTCCCCCAACCGAATCCGGTCCCGGTCGCCCGTGCTTACTGTCGCCAGCCATGCCACCTGCTGCCCGCGTGCCACCCCGTACCCGCCATCCCGGTACCCGTGTATGGCCACATGCCCGTCGATGTCCGTACGAAACACCCTGGCCCCGATCCCCGCATACGCGCTCAGCGCAGCTGCCCTGGGGTGCCCATAGCTGTTCCTGCCCACCGAGATCACGACCACCTCGGGCCGTCCGGCCTGCAGGAAACCCGGCGTAAAGCCGTTGTCGCTTCCGTGATGTGGCGCCTTCAGCAGCGTCATCCGGGGAACGACACCGCGGCCCACCAGATCCGTCAGCTGCCGGATCTCCGAATCGCCGCTCAGGAACGCGGTGAAGCTTCCGAAACGCACCACAAGCGTTACCGACCGATCGTTGTGGTCCATCGTCCCGCGCGGCAACAGCGGCAGCACCTCGATCTCCGCGCTCCCCAGCGAGATCGTCCTCGGCAGCGCTTCCAGGTACGTGATCTCCGGCCGCGCATCGAGGGCAGCCAGCAGCCGCCGGTAGGTCGCCGTCGAATGCGGATCGCCGTTGTCCATGTAGAAGCGCACGGGCATCGACTCGATCACGCGCGCCATCCCCCCGATGTGATCCGCATGCGGATGCGTCGCCACCAGCAGATCGATCCGCTCCACGCCCAGCTCCCTCAACAGCGGCACCACATCGTGCCGCCCCGCATCGACGAGCGCGGTCTGCCCCTCGGGCGCCTGGAGCAGCACGGCATCCCCCTGGCCCACATCCAGGAAGGTCACGCGCAGGACGGTGTCCGAGGGAGGGGAGAGGGCGGCGCTGCCGATTGCGGCCTCCGAGGCGTGGAGACCGTCCGGGTGTCCGTCGCGGGGAGCCTGCGGAAACACCGCGCCGACAGCCACGGCGAGAAGCGCGCACGTGGCCAACCCGGCCGCGACAAGCGCGATCGCGCGGGGCGCAGCACTTCGGGGCGCTGGCATGCTCCGTTGGGACATGCGGGAATGCTACCGGTTGACCCGGCGCAGTGACAAGACGCCCGCGATTGCCGTCGGCTGGCTAAAAGAAGTCGAAATGGCGGCCAAACACTGACGTGACAACCGATTGGTCGAATCGGACGGCCGCGCAAGCAGACCACGCGCACGCCCGCGGCGACGCCTGCGGGCCCAAACGGGAATGAAGCGAACGCCCATACCGCCCGTAGGCGATTGACACTATTTCCGGGCCGGGCGAAGTTCCGAATCTACCGCGCGGCGGCCAGGGGTTCAGGAGGAGTCAAGGGAGCACCATGCTGAAGTCATTTCGTGTCCGGCTGATTGTCATACTGGCGGCGCTGGGCATTGCGATCGGATACTACGTCACCGAGGGCCTCAAGCTGGGCCTCGATCTGCAGGGGGGCATGCACCTCGTGCTCGAGATCGACGACCCCGACGGCACGCTCACGCCGGAGGCGAAGGCAAGCGCCATCGAACGCGCGGAGCGGATCATTCGCACGCGCGTTGATGAGTTCGGTGTCGAGGAGCCGCTGATCCAGAGGAGCGGCTCCGACCGCATCATCGTCGAGCTTGCGGGGCTGGATGACGAGTCGCGGGCCAAGGAGATCATCAACCAGCAGGCGTTCCTCGAATGGAAGCTGGTGCTCCCGAACACCGATGTCGACCAGGCTCTGGAGAGGTTGGACCGGGCCGTCGTGGTCGCCCTGGGCGCGGAGACGCTGCGCGAGATGGGGCGGGACACCGAAGCGGGGGAGGCCGGCGCCTCCTCGATCGAACAGCTGCTTTTCAACACCCCTTCCGACTCGGCGTCGGCGGAAGACAGCGTGGCTGCCTCCGACCCCGATGCGGCGGCGGACCCCGCGACCGCAACGCCCGAAGAGGAGGCGACGGCCGAGGACGAGTCCGGCGACGAAATGGGCGAGGTCAACTTCCGCCCCTTCTCGGGACTCCTCAACACCGGCGAGGTGGGGACCTACCTCGTCGACGCCGAGGACATCGATGATGCGACGGCGTTCATGGCCCTGCCCGAGTTCCAGCGGGCGCTTCCGCGAGGTGTCAGCCTCCAGTGGGGGTGGGACTCGATTCCGCGCGCCGGCAGGTTCTACCGCGAACTCTACGTGCTCGAGGAAGACGCCTTCCTCACCGGCGACCAACTCGATGACGCGACCGCGAACCGGGACCAGCAGTTCAACCAGCCGCAGGTGCTCTTCGAGCTGAACCGGCGCGGCGGCCGGGATTTTCAGCGGTTGACGGCGGCGAACATCGGCAATCGGATCGCGATCGTCCTCGACGGCGAGGTAGTGAGCGCGCCGGTGGTGCGCGACCGCATCGGGGCCCGCGGGACGATCGACCTGGGTTCCGCGGACATGTCCGAGGCCACCGACCTGGCGCTGGTGCTGCGCGCCGGTGCGTTGCCGGCGCCGCTGAGCATCATGGAAGAGCGAACCGTCGGCCCGTCGCTGGGTGCGGACTCGATCGAGCAGGGGCAGATGGCAGGCATCGTGGGCGTGATCGCGGTCCTCGTGATCATGATGGTCTACTACAGGATGGCCGGGATCCTGGCCGTCGCTGCGCTCGCGATCTACCTCATGCTGGTCCTGGGAGGCCTGTCCGCGCTGAACGCCACGCTTACACTGCCGGGGATCGCGGGGCTGATCCTGTCCATCGGGATGGCGGTCGACGCCAACGTCCTGATCTTCGAGCGCATTCGGGAGGAACTGGAACGCCGGCGCGCACCCCGGACAGCGGTCGACGAAGGCTTCGGCAACGCATTGTCCGCAATCGTGGACGCCAACATCACCACGCTCATCACAGGTCTGATCCTCTTCCAGTTCGGGACCGGACCGGTGCGGGGGTTCGCGGTCACGCTTTGTATCGGAATCGTGGCCTCGTTCTTCTCGGCGCTCTATGTGACCCGCACGCTCTTCCTGATCTACCTGACCAGGAAACGCGGTTCGGACCCCATCAGCATCTAGGATCGGCACTCGGGAACGGCATCAGCCAGCAATCGGGGACAGACCAGCCATGTGGCTTTTTCACGACGCGAAGTACGGTTTCATCGACATGCGCCGCAAGGCATACGTGGTCTCGGCCAGCGTTCTCGCGGCCGGGATGGTGGCCATGGTGGTCAACTTCGCCACCATCGGCAACTGGCAGAACTACGGAGTCGACTTCACCGGGGGGGTTCTGGTGCAGGTGGCCTTCGATCCTCCCACGGACGACACCGAGTTGCGCGACGCGCTGGGGGGCACGCAGGCCCCGACCATCACGAGCTTCGGCGGTGAAGGCGACTATGTGATCCGCGCGGCCGTGGAGGAGGGAGTGAGCATCGACGTTGTAGCTGCGGGCCTCTCGGAGCAGATCGCCGCGAGTTACGGCGAGGACCGCTTCGAGGTCGTGCGCACGGAGTCGGTAGGCGCCAAGATCGGCGAGGAACTGCAGGGCAGGGCCGCGCTGGCGATCATCTTCTCCCTCTTCCTGACGCTTCTGTATATCG
Organism: Gemmatimonadota bacterium; assembly: GCA_009841165.1. GTDB lineage: Bacteria > Gemmatimonadota > Gemmatimonadetes > Longimicrobiales > Gaopeijiaceae > Bin94. The sequence continues at coordinate 29,771 of VXMI01000160.1, read as the reverse complement.
CCATCCGCTTCGAGTTCCGCTTCGGCGTGGCCTCGGTGATCGCGACCACGCACGACATCCTCATCGTCCTGGGACTTCTCGCGCTCTTCCGCGTCGAGATCTCGCTGCCGACCGTCGCGGCGCTGCTGACGATCGTGGGGTACTCGTTGAACGACACGATCGTCGTGTTCGACCGCATCCGTGAGAACCTCAATGCGCGCGGGGGACGCCGCGAGGACCCCTACAAGCTGGTGAACCGATCGATCAACGAGACCCTGCCCCGAACGGTCCTCACCTCGGGCACCACGCTGGGCGTGCTTTTCTCCCTGCTGGTGTTGGGAGGGGCCGTCATCCGGGACTTCACCATGGTGCTGATCCTCGGCGTGCTGATCGGGACCTACTCGTCCATATTCATCGCGTCTCCCGCGCTCCTCGAAATCCAGAAGCGGTACGGTACCGGGGATGTTCGCGACAAACAGAAGGCCAAGGCGAGGAGAGCAGCCGCGGTGTGAGGTTTGCGGACTCCCACTGCCATCTGACCGACCCCGCCTTCCTTCCGGACCGCAAGGCGGTCCTCGAGAGGGCTCGCGAGGCATCCGTTGCCCGCATCGTCTCGATCGCCTCGAACCAGGAGGATTCGCTGGACGCCCTCGCACTCGCCTGCCGCCACGACGACGTGTGGTGTTCCGCCGGAATCCATCCCCACTCGGTCGCGTCCTGGCCCACCCCGGAAACCGGGACGGTCCGTGACGTGGCGTCTCACAGGCGGTGTGTGGCGATCGGCGAGACCGGGCTGGACTACTACTACGACAACGCACCCCGCGAGGCGCAGCGGCAGAGCTTTGCGCGGCACGTCCGCCTTGCCGAGGAACTGGGGTTGCCCCTGGTCGTCCACTCCCGCGAGGCCGCGGACGATACGGCAGCAGTCCTGCGGGAATGCGCCGGACGCGTGACCGGGGTGCTGCACTGCTTCACGGGCCCTGCCTGGCTTCTGGAGGTGGCCATGGAAGCGGGGTGGTTTGTTTCGTTCACGGGAATAGCGAGCTTCAGGAGCTTCGACGCCGCGTTGGCCCGGATGGTGCCCTCGGACCGATACATGATCGAGACGGATTGCCCCTATCTTGCCCCGGTTCCGAAACGGGGTCGGCGCAACGAGCCCGCGTTCGTCGTCCATGTCGCCGAAGCATTGGCCCGGCTGCGTGACGAGACGCTGGAGAAAGTGGCCGGGGACAGCTGGGCCAACACGGAGCGCTTCTTCGGGCTGCCGGGAGACAGCCCGAAGAACTGAGGGCCTCCATGGTGGCGCGCCCGCGAATCCGGGTCCTCCCCGACCACGTGGCCAACCAGATCGCGGCCGGAGAGGTGGTGGAGCGGCCCGCCTCGGTCGTCAAGGAGCTCCTGGAAAACGCGCTGGATGCCGGGGCGCGGACGGTGCGCGTCTCGATCGAACGGGGCGGCAAGGGACGCATCCGCGTGTCGGACGACGGGTGCGGCATGACGCGGGAGGATGCCCTGGTCTGTCTGGACCGCCACGCCACCAGCAAGATCCGCCGCGCCGAGGAGCTCCGGGAGATTCACACGCTGGGTTTCCGGGGCGAAGCGCTCCCGTCGATTGCAGCTGTATCCCGCCTGACGATCGAGACGGCCGCCGAGGGTGAGGAGGTCGGGACGCGGCTCCGAGTGCTGGCCGGACGCATGCAGGGGGTCGAGGACGTGGCCCGGCGCCGCGGCACGACCGTCGATGTCGCGAATCTCTTCCTCAACACGCCGGTGCGGGCGAGGTTCCTGGCCAGCGTACCTGCCGAGACGAGGGCGGTGAGCGACGTGATCCACTCTCTGGCACTGGCCCACCAGGGTACCCGCTTCGTCTTCGAATCCGGGGGTCGCACGGTGCTCGACCTGCCGGCGGAGCGGGGGTTGCGATCCCGCGTCGAGGCCATCTGGAAGGACGCCGAAAAGGCCGGCCTGATCGACCTCTCCACAGGGCAGGGCGATCTGCGCCTGGTGGGCGTGATCCAGCGGCCCGATCTCGCCCGGCCCGGGTTTCGGCGCAGCCACCTGTTCGTCAACGGGCGCCCCTTCCGCGACGGGCGCCTCGTCGCGGCCGCCGATCGCGGCTACCGCACCACGGTGCCGGAGGGCACCCGTCCCTGGCTTTTTCTGTTCCTTGGCATGCCTCGGGTCGAGGTCGACGTGAACGTCCATCCTGGCAAGGCCGAGGTAAGGTTCCGGAGCCGCCGCCAAGTCGAGGGCTTCGTCGAGGCTGCGGTGCGCGAGACGCTCGAGGGGATCGAATCGGCGGCCAGGTGGGACACCGGCCCGGAGATGGTCCGGGAGGGTACCGGCACCCGCGGGAGTGGGCCCGTACCCGGTGCGGGCCGGACCGACCGCACGGACGCCGCGGCCGAATCGGGCGATGGCGATCGCGGGCAGATGCAGCTGTTCCGCGGCGCCGCGAGCGGTGTTGAAGACGTCGGGGACGAGGCGTCGACACAGCGCGCACCCCGCCCGGCGCTCCTGCAGGTCCACAACAGCTTCATCCTGGCCGAAACACGGGACGGCGTGATCATCGTGGACCAGCACGCGGCGCACGAACGAGTCCTCTACGAGCGGATCATCGCGGGCTTCGAGCGCAGGGACGGGCAGGGACAGCGACTGCTCTTTCCCTTCACGATCCGCCTTTCCGGGCCGGAAATGGATGTAGTCGAGTCGGTGCGTGCGCCGTTGACGCGGCTAGGCTTCGAGTTCGAGCGCTTCGGCGACGGCGCGCTTCTGGTCCAGGCCGTGCCGAGTCCGCACGCCTACTTCGACGCCGAAAGGTGCATGCGCGAGATGATCGACGAGCTCGTCCACGGCTCGGAACTGATGAAGGGCGCGCGAAACCAGAACGAGCGGGTAGCGATGAGCTTTGCCTGCAAGGCAGCCATCAAGGCGGGGCAGAAGCTGTCCGACGAGGAGATGCAGGAACTGTTCGACCAGCTCTTCGCGACCGAGCTGCCCTATCACGACATCCACGGCCGGCCCACGACCGTGAACCTCAGACTCGATGAACTCCGGCGGAGCTTCGGGCGCACGTGAGTCGGCAGAGCCCGACTTCCTGGCCATCGTGGGTCCCACCGGCACAGGGAAGACGGCGCTCTCGCTCCGCGTGGCCACACAGATCGGCGGCGAGATCATCTCGATGGACTCGCGGCAGATCTACCGCGGCATGGATGTCGGCACGGCCAAGGCGAACCCGGACGAGCGGGCGGTCGTCCCGCACCACGGCCTGGACATACGGGACCCCGGGGAACGGTACAGCGCCGGCCAGTTCGGCCGGGACGCGCGCCGCTGGATCCGGGAAATCAGGGGACGGGGCAGGGTCGCGCTGCTCGTCGGGGGTACCGGCTTCTTTCTCAAAGTCCTGACCGACCCGATCTTCCGGGAGCCGCCGCTCGATTCCGGGCGCCGCACAACCCTGGAGGAGTTCCTGGGCAATCTGCCGGGATCCGAACTCGAACGCTGGGTCCGACTTCTCGATCCCGCCCGGGCCCGGGTCACGGCACAAGGGGGCAGGCAGCGCATGGTTCGCACGATCTCGGTCGCTCTTCTGACCGGCAGGCCCCTGTCCGCGTGGCACCGCCGCCAGCCGACCGAGGCCACTCCCCTCCTTGCCCTGGTGTGCCTGCTCGAGGTGCCGCCGGACGTCCTCGATGCACGGATCCGTCAGCGCGTGCGCACCATGGTGGAGGAGGGCTTCGTCGAGGAAGTGGACCGCCTCCTGGCAGCTGGCCACAACCGCGCCGATCCGGGGCTGGACGGCGTGGGGTACCGTGAGATGGCGGATCATCTGGCAGGCGCGATCAGCCTGGACGAAGCGGTCGAGCGCACCCGGGTGGCCACCCGGCAATACGCCCGCAGACAGCGAACGTGGTTCCGCCACCAGCTGGGGCCGCGGACCTTCGGGGTCGATGGCACGGAGCCGGTGGAAGCGCAGTGCGCGGCCGTGGTGGGTGCATGGCGATCCTGCATGGCTCGAGGGGCGACATGAAGATCGGGATCACCTGCTACCCGACGTACGGCGGTTCGGGCGCCGTCGCGACGGAGCTCGGAATCGGGCTGGCCGCACGGGGGCACGAAGTGCACTTCATCTCCTACGCACAGCCGTTTCGCCTGTCCGGCTTCCACGAGCGGGTGTACTTCCACGAGGTCGAGATCGAACGCTACCCGCTCTTCGAACACAACCACTACACCCTTGCGCTCGCAGCCACCATCCACGACACCACACTGCGCGAGGGGCTCGACCTCGTGCACGTGCACTACGCAATCCCGCACGCGACCTCCGCCTGGATCGCCGGCGAGATGCTGAACGGCGAGGCGGCCCCCCCGCTGGTCACCACCCTGCACGGCACCGACGTGACGCTGGTCGGCACGCAGCCGTCGTTCAAGCCCATCACGCGCTTCTCGATCCTGCGGTCACAGGGCGTCACCGCCGTCTCGGAGTTCCTGAAGGACGTGACGGTGCGCGATTTCGACGTGCCGGCGGACCGGGTGCGCGTGATTCCCAACTTCGTCAACACCGACGTCTTCCGTCCCGCCTCCGACCCGCGCCACCGCGGGATCTTCGCGCCCGCGGGAGAGAAGATCGTCATGCACATTTCGAACTTCCGCCCCGTGAAGCGGGTTCAGGACGTGATCGAGGTGTTCGCGCGGATCAGAAAGACGATCCCGGCCCGCCTGGTGATGGTAGGCGACGGACCCGACCGCCCCCGCGCGGCCCAGCGCGTCGGAGAGCTGGAGCTGGAGCGCGACGTGGTCTTTCTCGGCAAGCACGCCTCGGTAGAGGAACTCCTCGGTCTGGCGGACCTCTTCCTGCTGACCAGCGACAGCGAATCGTTCGGGTTGGCCGCGCTGGAGGCCATCTCCTGCGGCGTGCCCGTCGTCGGATACCGGGCGGGAGGCTTGCCAGAGGTGATCTCCCACGGCGAGAACGGCCTCCTCGTGCCGGTCGGCGCCGTGGACGAAGCCGCCGAGGCGGGCACCTTCCTGCTACGGGATCCTGCGGTCTGGAGACGCTTCAGCGAGACCGGGAGAGCGGCGGCGCTCGAGCGGTTCGCCACCGCGACGGTGCTTCCCAGGTACGAGGACTTCTACCGGTCCCTGCTGCGGTGACCTGGTACGAGGGGCTCCTTCTCGGCTTCGTCCAGGGGGCGACGGAGTTCCTGCCCGTCTCCAGCTCCGGACATCTCGTCATGGGCCAGGCGCTCCTCGGCGTCCAGGTTCCCGGCGCGGGCCTCGAGGTCGCCCTTCACGCGGCGACGCTCCTTTCCGTCGTCATCGTCTACCGCTCGAGGCTGGGGGCGCTGGTGGCGGGCACGGTCCGCGGTGACCGCGAGCAACTCGCCTACGCGGGACTGCTGGTTCTCGCGTCGGTCCCGGCGGCCATCGCCGGCCTCGGATTCGGAGACTTCCTCGAGTCGCTCTTCGACCGCCCTGCCGTCACCGCCGTGGCCCTGATCGTCACCGGTTGCGTGGTCTGGAGCGCGAAGCGCGCGCTGGTCCGGAGACCCGCGGGCGGGATCGGCGCTCCCTCCGCGCTGGTCATGGGCCTCGCCCAGGCCGTGGCGATCGTGCCCGGCATCTCGCGTTCGGGCAGCACCGTCGTCGCGGCCCTGTGGCGCGGGGTGAGTCCGTCGGAAGCCGCCGCGTTCTCCTTTCTCATGTCGCTCCCGGCGGTCGGTGGCGCCGCACTCCTCAGGCTCCCCGACGCCATCTCCTCCGGCGGCGTTGCGCCACCCGCCCTCCTCCTGTCGGCCGCGGCCGCATGTGTCACCGGTGTGGCGGCGATCCGCATCTTCCAGGCGATGCTCGCCAACCGCTCGTTCCATGTCTTCGCCCCCTACCTCTGGGTTGTGGGCGCACTCTTCCTCTGGTTCGCGATCCCATGAAGCCGCCCCTTGGCAGCTGGGAGGGCCGCTCCACCCGCATCTGGGCCGACCGGCTGGGGGTGCTGACGGCCGAGTTCCACGCGCGCATCGGCTCGACGAGCGACCGCGCAAGGGAGTTGGTGGAGGAAGGGCGGCCGCTCCCCGCGATCGTGTTGGCCGACCGTCAGCTTGCAGGCAGGGGGCGGCAGGGAAGGAAGTGGGCCTCCGATACCGCGCGGGGACTCTGGTTCACCATGGCCCGCCCCGGATCCGGCAACGCCGTGTCCACGCTGCCGTTGCGCACCGGGCTCGCGGTCGCCCGGGCCCTCGACGCGGCCGCCCCCGGGATCAGGACGGAGGTCAAGTGGCCCAACGACGTCATGCTCGCGGGCAGCAAGGTGGGCGGCATCCTGTGCGAGCATGTACGTGGTGCCGTTCTGGTCGGCCTCGGCATCAACCTGAATCAGCCGCCAGAGGAGCTTCCGCCAGGACTCGTTCCGCCAGCGACCTCGCTGTTGCTCCACACCGGCCGCCCGGCGCGGAGAGCCTTCGTGCTCCAACGGCTCGCCGACGAGCTCGCGGCGGTGTGGGACGCGTCCGCCCCGGAGATCCCCGCCGGTGACCTGGAGGAACTCGACGCCCGCTCGGCCCTGCGGGGACGGCGGTTGTCCGTGAGCGGTGTCGTTCGCCATTCTTCCCGACCCCCCCGCAAGGTCGAGGCGCTCTCCGCAACGGGCGGAGCCGTCCTCGCCGACGGGGCCCTTGAGATACGAGACGACACCGGGGTCCGCCTGCACGTGATCGCCGGATCCGTCGCATTCCGGAGCTGAACCATGGATTGTCAACTGGTCGCCGACGTGGGGAACACCGAGACCGTGTTCGGCCTCCTTGACCTTTCCGGAGACGAGGTCATGGAGACCTGGAGGGTCAGCACGCGCGCGCCCCGTACACCCGCCGAGTACAGGGTCCTCCTCAACGCGCTCCTCGCCATGCAGCCTGTGCCGGGGTCCACGATTCGCAGAGGTGTCATCGGCTCCGTGGTGCCCTCGGTCACGCGCACGGTCGCGGACGCGATGGCGTCGGTCGTGGACGGCGCCGTCTTCGAGGTGAACGCGACCTCCGGGCTGCCGATCGAGCTGGACGTGGAAGAGCCGCTCACCGTCGGCGCCGACCGTATCGTGAATACCCTGGCCGCCAAGACCCGCTTCGGGCGCGACACCGTCGCGGTGGACCTGGGCACGGCCACCACCTTTGACTGCATCACGGCGGAGGGAGTGTTCCGCGGGGGAGTGATCGCTCCCGGCCTGAGCGCCGGTCTGGACTGGCTCGCCCGCAGCACCGCCAAGCTGCCGCGGGTCGACCTCGTGCCCCCGGAGGCCGTGATCGGACGGCGGACGGAAACGTGCATTCAGAGTGGTGTCTTCTACTCGGCCGTCGACGCGGTCGACGGCATCGTGGCACGCATCCGGGCGAGCTGGAGGCCCGAGAACCTGCTGGTGGTCGCCACGGGCGGCTTCGCCCCCGTGATCGGGCCGCACGCGGCGTCGGTGGAACGGGTGGAGCCATACCTCACGCTGCAGGGTCTCGGGATCGCCGGAGCGCACCTCGCCGGGGCTGGCTGAGCGATCCGACGTTCCGGCTTGACACTCCGGCCTGCTCCTGCGAGACTCCTTCGCTGACTTATTAGCACTCGACAAACACGAGTGCTAATACCGTGGGCACGGGTCTCGATCCCCTGCCCGCAAAGAGACCCCAATCAACACCCATTTTCCAAGGAGTAGCGCATGTCAGCTGCAGAAAGGATCCAGCCCCTGGCGGATCGCGTGGTGCTGAGGGCCCTGGAAGAGGCCGAGCAGATGCGGGGCGGCCTCTACATCCCCGACACCGCCAAGGAAAAGCCCCAGGAGGGCGAGGTCGTCGCCGTGGGACCCGGCAAGCTCGACGAGGACGGAGACCGGATTCCCATGGAGGTGAAGGCTGGCGACCGCGTGCTGTACGGCAAGTACAGCGGCACCGAGGTCAAGATCGACGGGGAGGATTTCCTGATCCTTCGCGAATCCGACATTCTCGCCAGGGTCAACTAGCACACTCATCCGGCGGCGCCCCTCCCGGGGGCCGCCCGGGAACACACCAGGAGAAAACGAAATGGCAGCGAAGGAACTGGATTTCGACATCGAGGCGCGCTCGCGGCTGAAGGCCGGCGTGGACCAGCTCACGCGCGCGGTGATGGTCACCCTTGGGCCCAAGGGCCGCAATGTGGTCCTGGACCGCAAGTTCGGGTCGCCGACGGTCACCAAGGACGGCGTGACCGTCGCCAAGGAGATCGAGCTGGAGGACCCGGTCGAGAACATGGGTGCCCAGATGGTCAAGGAGGTGGCCACCAAGACGTCCGACGTCGCCGGCGACGGCACCACCACCGCCACCGTGCTCGCCCACGCGATCTTCGGCGAGGGCCTCAAGAACGTGACCGCCGGGACGAACCCGATGGGCATCCGCCGCGGCATCGACAAGGGCGTCGAGGTGGTCGTCGACTCCCTGCGCGCCACGTCCACCGAGACCAAGGGCAAGCGTGAGATCGCCCAGGTCGGCGCGATCTCGGCCAACAATAACATGGAGATCGGCGAGCTGATCGCCGAAGCGATGGAGAAGGTAGGCAAGGACGGCGTCATCACCGTCGAAGAGGCCCGCGGGCTCGAGACCGAACTGGACACGGTCGAGGGCATGCAGTTCGATCGCGGCTACCTGTCCCCCTACTTCGTCACCGATCCGGAGCGGATGGAGGCCGAGCTCGAGGAGCCGATGATCCTCATCCACGACAAGAAGGTGTCTTCGATGAAGGACCTTCTGCCGATCCTCGAGAAGGTCGCGCAGATGGGCAAGCCGCTCCTCATCATCGCCGAGGACGTGGAGGGCGAGGCGCTGGCGACGCTGGTGGTCAACAAGCTGCGCGGCACCCTCAAGGTCGCCGCGGTCAAGGCTCCGGGCTTCGGTGACCGGCGCAAGGCCATGCTGCAGGACATCTCGGTCCTGACCGGCGGCCAGGTGATCTCGGAAGAGGTCGGCTTCAAGCTCGAGAACGCGGTGCTGAGCGACCTCGGGAGCGCGAAGCGGGTCGTCATCGACAAGGACAACACGACGATCATCGACGGCGCCGGCGCGGAGGACAAGATCCACGGGCGCATCGAGGAGATCAAGGTGGCGATCGACAAGTCCACCTCGGACTACGACCGCGAAAAGCTCCAGGAGCGGTTGGCCAAGCTGGCCGGCGGCGTGGCCGTGATCGATGTCGGCGCGGCCACCGAGACCGAGATGAAGGAGAAGAAGGCGCTGGTCGAGGACGCCCTGCACGCCACCCGCGCGGCAGTGGAAGAGGGAATCGTTCCGGGTGGCGGCGTGGCGCTGCTGCGCGCCCAGTCGGCACTGGACGCCCTGAGCTTCGACCGCGAGGACGAGCAGGTGGGCGCGAACATCCTGCGACGTGCGCTGGAGGCGCCCATCCGTCAGATCGCGGCCAACGCGGGCGCCGAGGCGTCGATCGTGGTGGCGCAGGTGCGCGAGGGCGAGGGCGGCTTCGGCTACAACGCCCAGACCGACACCTACGAGAATCTCGTGAAGGCCGGCGTGATCGACCCGACCAAGGTCGTGCGCAGCGCGCTGCAGAACGCCGCGTCGATCGCCAGCCTGCTCCTCACCACCGAGGCGGTCGTCGTGGAGCGCCCCGAGGAGGAGAAGCCGGCCGGACCGCCGGGCGGCGGCGACATGGGCGGGATGTACTAGCCAAACCCCCCAAGCGGCACAAACAGGGCCGTTGATACGAAGGGGTCCGGGCGCGGCAGCGTCCGGGCCCCTTTGGCATTGGCGAGAGAAAGCGCCGCTATCCGCTACGGCAGCTCGTACCGCTCCAGATAGGCCAGATCCAATTCGTCGAAGGCGACGATGTAGACGTGCGAAGGGCCGAAGGCCGCCACGATCCGGTCGCCTTCAAGGGTCAGCGCCTTGACCAGTTGCCCCCCGCGGCTGAACAGGTCGTAACGGGTTCCGCTGTCCGCAGGCAGGTGCCGGCGAACCCAGGCCCGACCGAGCGGGTCCACGCGCACCACCGCGTTGTGAAAGGCCGGTTTAACGTCGTGCCACGTGTAGTCGTCGTAATCGACCTCTTCGTCGGGTGACCCGAATCCGCCGCGCGAGAAGTTGGTGGTCCTGGTGCCGTCCTCGCTCACTCCGGAATCGATGGAAACCCCGCCGTGCCGCTCTGCGGCCCGCAGGTCCTCCGCCATATCCGCCCTGGTAACGGGCACTGGTGCGTAGGGGATCGTGTCGCCGTAGGTCACGGCACCGTTCGGCCCGAACCAGTTCACGCCGTAGTGTCCGGCACGGGCAATGACGACCGATCCGTCGGGGGCCACGCCCCATGCGTCCTGGGGTGACAGTCGAATCGGAATGACGTAGGTGCCGTCGTCGGTTTCGGTGATTTCGTACTCGCGCAGCTTGTATCTGGCTACGGTGTCCACCGCCGCGGTGGTCAGACCCAACCGCAGAATCGCGCCGCTGTCCGGTGGCGGATAGCCTCCCAACACGGATACGAAGGCGTTGCCTTCGCCATCGACGGCGTCGGGCAGCACCATTATCGGTGCATCGTCCCCGGCGAACGTGGCGATCGGGCGACTCGCGCCGAACACTAGATCCGGCCCGATCCGCACCAGCCGCGCATTGCCCAGGTCCACGAGGAGAATGGAGTCGCCCCGGAAGGGCCAGACGGCGTCGGGTTGCAGGTATTCGCCCGGCCCCTGGCCCAGGCTTCCGATGACGGCGCGCGTACCGTCTTCCATATCCACGCGGTAGAGCGCCTTGCCGAGCGGGTCGGCCACAAGGACATGACCGTCCGGAAGTTCGACTGCGGTATGCACATAGCCGAAGTCACCGGGAAAGACGGCGTCGGGCGGGCCGAGCGATTCGGGTTGTACGTGATCGTCCGCGCCTATGCCCCCGGCGTCCGAATCGCCGCAGGCCGGGACACAGACCGCCGCGACGATGGCCCACGCATGCCGCGTCCTTCGGATCGGGTGTGCTGGCCGCACGGACTCGGTGCCGGGATGGGTCAAGCGCCTCACGCGCCCGGTCGTGCCCCCGGATAGTCGTCCACCAGCACGTCGGTTCCCAGGTACCGATCCTCGGCGTTGGTGAACCAGCGCCGCTCCACGGGAATCCGCATCCCTGTGACCTCGCGCTCGCCGTCGAGCAGGATGTACTCGCCGTCCCCGGCGGCCTCATCGTGGTAGAACCGGTAGCCCACCATCCGATAGGTGCCGGGGTCGAAGTGGAAGTACCAGGTGTCGCTGCCCACGCCGGGGTCGTAGGTGACCCTCAGCGTCTTCGTCGCCATGCCGTCGAACTCGGCGTCGCCGATGGCCGGGTCGATGTTGGTCCCCGGATCACGCAGCTTCATCGGCAGGCCCCAGAGGTACAGGTAGTAGTTCCGCATACGCCGCACGTTCGCGCAGTCCAGCCGCAGCCTGGCCGCCTGGTCCTCGGTGGGCGCTGCGCCATCGACGCTGGAGAAGCAGTCGTCTCCGTCGGTCCCCTTGACCAGGTGCCCGTCCGCGGTGTCCTCCTCGTAGCGGTAGTCGCTGGAGGCGGCGTCGACGAATATCGCCGCACGGCGTTCGCTTCCGTCGGGCCTGGACTGGTCGATCACGAGCGTGTGCCGAAGGCGCGGCCATCGAGCGTCGGGGTCGTGGTACCGGATCGCCGCCTCGAGAAGCTCGGGGCCGGTGGTGGGTGGACCGGAGGGTGCCTGCTCCCCGGCGCAGGCGAGAAGGCCGAACGCGACCGGGATGGCGGCCACGGTGAGCCTGCGGCAGCCTGAGAAGGCCAGCGCGGGCGAGCTCCTGGGCATCGTGGCGACATCTCCTGGCTGGTGCGCTCTGCGGGGCAGCACCCGGCTGCAATCGAGAGACCCCAAGATGCCGCGTCCAAGCGGCGAAGGCCAGCCGGACCGACGGGCGGCGCCACTGGCGACACGCTCTCCGCGCCCCCAACTTCGGCGTCACTCCGCCGACCGTATCAACCGCTTCGCGAGGATTAGAACCGTGAACAGCACCAGACACCGTCGCCCTTCACTCCTCCTCTCACTCTCCGCCTTGCTCGTCTCGTCCGTCGTGGCGGTTCCCTTCGCTTCGGCCCAGCAGGTCGGTCCCGCGAACGGCAGCCTGATCGTCGCCGGCGGCGCGCTGTCCGATCCGGCCGTGTTCGCGCGCTTCGTCGAACTGGCCGGCGGGCCCTCGGCGCCGATCGTGGTCATCCCGACGGCCGGCGGTGGCGACTCCTACGACCAGTATTTTCGCGGGCGGCGTCCGTTCGAGGCCGCGGGGGCGACCGACATCACGATCCTGCACACCTACGACCCGGCCGAGGCCGACACGGACGCCTTCGTCGAGCCGCTGCTCGACGCCCGCGGCGTGTGGTTCACCGGGGGACGGCAGTGGCGGCTTGCGGATTCCTACCTCGGCACGAAGGTGCACGACGCGCTGTGGGACGTGCTCGACCGCGGCGGCGTGATCGGCGGGTCGTCGGCGGGCGCTTCGATTCAGGGGTCCTACCTGGTCCGCGGGGACACGAGAACCAACACGATCATGATGGGCGACCACGAAGAGGGGCTGGGGTTCCTGAAGGGCGTCGGCATCGATCAGCACCTGCTCAGGCGGAACCGGCAATTCGACCTGATCGAGGTGATCCGCGCGAAGCCCGAGCTCCTGGGGATCGGGATCGACGAGAACACGGCGATCGTGGTGCAGGGCGACCGCTTCGAGGTGGTGGGGCAGAGCTACGCCGTCATCTACGACGCGAACGCGACGCTGGACAGCGGCGGACTCTTCTACTTCCTGGCGCCCGGCGACCGCTACGACATGGCTGCCCGACAGGCGTTCCGGCCGTCGCGCGGCGAGTCGGCCATGCAGCGGGTCACCGGCACGCCCTGGCCGCCGGGGAGGTAGGGACCGGGCGCCAGACCGGGTTAGCTTTACCGGCATGAACACACCCGACATCATCATCCGTCTGCCCGACGGCCGCACCCTCACCCTGCCTGCCGGATCGAGCGCCGCCGACGTGGCCACCGCGATCGGTCCGGGCCTCGCGCGGGCGGCGCTGGCCGCGGTCGTCGACGGCGAGATCGTCGACCTGAACCGGCCGCTCGCCGATGGCGCGTCGGTCCGCCTGCTGACCGACCGGGACCCCGAGGCGCTTGGCGTGCTGCGCCACTCGGCGGCGCACGTGCTGGCCACCGCGGTGCGCGAACTCGTGCCCGGCGCCGGCATCGGCTTCGGTCCCGCGATCGACGACGGCTTCTACTACGACTTCGACGTCCCCGAGCCCTTCACCCCGGACCAGATCGAGGCGATCGAGGCGCGCATGGAGGCGGTCGTCGAGGCCGACCACCCCTTCGAGCGGCGCATTGTGAGCCGAGAGGAGGCCCGCGAGCTCTTCTCCGACGACCACCTCAAGCTCGAACGGCTCGACGAGTTCGACGACGGCGAGGTGATCACCGTCTACCGCGACGGGCCCTTCCTGGACCTTTGCCGCGGGCCCCACATCCCCAGCACGGGCCGGCTCAGGCACTTCAAGCTCCTGAGCGCGGCGGGCGCCTACTGGCGCGGCGACGAGCGCCGACAGATGCTGCAGCGGATTTACGGCACCGCCTTCTTCCAACGGAAGGATATGCGAAAGCACCTCCACCGGCTGGAAGAGGCGAAGAAGCGCGACCACCGCGTGCTCGGCAAGCGCCTCGACCTCTTCTCGATCCAGGAAGAGGTGGGTCCCGGTCTGGTGCTCTGGCATCCCAACGGCGGGCGCGTGCGGCGCATCGTCGAGGACTTTCTGCGCGACACGCTGGTCGAGCACGGCTACGAGATCGTCTACACGCCGCACGTCGCGAGCGAGGAATTGTACCGCATCTCGGGGCACTTGGACGTCTTCGCCGACGACATGTTCCCGGCGATGGACGACGATGGGGACCGGTTCCGCATGAAGCCGATGAACTGTCCCCACCACTTCATGATCTACCGCTCTCACGTGCGGTCCTACCGGGACCTGCCGCTGCGTTTCGCGGAGCTGGGGACCTGCTACCGCTACGAGCGCTCCGGCGCGTTGCACGGGATGCTGCGGGTCCGCTCGTTCACCCAGGACGACGCGCACATCTTCATCCGCGAGGATCAGATCGAGGAGGAGTACGACCGCCTCCTGGACCTGGGCGACTACCTGCTGAAGGTGTTCGGCTACGAGTACCGGACGGCGCTCTCCACCCGTCCCGAGAAGGCCATCGGCGACCCGGCGGTCTATGACGCCGCCTCCGACCGGTTGGCCGGCGTGCTGCGCGACCGCGGGCTCGACTTCGAGCTCGACGAGGGAGGCGGCGCCTTCTACGGACCCAAGGTCGATGTCCTGGTCACCGACGCCCTGGGACGCGAGTGGCAGGGGGGCACCTTCCAGCTGGACTTCCTGATGCCCGAGCGTTTCGGGCTGGAGTACGTGGGCGCCGACAACCATCGCCACCAGGCCGTGGTGATCCACCGCACGCTGCTCGGGTCGATGGAGCGCTTCATCGGCGGGCTGATCGAGCACTACGGGGGCGCGTTTCCGCTGTGGCTCGCGCCGGAGCAGGTGCGGATCCTGCCGGTGTCGGAGCAGTGGACCGGGTCGGCGGCCGAGCTGGCCGGCGCGCTCGCAGCGGAAGGGCTGCGCGTGGCACTGGACGACCGGGACACGCTGGGATACCGGATCCGCGCCGCCGAGATGCAGAAGATTCCCTACATGGGGATCGTCGGCCAGCGCGAGGCGGAGGCCGGGACGGTTTCGGTGCGGATGCGGGGCGCGGGCAGGAAGCAGGTGACGATGGATCGGGCGGACTTCGTGCGGCGTCTGAAGGACGAGGCCGCGGCCAGGGCCCTTGAACCGATTGCAGCCCCCTGACACTCGACCGGCTTCCTTGACACTCGACCCATGAATTGTCGATAATAAAAGTCTGTGCCCCTTGGCCGGCGTTTTCTCATCGGCCAAACGAAAATCAGGAAGAAGAGGACTGACCGCCTCTCACCCTCGTAGCTGACGAGCTTCCGGGTCTTCAGGTCGGCGGCGGGTGCTTCACCCGGCCGGCAGGTCGAACGGCCCGGATAATCCGGGCTTTTGTACAGGCCGGCGGGGGCGCGGCAAGGGAAGAGCACGCAAAAACCGGGGACGGCCGCGGCCGTCCCGAAACCAGGGAGAGTGCCAAGATCGCAGAAAAACGCGTCCGGGTGAACGAACAGATCCGAATCAGCCCGATTCGACTGATCGACGAGAAGGGCGGGCAGATCGGGATCGTGTCGTTGGACGACGCGCGTGCCCGGGCCGCCCAGCGGGGCCTCGATCTCGTGGAAGTCGCGCCGGATTCCAGACCGCCGGTGGTCCGCCTGATGGACTACGGCAAGTACAAGTACAAGGCGGCACGCGCAGCGCGGGAAGCCCGCAAGAAGCAGCATACCGTGCAGCTCAAGGAGGTCAAGTTCCGTCCGGGAATCGAGGATCACGACTACGATTTCAAGTTGCGCCACGCGCGGCGCTTCCTGTCGGAAGGCAACAAGGTCAAGCTCACGATGATGTTCAGGGGCCGTCAGGTGACGCACCCCGAACTCGGACGGGAGGTGCTGCTGCGCGCTACCAGGGACCTCAGCGAACACGCCAAGGTCGAACAGTATCCCAATTTCGAGCGGAACCAGATGACCATGATCCTGAGTCCGCTCAAGACTTAGGCCAGAGAGGATTTCGGAGAATCCGATGCCGAAGATGAAATCGAACAGGGGAGCCGCGAAGCGCTTCCGCAAGACCGGATCGGGCAAACTCGCGAGGATGCGGGCCTACAAGTCCCATATCCTGACCAAGAAGAACCGCAAGCGGAAACGGCGGCTGCGTACGGGCACGGTGGCGGCCGACGCCGACGTGAAACGCGTGCGCCGGATGTTGCCGGGCACATAGCGCCGGGAACCGCAAGCAGACAGAATTGCCAAGGAGACCATAGATGGCGCGTTCCACGCATTCGGTCGCGCGCAAGAAGCGCAAGAAGAAGATCCTGCGCGCGGCAAAGGGGTACTTCGGGGGCCGCAAGAACCTGTACCGGACCGCCAAGGACGCGGTGGAAAAGGGATGGGAGCATGCGTACCGTGACCGCAAGAAGAAGAAGCGGAACTTCCGCCGGCTCTGGATCACCAGGATCAACGCCGCGGCCCGCCAGAATGACATTTCCTATTCCCGCTTCATGAACGGCCTGCAGCGCGCGGGCATCGAACTCGACCGCAAGGCGCTCGCCGATCTGGCGATCCGCAGCCCGGACACCTTCGCTTCGCTCGCCGAGCGCGCGAAGTCCGCGCTGAGCAACTGACCCCCGCAGGCTTCCGCCAACCGTTGCACGGATCTTGATCGACGAGCTCCGCAGGCTACGGGAGGAGGCGCTCGACGCGTTTGCCAAGGCGCGCGACGCCGGGGAGCTCGAGCGGCTCCGGGTCCGCTATCTGGGGCGGAAGGACGGGCTGATCTCGGGGGTGCTGCGCCGTCTGGGATCGCTGAACCCGCAGGAGCGGCCGAGCGTCGGGGCGGCCGCGAACCGGGCGAAGAAGCTGCTCGCCGAGGCGCTGCAGGACCGGTTGGGCGAGGTCACGGCTGCGCGGTCGGCGACTGAACGGGCGCTCGATCTCACTCTGCCGCCACGCCGCAAGTGGCGCGGGACCATTCACCCCGTGAGCCAGGTGATCGACGACATCTGGAGGATCTTCCAGGGTCTGGGCTTTGCGCGCGCCCGGGGCCCCGAGGTCGACACCGAGTGGTACAACTTCGTTGCGCTCAACACGCCGCTCGACCATCCGGCCGCCGACGAGCAGGACACGCTGTACCTGGCGCCGGGGCTATTGCTCAGGAGCCACACGTCGCCGGTGCAGATCCGCACCATGGAGCGGTATCCTCCGCCGATCCGGATCATGGCGCCGGGCATGGTGTACCGGCGCGACACCTACGACGCGACCCACACGCCCGCCTTCGCGCAGATCGAGGGGCTTGTCGTGGACGAGGGCGTGACCTTCGTCGACTTCAAGGCGACGCTCGCCGAGTTCGCACGGCGGTTCTGGGGGCCGGGAACGCAGGTGCGCTTCCGGCCGTCGTTCTTCCCGTTCACGGAACCGTCGGCGGAGGTGGACGTGAAGCGGGTGATCGTGCGCGAGAACGGCCGGGAGGAAGAGACCGACTGGATCGAGATCATGGGCGCGGGGATGGTCGACCCGGCCGTGCTCGACAACGTGGGCTACGATTCGGAGCGCTACACCGGCTGGGCGTTCGGGATGGGACCGGCCCGGGTGGCGATGCTGCGGCACGGGGTGAGGGACCTCAGGCTCTTCTACGAGAACGACATGCGTTTCCTGGGGCAGTTCACGTGAAGGTCTCGTACCGCTGGCTGTGCGACGTGGCGCCCGGAATCGGGCTCACGGTCGACGAGGCGATGGCGCGGCTGGCGCTCAGGGGCGCCCCGGTGGAGGAGGTCGAGGATCTCGCCGCGGGGTTGCGGGATATCGTCGTGGGCCAGGTGCTCGATGCGAGACCTCATCCGAACGCCGACCGTCTCACCCTCTGCCGCGTGCTGGGGCCCGACGGCGAGGTTCCGGTCGTTTGCGGGGCGCCGGATGTCCGCTCTGGTTCCTTCTATCCCTTCGCGCCGGTGGGAGCGAAGCTGCCCGGTGGGTTCAGGATCGGGAAGCGCAAGATCCGCGGGCACTTCAGCCAGGGGATGCTGTGCTCGGAGCGGGAGCTGGAACTCGGCGACGATCAGGCGGGGATCATGCTGCTGAAGGGCGACTACGAGGCCGGAGCGCCCTTTGCGCCGGCGGCGGAGCTGGACGACCACCGCCTCGATGTCGAGGTCACGCCCAATCGCGGCGACCTGCTATCGCATGTGGGGATCGCGCGCGAACTGCACCCCGTCGGACAGGGTGGGATCGTGCTGCCGGCGTTTCCCACGGGTGCGGGCGCGGGCGTCGGGCTGGAGAGTTCGTTCGCCCGGGGCAGTTCCGATAGCGCTTCCGCCGGAGTTCGCATCCGTATCGAGGATCCGGAGCTCTGCTCGCGCTACCTGGGCGCGGTTATCCGCGGTGTGACGGTGGGCCCGTCGCCGCGGTGGCTGGCGAACCGGTTGAGAGCGGCGGGGCAGCGGCCGATCAACAACGTCGTGGATGCCACAAACTACGTCATGCTGGAGCTGGGGCAGCCGCTGCACGCCTTCGACCTGCACAGGCTGGCCGACGCGACGATCGTCGTGGGGCGGGCGCGTCCGGGGGAGACGCTGGTCACGCTCGACGGAGAGGCCCGGCCGATCACGTCCGAGATGCTGATGATCCGCGACGCCGACCGGCCGGTCGCCATTGCGGGGGTGATGGGGGGGCGGGACTCCGAGGTCTCGAGCGAGTCGACCGACATCCTGCTGGAGTGTGCCCACTTCGAGCCGAAGCAGGTGAGGGCGACCCGCCGAGCGCTGGGCATGTCCACCGACGCGAGCTACCGCTTCGAGCGCTGGGTGGATCCCGCGACGATGGAGACGGCGGTGCTGCGCGCCGTCGAACTCGTGCTGGCCGTTGCGGGCGGCGAACCCGACGGGGAGGTGATCGACGCATGTCCGGCGCCCTGGGAGGCTCCGGTGGTGTCGCTGCGCCCGTCGCGCGTGCGCCATCTGCTCGGCGTCGAGTTTTCGAGCGCGGAGCTCGTCGCGCTGCTCGCGCCGCTCGGTTACCGGGAGGCCCGAACCGGCTCGGACGTGGTGGACTTCGTGATACCAGGACACCGGAGCTACGACACGCTCCGCGAGGTCGATCTGATCGAGGAGGTGGCGCGCACCTACGGCTACGACACCTTCCCCTCCGCACTGTCCGCTTTCCGTCCGGGCACCGTCCCGGACGACCCCGTGTTCCAGCTCGAGGACCGGCTGCGGGTGCGGCTCGCCGGCGACGGAATCAGCGAGGCGCAGACCCCTGCTCTCGGTCCCCCCCGCCATGGCGATGTCCCCCTCCTCAACCCGATGTCCGCCGACGAGAGTCACCTTCGCCGCGACCGGCTGCCGGGGCTGCTCACTCATCTGGAGCGCAACCTTGCCCGGGGCGTGCGGGATGTGCGGCTCTTCGAACTCGGAACGGCTTTTGCGCCTGGCGAAAACGTGGCCACGATCCCACGCGAGTCGGCGCGCGTGGCGGTGGTTCTGCACGGACGGTGCGCGCCCCTGCAGTGGTCGGGCGCAGGCGGCCGCTTCGACGCCCACGACATCGCGCGGGTCGTGGAGTTGATCGCGGGCGAGGCCTGCCCGGGCGGGCGCGTGGTGCCGGCGGAAGCAGGTGCCGGCGGGTGGCGCGGGCCGGTGCTGGACGGTGCGCCGCTGCTCGTGCCTGAACGCTGCTACCAGCTGGTGGATGCTATGGGTGCGGTCGTGGGATGGGGGGGCGAGATCCGCGCCGGGGCGATGGACCTGCCTCCGTGGGCGGGAACGGTCGTGGGTGCCGAAGTGGTGTTGCCGTCGTCGCCGGCCCCCGGGATCGCCGTCACGGCGCGGGAGTTGCCGGATCAGCCCGCGTCACAGCGCGACGTGGCCTTCCTGCTGCCAGCGGGGACAGGGGCGGGCGATGTACTCGAGGCCGCCCGCGCGGGGGGCGGGAGGCTGCTGGAGGAGGCCGAGATCTTCGACCTGTACGAGGGCGATGATCTTCCGCCCGGCGCCCGCTCGGTGGCCATTCGCTTGCGTTTTCGCGCTCGCGGACGGACCCTGACCGACAAGGAGGTCGACAGATCCTGTCGGCGAGTGCTCAAGAAGGTGAAGGGGGCGACCGGTGTCGAACCGAGAAGCTGACGCGGCCGTCGCGGAGATCGCGGGCGTCGCGCCGCTGGAGTCGGCGATCCGCCGGCTGGTCGGCGAGTTGCGCGATCTTCGCGGGGCCGCGGAGGAGGCACGGGAGCGGGCCGAGCGCAGCGAAGCGCTTCTGCGTGACTTCGCCGAGGGCCGCCAGGATCCGGCCACGCTCTCGCTCCGCATGGAGAAGGTGGAGGCCGAGAACGACGACCTGCGTGGCCGCATCGAACGGGGACGCGAGCGAATCGACCAGATTCTCGCGAGCATCCGCTTTCTGGAGGACCGGCGATGAGTGAGGAAGCACCACGCACGTCGATTCGCGTCGAGATCGCCGGGGAGTGGTACACCCTGCGCGCGGACGCCGACGAGGAATACACGCGTCGCTGCGCCGCGCTGGTCGACGAGCGCATGAGCGCCGTGTCCGAGCAGGCTGGCGTGACCGCCAAGAATGCGGCCATTCTGGCAGCACTGTCGCTCTCCGACGAGTTGCTCCGCCAGCAGTCGAGGGTAGAAGATCGTCTGCGGGCCCTGACCGCGCGGATCGAGGCGGAGTTGGAGGGACTGGACTAGCCAGCGATCCGGCCGGACAGGGCCGTGAGTCAGCCGCACACCCACACGAGACGGGAAGGACCGACCACATGGCAACGGGACCACGAAAACAGTTCTCACGCCGGGCCTGGCTCACTGCGGCTTCCGGCACGGCGGCGAGCGGACTGGTCATGACACGGTTCGACGCCGTCAAGGCCACGGTGCAGGAAGTGCCGGCCCAGAGTGTCGATCCCACCAGGGTGCCGGGGCGCTTCGTGTCGGAGGTCGGTCGGCGGGCGCCGGGTGAACAGCCGCGCCGGCTGGTGCGCACGCTGGCGCTTTCGAGTTCGTCGCGTACCCCGCTCCAGGATCTGCAGGGCACGATAACGCCCTCCGACCTGCACTTCGAGCGCCACCACGCGGGCGTGCCAGACATCGTGGCCGAGGAGCACGAGCTGCTCGTTCACGGAATGGTGGAACGCCCGATGGTCTTTCGCATGTCCGACCTGCGCCGCTATCCGCAGGCCTCGCGCATCTGCTTCATCGAGTGTTCCGGCAACGGAGGCGGCGCGTACAACCGCAACCGCATGCCGACCGCGATCTCGCCCCAGCAACTCGACGGGCTGCTCAGTACGAGCGAGTGGACCGGGGTCATGCTCTCGACGATCCTGCGCGAGGTCGGAGTGCGCCCCGGGGCGAGCTGGATCCTGGCCGAGGGCCGCGACGCAGCCGTGATGGCGCGGAGCGTTCCCCTCGACAAGGCGATGGACGACTCGATGCTCGCCTACGGTCAAAACGGCGAGGCGATCCGGCCCGAACAGGGGTATCCGGTGCGGCTGCTGCTCCCGGGCTGGGAGGGCAACGCCCAGGTCAAGTGGCTGCGGCGGATCGAGGTCAGCGACCGCCCGACCATGACCCGAGACGAGACCTCCCGCTATACCGACCCCCTGAAGGACGGCACCGCGCGCCAGTTCAGCTTCGTGATGGACGCCAAGTCGATCATCACCTTCCCATCGTATCCCTATGTCCTTCCGGATCGGGGCTGGTGGGAGATCGAGGGGCTGGCGTGGACGGGAAGGGGACGCATCACCCGGGTCGAGGTCAGCACCGACGGCGGCCGCTCGTGGGCCGATGCGGTCTTGCAGCCGCCGATCCTGTCCAAGTCGACCGTGCGCTTCCGGCACCTCTGGAACTGGGACGGGCGCGACACGGTGATCCTGAGCCGCGCGACCGACGAGACCGGCTACGTCCAGCCGACCGTGCAACAGCTCTGGGACGCGCGCGGCGAAGGCACGTCGTATCACCACAACCACCAGCGCGCGTGGAAGGTCGCGTCGGACGGAAGCGTGACCTTCGGCCTGGGAGACCTGGTATGAATCGCCCCGTGGTGGGAATGCTGGCCGCCGTGCTTGCCGCCTGTACCCCCGACGCCCCCGCAACCCCGGCCGCATCGGACGCGACCGGCCCGGGCGGGGAAGCCGTGGCCGCGATGCCGGCGGGCGCCCCGGAGCAGTTCGGCTTCGGTGCCCATGCGTCCGAGGACCGCATCGCGCGGTGGGACATCGACGTCAAGCCTGACGGCGAGGGTCTCCCGCCCGGCAGCGGCTCGGTCGAGGAAGGCCGGCGCGTCTACGAGCTGTCATGCATGCAGTGCCACGGACCGACCGGCACCGAGGGCCCGAACGACCGCCTCGTGGTGGCGGGCGATTGGGAACAGTGGCCGCCGGGGCGGGCCTTCGGCGCCTTCTGGCCGTACGCGACGACGTTTTTCGACTACACCCGCAGGGCGATGCCGCAGCTGACGCCCGGCACCATGTCCGACGACGAAGTGTACGCCGTCGTGGCCTATGTGCTGCACTTGAACGGGCTCCTCGCCGCCGACGCGGTGCTCGACGCCGAGTCTCTCGCAGCGATCGAGATGCCCGCGCGTGACCGTTTCGTTCCGGACGACCGTGCAGGGGGTCCGGAAATCAGGTAGCCGAACCGGCTGTCAGCGCGCCGTCAGCTCTCGGGTTGCGCACCGTTGGAGCCTTGGTCTAATGTAGTTGGCTGAATCAGGAAGCCGGGGTCGGAGTGCCCGCGCCCGGGTTTCCAAGTCGAATCTTGTGACCGGACGCTGTTCGGTCTTGGAGAGAATACATGAGTCCGCTGGGTTTGTCCCTGGCGGTCGGCGCGGCGGTGCTTGCCGCGGTTGTGGCATACCTCCTGGGCAGGGGCCGGGAGCGCGCGCGACAGCGCAGGGAAACAGAAGCGGCGCGGGATGATGCGTCGCGTATTCGCAAGGCGGCAGAGGAAGAAGTCCTCAATCTTCGCCGCACCGCCGAATTGCAGGGCAGGGAACAGAGCCTGCGTCTCAGGGAATCCTGGGAGCAGGAAGAGAGTCGCCGCAGGGAAGAGGTCGAGCGGGGCGAGCGCAGGCTCGTCGAGCGCGCCGAGGCGGCCGACCGCAAGTCCGACCAGCTCGACCGGCGGCAGGATGCTCTGGATGACCGTGCCCGCGGGCTGGAAGACCGTGCGCTGACGCTGAAGGCGGGGGAGCGGGAGGTTGCCGAGAAGCGCGAGGACGTGACCCGGGCCCTGGCCGTGGCGCGGGAGCGCTTGGAGGGACTGGCCGGGATCACCGCCGACGAGGCGAAGGAGGAACTCGTCGCCGAGATGGCCGACCAGGCCCGTGCCGAGGCCGCCAACCAGCTGCGCGAGATCAAGGAGGAGGCGCAGCGAACGGCCGACCGCGAGGCCAAGAAGGTGCTGGCGATGTCCATCCAGCGGATGGCCGCCGACGAGACCGCCCAGCTGACCGTTTCGGTGGTGCAGCTTCCGTCGGACGAGATGAAGGGACGGATCATCGGCCGGGAAGGTCGGAACATCCGCGCCTTCGAGCAGGCCACCGGAATCGACGTGATCATCGACGACACGCCCGAGGCGGTCGTGCTCTCGGGCTACAACCCCGTTCGCCGCGAGGTGGCACGCCTCGCCCTGTCCCGGCTGATCGAGGACGGGCGCATTCATCCGGGACGGATCGAGGAGGTGGTGGCCAAGAGCGAGCAGGACGTGGAGACCGAGATGCGCGAGGCCGCCGAGGAAGCGCTCTACGGGCTGGGCATCCACAGCGTCCACCCCGAGATCATCAAGGTACTCGGGAGGCTCAAGTTCCGGACTTCGTTCGGCCAGAACCAGTTGGCCCACGCCCGCGAGGTGGCGTTGCTGGCGGGGAACATGGCCGCTGAAATGGGACTCAACGTCCAGCTCACCCGTCGCGCGGGACTGCTGCACGATGTCGGAAAGGGGCTTACGCACGAGCAGGAGCTAACGCACGTGGAACTCGGATACCGCCTGTGCAAGCGCTACAAGGAACCCGACCTCGTGCTCAATTCGATCAAGGCCCATCACGACGAGGAGCCCCACCGCTACCCCGAGGCCTGGCTCGTAACGGCGGCCGACGCGATCAGCGGCTCCCGCCCCGGGGCTCGGCGCGAGATGTTCGAGGGCTACGTGAAGCGCCTTGAGAAGCTCGAGGAAATCGCCACCGATCAACCCGGTGTGGAGCGCTGCTTCGCGATCCAGGCCGGGCGCGAACTCCGGGTCATGGTCGAGCCCAATCGCGTCAACGACGAAGGCATGGCCCGGATATCCGAGGCGGTGGCGCGCAAGATTGAGAACGAGCTGCAGTACCCGGGACAGATCAAGATCGTCGTCATCCGCGAGACCCGAACCGTCGACTTCGCCCGCTGATCGCGTGGTGCAGCACCCAGCCTGAACCCCCCAACTCCACCTGACAGGAATCGAATGGCCGCCAGGATCATCTCAGGAAAGGACATTGCCCGGGAGATCCGGGACGAACTCAACGAACGGGTCGCATCGCTCGCAAAGGACGGACTGGTGCCCGGCCTGGCCACGGTGCTGGTCGGCGAGAACCCCGCCAGCCGCCTCTACGTCGGAATGAAGAACAAGGCCGCCGCCGAGGCCGGGATCCACTCTCGCCAGGTCACGCTGTCCGAGTCGGCGAGCGAGACCGAGCTGCTGGGCGTGATTCACGACCTGAACACCGACCCGCAGATCCACGGGATACTGGTTCAGCTCCCCCTTCCTCGCCAGATCGACGAGTCCAAGGTCCTGCTGGCGATCCATCCCGACAAGGACGTGGACGGCTTCCACCCCGTGAACGTGGGGCGGCTCGCCACCGGCGATCCGAACGTGCTCGCACCCTGTACCCCCCGGGGGGTCATCGAGATGCTGCTGAGGAGCGGCGCCGATCCTTCGGGCAAGCACGTGGTGGTCGTGGGTCGGTCGAACATCGTCGGCAAGCCGATGGCGCTCCTGTTGCTCCGCAAGGCCGCGGGCGGGAACGCCACGGTCACCGTAGCCCACAGCCGCACCCCGGATCTGGGCGCGATCACCCGCACCGCCGACATCCTGGTCGTCGCGGTGGGGTGGCCGAACACGGTCACCCGGGACATGGTGAAGCCGGGCGTGACCGTCATCGATGTCGGCACCAACCGGGTCGACGACCCGACCCGTCCCCGCGGATACCGCGTGGTTGGCGATGTGGACTTCGAAGGGGTCAGCCAGGTGGCGTCGGCGATCACCCCCGTGCCCGGGGGCGTCGGGCCCATGACCATCGCGATGCTGCTGGCCAACACGGTCGAGGCCGCAATCAGACTGGGGAAGGCCGGCGGTTGAAGGCACGCAACCTGGATCTCTTCGCGGACCGGTCCACGGAGCCGGCCGGCCCGCCGGCACCGAAGGTGTGGACGGTTTCCCAGGTGAACCGCGCCGTGAGGCGCCTGCTCGAGGAGACGCTCCCGCAGCTGTGGGTCACGGGCGAGGTCGCGAACTTCAACCGGCACCGGTCCGGGCACTGCTACTTCACCCTGAAGGACAGGTCGGCCCAGATCCGCTGCGTGATGTTCCGGCGCGAGGCCGCCACGCTGCCGACCGACCCGGAAGAGGGGATGACGCTGCGCGTGTTCGGCGGCCTCACGCTCTACGAAGCCAGGGGCAGCTACCAGTTCGTGGTGTCCAGGCTCGAAGCGGAGAGCGCCGAGGGGATGTGGAAGCTCGCCTTCGAGCGTCTGCGGCAGCGGCTCGACACCGAGGGTCTCACCGATCCCGCCCGCAAGCGACCCCTGCCCGACTTCCCGCGCACGGTCGGGGTGGTGACCTCGGCCACCAGCGCGGCGCTGCGTGACATTCTCGCGGTGACGGCCCGGCGGGCGCCGTGGGTGCGAGTGCTGGTGCGCGGCACGGGCGTCCAGGGGCCGGGCGCCGGGAGGCAGATCGCCGCCGCGATCGACACCGTGGCGGCCCGGGGCGTCGACGTCGTGATCGTCGCGCGCGGGGGCGGCTCGATCGAGGACCTGTGGGGATTCAACGAGGAGCCGGTGGCGCGCGCCGTCGCGGCCTGTCCCGTGCCGGTGGTTTCGGGGGTGGGGCACGAGACGGACGTCACGATCTGCGACCTGGTGGCGGATCTGCGTGCGGCGACCCCGTCGGCGGCCGCCGAGGCGGTCGCACCGGATGGCCGGGCACTGGGGCGACGATTGGCGGTGCTCGGGCAGCGGCTTGGCAGGGCGCTGTCGGGTCAGGCGCGTGCCAGGCGCTGGCGTCTCGACCGGGCCCGGGAGCGGCTGTTCGGCGGTGCGCGCCGGCTGACGAGTGCGTATCGGCAACGGCTGCAGGGCGGGCGCGTGGGCATCTCGCAGGCGATGCAGGGACGGATCCGGCGCCGCAGCGCGCGACTGAAGGAAGCCGCGGCGGCCATGGAGGCGCTTTCCCCCCTGTCCACCCTGGCCCGCGGATATGCCGTGCCGCTGGACGCGAATGGCCGCCTGCTGCGGGGCGTCGGCGACTTTGTTCCCGCCGAGAGATTCCGGTTGCGCGTCGTGGACGGGAATGTGCCGTGCGAGGTGGCGGACCGGCCCACCCGCGAATCGTAGGGAGATCGATCATGGAATCTGACGCGGGGCTGGACCGCAGACTCGAGCGCATCGAGGAGATCGTGCGGCTGCTGGACTCGGACTCGCTCGGGCTGGACGAGGCGCTGGCACTGTTTGAAGAGGGGGTCGGGCACATCCGGCGGGCGCGGGAGGTGCTTGCGCGGACGGAACTCAGGGTCGAGGAGCTGATTGGGGAGGAGGACGAGGAGGTGCGCGAGTTCGAGCCGGCCGGCGACGGGGGCGGCGACGACGCCGAGGATGGCTGAACAGGGTTTCACGGCGCTGACGCGGGGCCACTCTGCGCAGGTGGAGGCGTCGTTGCGGCGGTGTCTGGACGGGCTTGCCGAGGTGGTGCCAAAGCCGGTGCACGCGGCGGCTGCGGCGGCGGTGCTGAGCGGGGGAAAGCGCCTGAGGCCGCTCCTCTGCGTGACGGCCTGTGAGGAACTGGGCGGGGTGCCGCGGCCCGCATTGTATGATCTGGCGGCCTCCATCGAGGTGATTCACGCCTATTCGCTCGTCCACGACGACCTGCCGTGCATGGACGACGCGGAGCTGCGGCGGGGGCGTCCGACCGTGCATGTGTCGCACGGGGTCGCGGTCGCTACGGCCGCGGGGGCGGCGCTGATTCCGTGGGCGGCGGCGTGGGCGTTGGAGGCGGCGATGCGTTTGGCCCGGACCGACGACGAGGCGAGGCGCATCGTGGCGACGCTGCTGGAGGCTGCGGGCGCCGGAGGGATGATCGGCGGACAGGCGCTGGACCTCCTGGCCGAGGGGGCGTCGCTTACGGAGGGTGAGCTCGCGGGTGTGCACGGGCTCAAGACCGGTGCTCTGCTGGCCGCGTCGCTGGAGATGGGGGCGATGGCCGCGGGAGCTTCCGCAGAGGAGTTGGCGGCGGTCGGCGAATTTGGCAGGCACCTGGGGCTGGCGTTTCAGGTGATGGACGACGTGCTCGACGCCACGGGGTCGGCGGAGGTGCTGGGGAAGCTGCCCTCCGACGCGGACTTCGGGAAATCGACCTATGTTTTGCTTCTGGGCGTGGATGGAGCGCGGGAGCGCGCGGCATCGCTGGTGGACAGGGGACTCGCGGCGCTGGATGCCGCCGGGCTCGCCGCACCCATGCTACGCAGCCTCGCTTCCTTCGTGATCGAACGCAGCCGGTGACCGACATGAATCCTCGACATCGCTTCCAGCGCATCGCCGTAGTCGGGCGGGCCGCGGAGGGAGGGCCCAACGGGCGCATCGGCGAGGCCTGCCGCAGGATCGCGTCGGTGGCTGCGGGGTTCGGCGCCTCGGTGGCTGTGGAACCGGGGCTGGCGGATGCCGCTCCCGGTCTCGACACGGTGTCGCTGGATGGCGCGGACGTCGATCTGGTCATCTCGCTGGGCGGCGACGGGACGCTGCTGCGCACGGCGCGCCTGGTCTTCGGGCGCAACATCCCGGTCCTCGGGATCAACCTCGGCAACCTCGGTTTTCTCACCTCGGTCTCGGCCGACGGGATCGACGAGGGCCTTCGCAGCGTGCTGGGCGGCGATGCCTCGATCGAGGAGCGCCGGACGCTGCGCGCCGAGATCCGCACCGCGCGGGGCGAAGTCCGCGACACCTTCACCGTTCTGAACGACGCGGTGGTGCACAAGGCCGGCGCCGCACAGGTGGTGCGCCTGGACCTGTGCGTGGGGCCCCAGGACGACCTGGAGGAGATCGGCAGCTTCTCGGGCGACGGCGTGATTCTCTCCACCCCGACCGGATCCACCGCCTATTCGCTCTCGGCGGGCGGCCCGGTGATCGTGCCCCACCTGAACTGCTTCCTCGTCACCCCCATCCTTCCCCACACCCTCGCGCTGCGCCCCGTGGTGGTGCCGGGCGACGACGAGATCACCGTCAAGGCGCTCGACCGCCGCGAACGCCTCTTCCTGACCGTGGACGGGCAGGAGGGCGGTCCGGTGGGCGACGACGAACGCGTCGTCGTGGGCATGGGCACCTTCAGGGTCGCCCTGGTCCGGCTCCCCGGACACTCCTTCTTCGCCACCCTGCGCCGCAAGCTGAGCTGGGCCGCCAGCCCCCTGCCCGGAGGGTGAGCCGGATCGCTGCCCATTCAGCCATGGCCGCGCCCCCGGCAAATCCCGACAATTGAAGCGCCATGATCGTTGAGCTGTGGATCCGGAACTTCGCCGTCCTCAGGGACTGCAGGCTGCGCCTCGAGCCAGGCCTGACCGTGATCTCGGGCGAGACGGGCGCGGGCAAGTCTATCGTCGTCGACGCGCTGGAAATGCTCGTTGGCGGCCGCGCGTCCTCGGGTGCCGTGCGTAGCGGGGAAGCGCGCGCGGTGTTGGAGGGAGTGGTGGATGTGAAGGGCGTCGCCGGCGTCCGGGCTGCGCTAGACGAACTGGGACTGGAGGCGGACGACGATCACCTGGTGCTGAGGCGCGAGATCCGGAGCGGGGGACGCAGCCGCGCCTGGGTCAACGGTTCCCCGGCGACGGCCGGGGTGCTGCGGCGAATCGGCTCGTTGCTGGTGGATATCCACGGGCAGCACGAACACCAGCGCCTCATGTCGGCCGACTTCCAGCAGCACGTGCTGGACGCCTTTGGCGAATGCACCGAACTCGCGGCGTCCGTGGCCGCGCACTTCCGGCGGGCCGCCGAGCTGGAGGCGCGCCTGGCGGCGCTCTCGGACCGGCGGCGTGGCCTGGAGGTCCGCGCCGACTTCATCCGCTTCCGGCTCGGCGAGATCCGCAACGCGAAGCTGCGCGCGGGCGAGGACGACGAGCTGCGCGTCGAGACGAGCCGCCTCGCCAACGCCGACCTGCTGCTGCGCGAGACCATGGCCCTGCAGGCGCTGCTCCACGACGACGAGGACGCCGTCGCGGACCGCCTCTCGGACGCGGCTGCGCGCCTGCGCCGGCTGGCCGAGATCGATCCGGCGCTGGAGGCCCGCGCGGCGGCGCTCGACGACGCCTACCACACCGTGGCCGACGCGGCCGCTGAACTGCGGTCATACGGCGACGCCATCGACCACGACCCCACGCGGCTCGAACGCCTGCACGAACGCCAGGCCCTCCTCCAGGCGCTGATGCGGAAGTACGGCCCCACCCTCGCGGCGGTGATCGAAACCGGGAAGACCCTGGCGAGGGAGCTGGACGAACTCGAAACGGCCGAACTCGACGCGAGCGAATTGCGCAAGGAAGTCGCACATGCACAAGAGAGTTGGGCAAAGGCCGCGAACGAGCTGTCCCGGCGGCGTCGCGAAGCGGCGGACCGCCTGGCGGGTGCGGCCGAAGCCGCGTTTCCCGGCCTCGGCCTCGAAGGCGGACGGTTCCGAGTCGGTTTCGAGCCGCTGCCCGAGCCCGCTGCACGGGGACGCGAACGCATCCGCTTCCTGGCGTCCATGAACCCGGGATTCCCCCCGGCACCCCTGGCGCGCATCGCCTCCGGCGGGGAGCTGTCACGCGTGATGCTCACCCTGAAGTCGATCCTGGCCGGCATCGACGAACTGCCCATCCTGGTCTTTGATGAGATCGACGC
>VXMI01000037.1 GCA_009841165.1 Gemmatimonadota bacterium | reverse complement strand
CGCCTCGGCGAAGAAGTCGCGCAGATGGGTCGGCGGCATCGCGACCAGATACACATTCCGGTCGATCCCGCTGACGCGCCAGAAGTCCTGGCTCTCCAGGTAGCTTCCGTCGCTCCACCGATACACTTCGACCGCGACTACGTTCGCTCCCGGCCTCACCTCATCCGTGACCCGGAACTCCGCCGGCGTGCGGCTTCCCTCGCTGTACCCGATGTACTCGCCGTTCACCCACACGAAGAACGCGGAATAGACCCCGGCGAAATGCAGGAAGATCTCGTGCCCGTCCCAATCCGCCGGAAGCTCGAACGTCCGCCGATACGATCCCACCGGATTGTCGTCGTCAGGGATGTCGGGAGGGTTGGCAGGGAAGCTGTAGAACTCGTCGCGGTAGACCGGGTAGCCGTAGCCCTCGAACTCCCAGTTGTGGGGGACTGGGATGACCGCCCACCCGGACGCGTCGAAGTCCTCTTCGAAGAAATCCCTGGGCCGCTCGTCGGGGCGCGGGACCCAGTGGAATCGCCAATCGCCGTTCAGGCTCAGCCGCAGCGGGGAGTCGTCGGGGCGGCCGTTCAGCGCCCCGGCGCGGGTCACGAACGGTGTGAAGGAGGCGCGGGGAGGCTCCCGGTTCTCGGCAAAGACGGCGGGGTCTTCCCAGTAGGGGGTGGGGGCGGATGGGGCGAAGCAGGCGGAAAGTGCGGCGGCGGTCGCCAGCACGAGCACGACGCGAGTTGGACGGCGCGTTAGCCGCATCAGTTCCCTGGGTGCGCCCCTTTCAGGGCGAGGCCTTACTTGTTGATGATGCTGACGAGATTCCCCGAGTCATCGAAGATCTCGACCGGATTCACCTTCAAGGTAGCGTGTCGGGAGGCGGATCGGGGACCGCCCGAGAGTCGGGGCGCTACCGCAGCTGGTGTGGGCAACATGTACGGATCCGCCTGGCTCAGATCGATCTCGTATCCGAGAGTGGCCATGGACTGCAGGGTGATCGCGCTGAGGGGTGGGTTATCGCTGGTCGGCTTCCAACCGGGATTCGCCCACCCGTGATTCCACGCGCTCATGAGCTCGTCCTGAAAGACGTTTCCCCGCCAGTGATGGTCCCCCAGCTGCGGATACTCGTAGTTCTCCACCGGAACCTTGCCCCCTTCGTCATAAACGCTTCCACCAGCGTCATCGAACGCGGCAACGGTCAATGCGTCCGGGAAGTGAGTATCCGCGCCATCTCCGAACTCGCGCACGCGGTTGCGGAGCAATCTGCCCCACCGCCACCCGAAACCCAGCAGATGCCCCGTCTGATGAGCCACCAGTCCGCTCAAGGCGGCGGGATCGAGGCTGTTCAACAAGCTTGAGGTCAAAACGATATTGACCAGAAACGGTTCGCTTGTGTCAGTCCTCCAATCACAAAGACCGCCGTAAACGCCAAGTCGATCGGACTCGGAGACGTCGATCGTCAACCGCACATCATCCACCACTGCACCCGGGGCAATCGTCAGTCCGCGCGACCCGGAGCAGTGATTGTTGGGGGCGTACCCCTGTGGGAAGGAGATGTCGCGCAAGTCGTTGACGATCACTTGCGTCCACCGTTCCACACCTGCCCGGACGGCGTCTTTCTGTTCGGGGGTGAGCGTGGCGGCAAACACTATCTGGATGTCAAAGTCACTCTCTCGGGCGGTTGCGTTCACAGTTGCCTGCGCGGAACCGGCTGCTGACATGACCGTCAGCTCCTGCACTCCCACCGTTTCGCCCAGCCTCCAGATCACGCTTGCCTCCCCGATGGAATCGGTTACGGTGGAGCCTGCGCTCACCGAGCCGTTTCCCGGTCCGGGCACGAAAGACAGGGTCATCCCGGCCATGGGTGTCGCTGCGGCGTCCACCGCTCGCACGACGACCGGCTCATGCAAGTCCCGCCCACGCCCCTGGATCTGATTGTCTCCCGAAACGATCTCAATGGCTGCCGGCTCGGGCTCGGACAGCTCTTCGGGCTCGAGTTCACCTCCGCAGCCAGCCAATACCAGCGCAAGGAACGCCACAACGCCGCTTCGTTCGGTTCTCATCGAGGCTTTTCCGGGTAAGGAGTCATCTTGTGGACCACTTCGGCGATCCAGCCATCGTGGCGGAAGACCTCGACAGCAACCAGCTGCGTGACCGGACCGACCTGAATCGCCACCGGGTCAGGCACCCGCACGGCGTAAGGATCCGCCATGCTCAGATCGACCTCGTATCCGAGAGTGGCCATGGACTGTACGGTGACCGCGCTGAGGGGCAGATCGGCGGTTCCGCCGAAATGGTAATCCGGGCCCATCAGCTCGTCACCCATCGCGGAACTCCTCCAATGATGGTCGACGAGCCAGGCCTCGCCCTGGTTCTCCACGGGAACCTTTGACCCGCTCCAGATCGCTCCACCGGCACCGTCGAACTCAGCCACGGTCGCCGGATCGGGGAAGTGGGTGTCGACACCCTCGCCCAAGTCGCGTACGCGGTTTGACAACCGCGGTCCCCAGTCGTAGCCGAACCCCAGCAGATGGCCGACCGCGTGGGCTGTAAAGCCCTCAAGCGAAGCGTCTAGCGAAGCAAGAAAACTCTCTCCGATGCCGATGTACACGAGTAGCGGCAGCAGACTCTCGAGCCGTCGGCGTCCGCAGTTGGCGGAGCGAAACACCCACTCGTTGTCCCTTTCGATCCCCATTCCCAGACGCACGTCGTCAACGCTGCCTCCCGCGGCGATCTCCAGTTCTTCGTAGTCGGCGCAACGAGCGAACGGAACACGGCCCTCCGGAAAGACATGGTCCGGAAGATCTCCAACGATGACCGCGGTCCAGCGCTCGACGCCGGCACGGATTGCGGCAACCTGGTCGGCGGTAAAGCCCGTGTCGACCACAAGCTGGATGTCGAAATCGCCAGGACGGGCCGTCGCCGCCACCACGACCCTCGCATTGCCACCGGCGGACGAGACC
This sequence comes from Gemmatimonadota bacterium, assembly GCA_009841165.1. Lineage (GTDB taxonomy): Bacteria > Gemmatimonadota > Gemmatimonadetes > Longimicrobiales > Gaopeijiaceae > Bin94. The sequence goes on along the minus strand of VXMI01000037.1, from coordinate 489 downwards.
ACAAGCGTCTGCGTGCCCACGACATCGCCGAGCGTCCACTCGACCGCGACCTGGCCCAGGGAATCGGTCAGAATGGAACTCGGGCGCACCTCACCACTGTTCGGCCCCGGCTCGAACGTCAGCATCACACCGGGCATCGCCGCCGCGTTTCCGCCCTCCGCGCGGACCACCACGGCTTCGTGCAGTCGTCGCCCGCGCCCCTGTATCTGACCGCTTCCCGAGACGATCGTGATCGCCGCGGGTTCCGGGACTTCCGGCGCGATAGTGTCCTCTTTGCAGCCGAAGACGGCCAGAAGGGCCGGTAGGGTCCAGGCTGCTGCGCATGATCCGATTCTCACGGTTTGGTCCCCAGAGTCGTGATTCCGCCCCTCACAGCACAAACCGCCCTTGCTCTGCTACCCGTGAGTTCCCTCGGGAGTTCCGGAGGCCGATGCTCTGCCTACCAGAAAACCACGTACAACACCGCCGCCCCCGCGATCACCCCACCAG
>VXMI01000163.1 GCA_009841165.1 Gemmatimonadota bacterium | reverse complement strand
GGAAAATCAGGAGGCGAGCGGTGCGCGACGTCGCGGCTTCGACCAGCCCGGCGGTGGATCCGTCCACGCCCATCGCCACCACCATCTCGGCCCGGCGCATGAGGCGCTCCATGGCGGCCTCGTCGATCGCGGCGGTGCTGCCAGAGGCTCCGGCGTCCATGGGGTGGTAGCGGCCGGGGCCCGTGCGGAGGAATCCCCGCACCGGAAGGCCGGTCACCTGGTCGAGCACGGGGAGGAGGAAGCGCGGCTCCCAATCGGGCGCGAAGGAAACGAGGAGGACGCCGGTCTCCTCCGGATCGACCTGAACGACCGCGGTGCGCTCGTCGTCCGCTTCGAAGGCGTCGGGGCGGTCGAGGCGCGCGGTGACCAGGCGGGTGCCCGCCTCCAGACCGGTTCCGAAGGTGAAGTCGGCGCCGCTCGTGCCCCCTCCCCGCGGCGCTGCCAGGCGGAGGGTCTGGTGCGGCTGGCCATCGATGCTGATCGCCACCGTGACCGTGTCGGCGCCGGACGCGCCCTCGACCTCCACCCTGCCCCGCACCTCGTCTCCGCTCGCCGTCGAAGCCGGCAGGATCAGGCGGCCGATCCCGAGATTGTCACCCGCCTCCGCGAGGGCGTCGACGGCGAGGCTCACGCCCAGGCGGCGGGCCGCGAGTGCGGTCGCGACCGGATCGTGCAGCCTGCGGTCGGTGATCAGGACGACCTCGCGGGCCCCGGCTTCGGCCGCGACGGCCACCGCCTCGGCCAGGAGCGACTCCACGCCCGACGGGGTGAGCCCGTCGAGATAGTCGGGATCGAGCGCGCGCATGACCTGGTCGGCCACCAGCACGCGGGCGCCGTCTTCGGCCTCCGCCAGGGCCCGCTGCACGGCGGTCTCCCAGAGCACTGTTCCGTCGGCGGCGCGCGCGCCCATGGACGCGCTCGCGTCGAGGATGACGTAACGGTCGGGGGCGTCGCCGCGCGGTCCGGTGGGGAGCACCGGGTTCCAGAGGAGGGCCACCACGCCCGCCACGGCGATCAGCCTCGCGGCGAGGAGAATGGGGCGGCTCCGCACGTCGAACTCGCGGCGGTAGTAGACCCAGGCGCAGAATCCTCCCGCGAGCAGGAGGGTGACGACCAGCAGAAGAGCGGCCACGTGTGCCCGTCAGGAGCCCGCGGGAGGGATTTCCGGCACGGGCTTCACTGATCCGCGCGGCGGCTGCGTATCCGGTCGGGGCCGGGAGCCTTCATCAGCAGCGCGAACCGCGCATTCTTCTCGAGTATCCAGCGATCGAAGGCGTCGCCCGGGACCGGGTCGTCTGCGGGCAACTCGATGGCGAGCGGATCGACCGGGCGTCCGCCCACGTGCATCTCGTAGTGCAGGTGGTACCCGGTCGCCATCCCGGTCATGCCGACGTAGCCGATGGTCTCGCCCTGGCGCACGCGCGAGCCGACGGCGGTCCCGGGGCCGAATCCCTGCAGGTGGGCGTACCGGGTGAGAAAGCCGTTGCCGTGGCGCACGTCGATGACGCGGCCGTAGGTGTCGCTCCATCCCCTGCGCGCGATCACGCCGTCGGCGGTGACCTCGACTGGTGTGCCCGGGTCTGCCGCGTAGTCGACGCCGCGGTGCGCCCGCCAGGTGCGCAGGATCGGATGGAAGCGGCTGTTGGTATAGCGCGACGAAATGCGGCTGAACCGCAGCGGCCGCATGAGGAAGGCGCGGCGCACCGACTCGCCCTCCAGGTCGTACCAGGTGCCCCGGCCGTCGCCGTTGGGGTCGAAGAGGATGGCGTAGTAGGGATTGCCGGCGTTGACCAGTTCCGCCGCCAGCAGGCTCCCGGAGCGCATGCTCCCGTCGGGCCGCTTCTCGCGTTCGAAGACGAAGCGGTAGGTGTCGCCCACCCGGATGCTCCGGAAGAAGTCGATCCGCCACTGGAAGACGCGGTCCAGCCGGTCGACGAAGCTGACCCGGTCGTTGCGGGGCATTTCGGAGAGGACCGGATCGGTCATGATCGCGGTCCACAGGTCGGTCGTGATCTCTCCGGCCGCGAAGACGGTGTCGACCGTCGTGGGCAGAACCGCAACCGACGAATTCCATCGGCCCCCGGGCGTGCGGCTGAGGAGCAGCGTGTTGTCCTTGTCGAGACCGACGCTTATCCCATGCGGTGACTCGGCATCCGGGTGCCAGCGCACCCGTATCTCGGTGCCGTCGCGAAGCCGCCTGGGGCTGTGGTGTTCGCGGAAGGCCAGGAGGATGTCCTGCTGTTCCGTCGCACCCACGCCTGCGTCATTCAGGATCTGCCCGAAGGTCATGCCGAAGGAGAGTTCGCGCACCTCCTCCCTGAAGGGCGCAAGCGCGAACACCCCGTCCAGTTCCTCCGACTCGGGGACCCGATCCGAGAGGCCGACGACCCCGATGGCAGCGGCAATGGCCGTTCCGGCGACGGCCACGAGGGCCATCCGCATCGCGGCCGGCCTGGTGACGGCATTGCTCTTCAGGCGTTGAACCTCCTGATGAAGGTCGGCAGCTCCAGTTCCCTGACTCCAAACATATCACGGGTCCTCCCGTGCGCGCTTCCTTCGCGGCTCACCGTCCTCGGCATCGGTGTGTGGGGCGCGGCCGCGGTTCCGATGTCTCCCGGCCGGGCAGTGGGACCTCGCGGAGCCGGCGCGGCGGACTCCAGGGGCGCCCGGAAGGGCGTTGGAGCCGAGGCCTGCATTCGCGCCGGTTGCTGTGCCGGCCGGGGAGCCGCGAGCGGGGAGCGCTCAACCATGCGTGCCTGTCGGGTGTCGCCTACGGCCCTGGGCATCACCTGGCGGGCGTCGCCCACTCCCCGGGCTTCTTCCTGATAGCCGAACTGCGGGCTGATCATCGGCTTTGTCTTTGTTGCGGCGTCGTCGAATCCCGTGGCGATGAGGGTTACCCTGATCTCTCCCTCCATGGCCGAGTCCTGTACCGCGCCGAAGATGATTTCGGCATCGTCGCCGGCTTCCTCCTGGATCATGGTCGAGATGTCGGTGACCTCGTCGATCGCCAGATCCGATCCCCCGGTGATGTTGATCAGCACGCCCTTCGCCCCACGGATGGACACGTTGTCCAGGAGCGGAGAGGTGACCGCGTCCTGCGCCGCGTTCAACGCGCGGTTCTCTCCCTGCCCCACGCCGGTGCCCATGAGTGCGGCCCCGCAAGAGGACATGACGGTGCGCACGTCCGCAAAGTCGACGTTGACTTCCCCGCTCACGCGGATCAGGTCGCTGATCCCCTGGGTGGCGTGCAGGAGCACCTCGTCGGCCTTCTTCAGCGCGTCCTGGAAGGACGTGCCCTTCCCGACGACCGAAAGAAGGCGATCGTTCGGCACGACCACCGTGGTGTCGACGGTGCGGCGAAGCTCGGCCAGCCCCTGATCGGCCTGACGCATGCGCTTCTTCCCCTCGAACGAGAACGGCTTCGTCACCACCGCGACGGTCAGGGCGCCCAGTTCCCTGGCCATCTCCCCGATCACCGGCGCGGCTCCGGTGCCCGTGCCGCCGCCCATCCCCGCGGCGATGAAGATCAGGTCGGCCCCCTCCAGCAGGCGGCGCACCTCGTCGGCGTCCTCCGCCACGGCCTGGCGGCCGATCCCGGGCCGTGCCCCTGCTCCGAGGCCACGGGTCAGCTTCTTGCCCAGCTGAATCACGTTTTCGGCCCTCGACATGGCCAGTGCCTGCGCATCCGTGTTGGCCGAGATGAACTCGACCCCTTCCAGGTTCTCGTCGATCATCCTGTTGACGGCGTTGCCGCCGGCTCCACCGACACCGATCACCCTCATCAGGGCGCCCTTGCGGGGAGCGTCGTCCAGTTGAAACATCATCGCGTCATCTCCTCTGGGACCTCCGTCCCGGTTGGCAACCTTCGCTCGTACATCCGAATCGCTAGAAGAACTCCTTGAGCCATGCGCCCACGCGGGTGACCACACCCGAAGCCAGAGTGGACGCTCCCTCGCCCGTATCTATGAAGTAGTCGGCCCCGTAAAGGGCGAGCCCGGCGGCGGTCGCGAACCCCGGGCGCGCCACCAGATCCGCCAGACCCCGAAGTCCTTCCCCGGGAACCCCGATCCGGGCCGCCACCCCGAGGCATTCGCTCGCCAGCCTGGCGATTCCCGGGGTGGCCGTGACGCCGCCCGTGATCACGACGCCCGCCCCCAGGGCCTGTGGATTGCACGTCCGGCTCAGCCTGCGTTCGATCTGCAGGAACATGTTCTTCAGCCGCTCCTCGATGAGCTCGGCAACGTACCTGCGCGCCACTCTTCTGGGACGGCCGTTGCCCGTCGGCACTTCGATCACCTCGACCGGGTCCACCGAACGCGGACGGGCCGATCCGTTTTCTTCCTTGATTCTCGCCGCCTGCGCAAAAGGAACCGACAAGCCTCGGATCAGGTCGCTCGTGATGGCCGATCCGCCGAACGGGAACACCGTCAGATCGCGGATCTTCCCTTCGTAGTAGAGGCCCATTCCCGTGGACGCAGCCCCCATGTCGATCAGGACGACGCCGAGCTCCCTCTCGTCCTCGGCGAGCACGGCGCGAGCGGCCGCCAGCGGCTCCAGCAGCCGATCCTGCACGCGGTAGCCCGCCCTCTCGACCGCCCTGGTGAGGTTGCCTACGACCGCGGAACAGCCGGTAACGATGCAGAGTTCGGTCTCCAGGCGGGTGCCGGTCATCCCGACCGGATCCTGTATCCCGCCGTAGTGGTCGACCGAGTAGTCCTGCGGGATGGCATGGATCAGTTCCCGATCGTGGGCCAGCGGCACGGCCTGTGCGACCTCGTTCACGCGGTCCACGTCGTCCAGCACGATTTCCTCGGCCGCAACGGCCACAACCCCTTCGGAGCGTCTCACCTCGATGTGATCGCCTGCGACCCCGACGTACACGCGATCGACCCGGACGCCCGCCATCACCTCCGCCTCCGTCACCGCCCCCCGAATGCACTCCGTGGCGGCGTCCAGGTCCGTGATGACGTCCTTGCGGACACCGACTGTGCCGGTGGCTCCGACTCCGAGAACCCGCAGTTCGGGCCGTCTGTACCTGGGCACGTACTCGCCGATGACCGCGCGGGTGTGCGTCGAGCCCACGTCGAGCCCCGCAATCAGCGCCGATCTCATCGGGTCCTCACCACGACCTGGTCCTCGAAACGAAGATCGATCTCGCGCGGTTGGTCCTCGCCCAGGCGCTCGACCGCGTCGTTGAGGGCGACGATGCCCTCCCGCAGCCTCGCTTCGGTGATCGGGGGCACGTACCGGATCCGGATCCCCGAGTCTCCGAGCAGGAGCGCGATTTCGCGGTCGCCGACCCGGGCCTCGGAGATGACGGCGAAGACTTCGGGAGCCATCCCGGCCATGTGGCCGACATCGTGCGCGAGGATGCGCAGTCCCCAGAGGGACTCCGCTTTCGGCGTCTGCACCGACAGCACGGGGAGGTCGAGCACCGGGTCCGCCGGGTCGACGGGCATGACGTTGCCCCGCCGGTCGACCGCCACAACGACGGGCGAGGCCACCAGGCCGACCGGAGCCCGGGCGTCGTCGGTGCGACGCGCCTCGGGTGCGGGGGTTTCCGCCAGCAGAAGCAGGCAGGCGGCCAGCGCAACGAGACCGGCGGCGCCCGCTGCCAGGGCGAGCGTTCGTCCGCGCGAGCCGGCTTTCATGCGGATTCCCCCTTACCAGCGGAGCGTCGCCGGAGGAAAGCCAGGACCTCGGGACCCGTGGACTCGATCGACCCCGCACCCATGAGAACGCACAGATCTCCCTCGTACAGGTCGGCCGCAACCGCCTCGGCCAGCGTCGCCAGCGCGGGATGGTACGACACCCTCGACGCCGGCCCGGCGACCGCGCACGCGACCAGTTTCCCGGTGATCCCGGAGAGCGGCTCTTCCCGGGCCGGGTACACGTCGGTCACCCAGATCCGGTCGGCCGCGGCGAGGGCTCGCCCGAATTCGCTGTAGAAGTCGCGCGTGCGCGTGTACAGGTGCGGCTGGAAGACCGCCACGACGCGCCGGTCCGGGTTGGCCGCGCGCGCCGCGGCGAGGGTGGCTGCGATCTCGGTGGGGTGATGCGCGTAGTCGTCGACGACCTGGACGCCTGCCGCGGTCCCCAGGACGTCGTAGCGGCGACCCACGCCCCGGAACGCCTTGAGCCCTGCGTGTACCGCATCCCACCCGGCGCCGAAGCTGCGAGCCACTCCCGCCGCCGCCAGCGCGTTGCGGACGTTGTGAACGCCCGGGGCGGCAACGGTGAACCGGCCCGCGAACACCCCGTCCTCGACCACGGTGAACGTGCTCCCGCGGCCGTTGGCGCGCACCTCGACCGCGCGCAGCCGGGAGCCCGCGGCGAGGCCGTAGCTGCGGGTCCGGGAGCCCCCCTGCACGCCGATCCTTGCGGCCCCGGGGTCGTCGCCGCACACCCACAGCGTGCCCTCGGGCAGCAGCCGGTCGACGAAGCTCGCGAACGAGGCGCGGACTCCGTCGAGGTCGCGGTATATGTCCAGGTGGTCGGCTTCGAGGTTGTTGACGACCGCCACCTCCGGCTTGAGTGAGAGAAACGAGTGGTCGTACTCGTCGGCCTCCACGACGAAGACGCGGGACTCGCCCGCCCGCAGGTTTCCGCCCCACGCCGGAACCGCGCCGCCCACCACGCCGGTCGGGTCCAGGCCGCCCTCCTCCAGGATGTGGGTGGCCATCGCCGTCGTGGTGGTCTTGCCGTGCGTGCCGGCGATCCCGGCGACACGCCCGTCATTGACCCACTGTCCCAGCGCCTCCGCACGCTTGATCACGGGAATCCCGGCGGCCCGTGCGGCGGCCAGCTCCTCGTGGTCCGGCGGCACGGCCGAAGTGACCACGACGGCGGCCACGCCTTCCACGTGGGCCGGGTCGTGGCCGCGCGTATACGCCATCCCCATGCGGGCCAGCGCTTCGGCTGCCCGGCCGTCCGCCAGGTCGCACCCGGTGACCGTGGCGCCACTGCGGAGCACCATCTCGGCCAGCGGCGCCATCCCGGCACCTCCGACCCCCATGAAGTGGATCGGGCCGCGTTCGGCTAGCGCGCGCAAGGCGGTCCGGGCGCTCACCCGATCAACTCCGCGATCGCCGCCGCCACCTGACGTGCCGCGCCGGGGCGGGCGCGCCGGCCGGCCGCGCGAGCCATTTCCGCGAGGACGCCAGGGGTGTCGAGAAGCCTGGTGACCTCGCCCCACAGCCTCTCGCCGGTGAGCTCCCGACCCTCCGGATCCGTCTCCGGCAGGTGCACGGCCGCGCCGGCGGCTTCCAGGGAACGCGCGTTGGCCGTCTGGTGGTCCGCGGCGGCCGTCGGCAGCGGGACCAGGATCGCCGGCAGCCCCCATGCCAGGAACTCGGAGGTGGCCATCGCGCCCGCGCGCGACACGGCGACATCGGCTGCGGCCAGCGCGCGGTACATCCGCTCCGGCTCCAGGTAGGGAACCACCGCGTAGCGTGGGCTCCGCACCGCACCCAGTTCGGCGGCGATGGCGTCGTAGTGCGCCGGTCCGGTGATCCACAAGACGAACTGGCCATCGATCGATCGATCGTCTTGTAATATCTCCATCGTTGCCCGATTCATCTTGCGGGCACCCTGGCTGCCGCCCACGACCAGGATCACCCGGCCGTCCACCGGCAGCCCCAGCGCGCGCCGGGCATCCGCGGCGGCGCGGGCTTCCGGGGCCGGAAGCGGGCGGATCGGGTTGCCGGTGTCCAGAACCCTTGCCCTGGCGCGCGCCGGGAGCGCCGAAGCCGCTTCCGGGTAGGCGACGTGGATCTGCCGGGCCCAGCGCGCGACCAGACGCGTGGTCTTCCCCGGATGGGTGTTCTGCTCCTGGAGGATCACGGGCAGCCCGAGCAGCCGGGCGGCGATCCCGGCCGGCGCGCACACGTATCCGCCCGTCAGCACCACGGCCCTCGCGCGACGCCTGTGAAGGTCGGGTACGAGTCTGCAGACGGCCAGGAAGAGCAGCCACAGGGCTCTCGCATTCGCCGCGGCCGCGGAAAGCGGACGCCCGGCCCGGAACGGGTGACTCAGCCCCGCCACGCGCAGCAGCCGATAGGGGTAGCCCAGATGCGGCAACTCGCGGGCCTCGATCCGTCCCTCTGTCCCGACGAAGTATGGCTCCGCCCCTGGAAGCACGTCGACGAGGGTCTCCGCAATGTTCCGTGCGGGATGAAAGTGCCCCGCGGTTCCGCCGCCGGAGAAGACCACCACCACGTCACCCTCCCTCCGTCGCGGCTCGGCCGGTCCGGCCTTCCGGCGTTTCGCGCGCGACGGCCAGCAGGATTCCCACGGCGGCGAGCATGGTCACCAGGTTGGTGCGCCCGAACGAGATGAATGGAAGCGAGAGCCCGGTTGTGGGAAAGACGCCCAGCCCCACCCCGATGTGCAGAAAGGCCTGCAGGCCGATGAGCGTGCCGATGCCGATGGCCAGCAGCTCGCTGAACAGGTTCCTTGCGCGGCGAGCGACCCGGAACGCCATCGCAATCAGGGCCACGTAGCAGAGGATCACGGCCAGGGCGCCCACGAGTCCCCACTCCTCGCCGATCATGGCGAAGATGAAGTCGTTGTGAGCCTCGGGCAGAAACCCGAACTTCTGCCGTCCTTCGCCGAATCCCACCCCGGTCACGCCCCCCGAGCCGATGGCGACCAGGCTCTGGTAGCTCTGGTAGGTGGCCCCGTCCGGAACGGTCCCGGGCTCGAGAAGGATCGACTGCCAGCGTGACCGCCGGTAGCCCGAGGTGACCGCGGGCGCGATGAACGGCGCCGCGAGCAGACCCAGAAACACGAAGTGGGCCGGCCGCGCGCCCGCCACGACCACGATGGTCGCACCCATGGCGGCGATGAGCAGGGCGGTGGACAGATCGGGTTCGAGCAGGACCAGAACCAGCACGACCGACCACGCCACGAGGAAGGGCGCCAATCCCCTTCCGAGACTGTGGAAGTACTCCCGCTTTCGGACGGCCACCGTGGCGGTCCAGACCAACACGGCCAGCTTGGCGAGATCCGACGGCTGGACGGTAATACCCAGTCTCAGCCATCTGCGCGCGCCGTTGATGCTGGGAGCGATCGCCTCTGTGAAGGGAAGCACCACGATGACGAGGAGCAGAATCGAGGCCAGCAGGATGTGGTGGGCCATCTGCCTCCACCACTCGGTCGGCACGCAGGCGCAGACGACCATGATCGCCAGGCCGATCATGACGCCGATTCCCTGCCGCGCGACATAGTGGTAGTGGGGAAGGTCGCCCTGCTGGGCCATGACCGAGCTGGCGCTGTGCAGGGTGATGAGCCCGAAGACGAGCAGCGACACGGTGATGAAGACGATCGCGGCCGGCTCCCACCCCCTGCCGAGACCGGTTTCCGGGAGGGACCGGGGAATCCGGGCGGCGACGTCGACGGCCCAGGGACCGCTTCGCAGCCGACGTCGGTGCCGGGCGGCCCTCACGCCGGCGCCTCCGCGCTAGCTCGGGCCAGCGCGCGAAACGCGTCGCCGCGCCGCTGGTAGTTGTCGAACATGTCGAAGCTGGAGCACGCCGGCGCCAGCAGCAGTACATCGTCGCGCCGTGCCAGCTCCTGCCCGGCGGCGACCACCTCTTCGAACGGGCCGTCGACCCGATGCACCGGAAACGCCGGCGCTGCGTCCGCGATCTCCCGCGCGGCCCGCTCCCCGGCGGCTCCGTAGGTGATCACGGCCCGGACCCTGCCGCGCATCGATGGGAGAAGGCCTCGAAAGTCCTCGCCCTTGTCGGTCCCGCCCAGGAGGAGAACGACCGGGCCGTCGAGGCTGCGCAACGCACTCGCCGACGCGGCGATGTTGGTCGCCTTCGAGTCGTTCACCCAGCGCACGCCGCCCACCGCCCCTACGGGCTCGAGCCGATGGGGAAGCGGCGGAAGGGAGCTGAGCGCCGGTGCGGCGGCCCCCGGCGCCAGGAGGGCATCGGCCGCCCCCGACGCGATGGCCGCAAGGAGCGCGGCCAGGGCATTCGCGAGGTTGTGACGACCCAGCAGCGCCACGTCGCCGGCGTCGGCCACGCGGCAGGGAGTCCCCGCGTCACCCAGGTCCACCATCAGCCGCCCTTTCTCCAGCCACGCCCCGGGTACGAGAGGCTCGTCCAGGGAAAAGCGGAGCCGCGTGCCCGGGAACGGGGCCGCCATCGCGAGGACCGCGGGGTCGTCGCCGTTCAGTACCCAGGTCGTGTGCCCGTCACCGGCCTCGAAGAGCCGCCGCTTGTCGCTGTGGTAGTCGTCCACGGACTCGTAGCGGTCCATGTGATCGACGCCGAGGTTGGTCATGACGCCCACGTCGGGTGTCAGGTCGCGGATGTCCGCAAGCTGGAACGAGGACAGCTCCATCACCATCCGCTCCGGGGCGGGGTCGACGAGCGCCAGGGCGGAGGCGGGCGGACCCAGGCCTCCGCCGATGTTGCCGCCCAGCGCCGCGTCCACGCCCCCCGCGCAAAGCAGATGCGCGCACAGGGCGGCGGTGGTGGTCTTCCCGTTCGTCCCGGTCACGATTGTCAGTGGACTCTCGATGAACCGGCCGGCGAACTCAGGCTCCGATATCCAATCGACGCCCCGAGCATGTAGGGCAGCGAGAACGGGTACTCCGGGCGGGATTCCGGGACTGACGACGACGGTTTCCGCCCTGGCGATCTCCTCCACGGCGTGTGCTCCCAGCCGGACATCGGCTCCGAGATCGCGGAGGGCTGCACCACGGGCTGCAATTGCGTCGTGACCGTCCGAGTCCGTGCCATGCGTGTCTGTGACATGTACCTGTGCTCCTTTCGCCAGGGCCAGCCGCGCCGCGGCCTCACCGCTCTCGCCGAGCCCGATGACAGCAACCTTTTCCTGTTTCTCCTTCACGCCTTCAACGCAGCTTGAGGGTCGCAAAGCCGACCATCGCGCAGAGGATTCCGAGGATCCAGAACCGCACCACGATCTGCTCGTTCTTCCACCCGAGCATCTGGAAGTGGTGATGAACGGGCGCGCACCTGAACACGCGCCGACCCTCTCCATATCGCCATTTCGTGTATTTGAAGTACCGCGTCTGGACGATCACCGAGGCCGCCTCCACGACGAACACGCCGCCAACCGCCAGCAGGAGGAGTTCGGCCTTGAGCAGGACCGCGATCGCGCCGATCGCCCCGCCCAGCGCGAGCGACCCCGTGTCGCCCATGATCACGCGGGCGGGCTGGGCGTTGAACCACAGGAACCCCAGCGCCGTGCCCATGATCGCGGCGGCGAAGACCGCCAGTTCGCCCGCACCGGGCAGATAGAGCAGCCCCAGGTAGTCCGAGGTGTCCACGCGCCCGATCACGTAGGCGAAGACGCCGAAGGTTCCGACCGCGATCGCGACGAGCCCCGGGGCCAGGCCGTCGAGGCCGTCGGTCATGTTCACGCCGTGCGTCGAGCCGTTGATGACCAGCGCGACCCACAGCAGGTAGGCAGGAGGCCAGATGACGAGCTGCCACTCGTCGAACACCGGAAGGTTGGTCGTCGTCGGGCCCACCGGCGAATCAGGGCCCCAGAGGACCAGATAGAGACCGAGCGCGAGACTCAGCACGATCGAACCCGCCCACTTGTAGCGCTGCACGAGCCCGCGGGGCGAGCGCCGCACCACCTTCAGGTAGTCGTCGAGGAACCCCAGCGCTCCCATCCACAGCATCACCACCAGGGCGATCATCGTGTAGGGGTTGGTCATCTCGGCCCACAGGACGGTCGTCGCCGCAACCACGCCCACGATGAGCAGGCCGCCCATGTTGGCCTTTCGGCCCGTCGCGTCCTCCTCGTCGGCGGCGCTCCTGGGGGCGTCGACGATCCCGCGGCGCTTCAGCCAGGCGATGAAGCGGCCGCCCAGGAGCAGCGTCAGGATCAGACCCGTGGCCATCGCCCCCGCCGACCGGACGGTAAGGTAGTTGAAGAGGTTGAAGACGATGTGGAGGTCTTCCAGGCTGGGCAGAAGGTGGTAGAGCATCAGTCGGCCCGTCCCCCATAGCTGGACTCCAGCGCCGGAATCGCCCGTTCCAGTCGGACGCCACGCGAGGCCTTCAGCAGCAGCGTGTCACCGGGCCGGGCAAGACCCGGAAGGCGCTCGGCCAGCTCGTCCACGCCCTCGACCAGGTCGATCCGGTCGTCCGGGTAGCAGCGCGCGGCGTGTGCGAAGGCGCCGGTCAGGACGTACCGGTCGATCCCGGCTCGCAGCACGCGGGCGAGCGTGTCGCAGTGGATCGCCGCCGAGCGCTCGCCCAGTTCCAGCATGGTGCCCAGGACGGCGACGCGGCGGCCGGGTGCGGCCATCTCCTCGAGGGTGCGCACCGCCGCCTCCACACCGGCCGCGTTGGCGTTGTAGCAGTCCACGAGGAGGGTCAGGCCTCGCAGCTTGCGCACTTCACCTCGCATCGGCCCCGGACCCACGGCGGACACGCCCGCCGCCGCTTCCGCGGGATCGACTTCCAGCAGGTGTGCGACGGTCAGGGCCAGGAGCGCGTTGTAGAGGTTGTGCGCGCCGGGGATCCGCAACGAGACGGGCTGGCCCATCCACGTGAAGTCGTACGTGCCGTTGTCGCGCAGCCGGGCGTCGCGAGGGCGCAGTTCGGGATCGGCTCGCCGGGAACGGCCGGCCACCGCGACGCCAGGGTCGATGCCGCGGGAGGCCACCGCGAGATCGGGGGGCTCGTCGCCGACCACGGCCCGGCCGCCGGGGTGCATGCCGCGGAGCAGGTCGAGCTTTTCGGAGAGGACGCCCTGGAAGTCGCCGAGGCGTTCGACGTGCGTTTCGGATACGGTCGTGACGACGCCGATCGTGGGCCGCGCGATGCGGGCCAGTTCGGCGATCTCGCCCGGTTCGTTGGTGCCGAGTTCGAGCACCAGGGCACGGGCGGCTTCGGGCGCGGACAGGATGGTGAGCGGTGTGCCGACGCGGTTGTTCTCGTTGGCGATCGTGCCGTGTGGACGGAGCGCCGCGCCGAGGGCGCCCAGGGTGAGGTCCTTGACGGTCGTCTTGCCCGATGAACCGGTGATCCCCACGACCGGCACGTCCAGCTGCACGCGCCGGTGAAGGGCGAGGTCGCCCAGCGCCTTCAGGGTGTCGGGCACCCGGTACATGGCGACGGGCAGGTCACCGGGCGCGCGCGAAGTCACGAGAGCCGCGCATCCTGTCTGCACCGCGCGAGGGATGAAGTCGTGACCGTCGAAGCGCTCGCCGGCGATCGCAACGAAGATGTCTCCGGGGCGCAGGGTCCGGGTGTCGGTGGAGATGCCGCGGTAGCGCACGGCGGAGTCTCCCCCCACCATCCCCAGTGCGCGCCTCACCTCCGCGTCGGTCCAGTGGAAGCCGCTCACGACGCGACCCTCCCCGCGAGGCGCTTCTCCACGATGCGCCGCTCTTCGAAGGGGAGCTTTTCCGTGCCTACGACCTGGTATGTCTCGTGCCCCTTCCCGGCGAGAATCACGGTGTCGCCGGGCCGGGCCGCGTCCAGCGCCCAGTGGATGGCGCTCAGGCGGTCGACGATCTCGACCGATTCGCACCCTCGCACGCCTGCCGACACCTCCGCCGCGATCGCCGCGGGGTCCTCCGTGCGGGGGTTGTCGGATGTGACGACCGCGATGTCGGCGTGCCGCGCCACGGCGGCTCCCATCGCGGGCCGCTTGGTCGGGTCGCGGTCGCCGCCCGCGCCGAAGACGACGATCAGCCGCCCCGCGACCAGCGGCTTCATGGTCTTCAGGATCTGCTCCAGGGCGTCGGGGGTGTGGGCGAAGTCGACCAGCACGTCGAAGGGGTCGCTGGCGACGCGTTCGAGGCGCCCGGGCACGGGGGACACGCCCCGCAGGCCGGCTGCAACGGCTGCGAGCGGGCGCCCGAGGGCCAGCGCACCGGCGGCCGCGCACAGTGCGTTCGAGACGTTGAAGCTGCCCGGCAGGGGAAGGACGACGGGCTCCCGCTCCCCCCGCGCGACGAGCTCGAAGCGGGAATGGCGCGCCGACAGTTCGAGCCGATCCGCACGAATGTCGGCGTCGGGAGCCAGGCCGTAGGTGAGTGTCGCCCCGGCCGGACGCAACGCGTGCCACGCGGGGTCGTCGGCGTTGAGCACCGCCGTGGAGCCTTCCTTGCCCAGCTCCAGCAACCGGGCCTTGGCGGCCAGGTAGCGATCCAGGGTGCCGTGATAGTCCAGGTGGTCTCGCGTCAGGTTGGTGAAGGCCATGACGTCGAAGCGCACTCCGTCGAGCCGGAACTGGTCCAGCGCGTGGGACGAGGTCTCCAGTACCACGCCGCGGACCCCCTCGCGCGCGAGTTCAGCCAACCGGGCCGCAATCTGGACGGGGCCTGGCGTCGTGAGCCCTTCGGTCCCGTCCAACACCCGGCCATCCGCACCGACAACGCCCAGCGTGCCAATCGCCGCCGCAGGTCCCTCCGGCGCCAGCAGTTCACGCAGCAGGAGCGCGGTTGTGGTCTTGCCGTTCGTGCCGGTCACGCCCACGGTACGAAGCGACCGCCACGGCGAGCCCGCCACGAGTCCGGATGCGATCGCGGCGGCCAGTCGCGCGTTGTCGACCTGGAACTGAGGCAGCGGCGTATCCGTGACAAGCCTCTCGACGATTGCAGCGGCAGCCCCTGCCGCCGCGGCCGCGGGCAGGTAGTCGTGCGCGTCGTGCGCGTGCCCCGACCACGCCACGAAGAGGTCGCCCGGCGCCACCGCACGAGAGTCCTGCTGCACGCCGTTCACCGCGATGTTCGCGAGGGCGCCATCTGCCGGGATCATTGCCCTGACGCCGACCCCCGCATCCTCCAGCGCGGTGACCACCCGGTCCATGCTCACCGTCACCTCCCCCGCCCCACCACGCGGATGGTGTCCCCCGCGCCAATCGCAGTCCCGCCACCCGGATGCGTCGCGGCAACCGTACCACCCCCCTCGAGATGCACCCTCAGGCCCATCTTGTGGAGTCTGCGCAGCGCTACCCTCAGGGAAGCTCCCTGCAGGTCGGGCACGATCATCTCGCGGTCGCGTGCGGCCGAGGAGGCACCGGCACCGGTCCACGCCCTCATCTCACCCGGCCTCTCCTCCACAGCCTGCTCCGTCGCCACGGCGAAGCGAACCAGCGGCTCTGCAGGCGGCGGTCCCCTTCGGTCGCGTTGCGCTCGGGCCAGGGCGGCTCGATCGATCGGAGATTGTCGGGCCGAAAGCAGACTCTCCAGCGTGGCGCGCGTGACCGGCGCCGCAGTCGCACCGCCGTAGTAGACACCGGAGGGCCGGTCCAGCTTGACGAAGAAGAGCAGCTGCGGATCGTCGGCCGGGAACCAGGCTCCGAAGGACGCGTGGTAGGCTCCACTCTCGTAGCGTCCGCTGCGGCCGGTGGCTCGCGCGGTTCCGCTCTTGCCGGCCACCTGAAACGAGGACATGCGCGCCCGGGTACCGGTGCCGTTGTCGACCACCTCCACCAGGACGGGTGTCAGCGTCTCGCTGACCCACTCCGGCATCACCCGGCGGATCGCCCGCGGTCTGCCGAAACGGACCGGTTCTCCCGCCCGGTTGTGAACCTCCTTGATCAGGAGCGGCTCCATGAGAACACCGCCGTTGGCGAGCGCACCGAATGCCATGGCCATCTGCAGCGGCGTCACCGAGAGCTCGTATCCGAACGCCAGGGAATGGGCGGACTGTTCGCTCCACATTTCCGGCCGGCGGAGCAGACCGGTCGCTTCGGCCGGCAACGGAACGCCCGTCGGAGTCCCGAACCCGAAATCCCGCAGTGTGGTGTACTGCTGGCCGCGGGTCAGCCGGTCGGTGAACTTGGCGATGCCGACGTTGGACGACTCGATGACCACATCGTGCAGCGACATCCACCCACCCCTCTGAATGTCGGTGATCGTGCGCCCGTTCACGACCCAGCTGCCGTTGCCCGTATCCACCGAATCGTCGAGCGAAGCCACGCCGTGCCTCAACAGCGCCGCAGTCGTGAAAGGCTTGATCGTGGATCCGGGCTCGTAGCTCGTGTTCACGGCTGAAAGAGCGCCGGCGGAACCGTTGACGACCGAGGTCATCGCCAGGATTTCACCCGTCCGGGGATCGGTGACGATGAGATCGCCGCCGCGCGCCCCGGTGGACTCCAGCGCGTTGGCGAGCATCTCCTCGCTGATCTCCTGCAGATCCTGATCGATGGTGAGAACCACGTCCCGCCCGGCAACCGGAGGCTCCATCGTTACGACCTGCCCGGGGATTTCGCGGCCGCGGTAGTTGCGCGCCACAATCTCGCGGCCGCTCTGCCCCGCCAACACTGAATCCATGGACTGCTCGACCCCTTCCCTGCCTGTTCCGTCGAGCACGATGCCAAGCAAGCCCCGGGCCAACCCTTCACGCGGGTAGAGACGGCGCAGTTCGCCCTCGACGTGGACTCCGCGGATCCCCCGTAGCGCCGCCACCTGTGTCATGGAGTACCGGCCGGGGACCACGTGCCACGTTCGTGTCGGCCCGGACACGCGCCGGGCCTGCGCGCGAGACAGGCCCAGATTCGCGAGCAGCGCCTCGGCGACATCTTCACGGTCGAGGATTTCGTTGGGCGCGACGGCGACCCGGGCCCTCCAGTGACTGACCGCGAGTTCACCCCCGTTGCGGTCGAGAATGCGTCCGCGCGGCGCCGGCACGACCCGCGTCATGCGGTGCTGCCTGAGCGCGTCCTGCACCCAGGCGTCCCGCTCGATCACCTGCACCTCGACCGAGCGGGCGATCATCAGGGCGGCCAGCACGAGCCAGAACACCAGCAGCATCCGGCGCCGCGCACGAACGTTGCGCCGCTTGCCGCCGGGCCTGCGCACGGGCCTCACCTCTCACCTCCGGGCGCGATCACCACCTCGTTCTCGGTCGGCGCGCGCATCCCCAGGCGCCTCGCAGCCTCCGCGCCGATCCACGGGCGCGTCTCCATCGCGGACAGCTCGCGGGACAGCTCTTCGCGCTCATCGATGGCTATCGCCAGCTCACGTTCGGCCCCTGCCAACTCCTCCATCGTCTCCCGGGTCGTGGACTGGCGCCACGCTACCGTAGTGAGAGAAACCAGCACGACCGCGAGCAGCAGTATCGCCCTCGGGAGCAGCCTTGCGTTCTTCATGCCGCCCTCCGCCATGCCCTGAGCCGTGCGGGGCGCGCCCGCGGGTTGGCCGCGATCTCCTCGGCACTCGGCTTGACCGGCTTCCTCGTCAGCACGGTCCCCAGCGCGGTCAGTTCGGAGTCGCGAACCGGCAGGCGCGGCGGCAGGCCGTGCGCAGGGTCGCTCCACTCGCGGAAGGCACGCTTCACCAGCCCGTCCTCGACGGAGTGGTAGGAGATGACGACCAGCGTGGCCCCCGGGCAGAGCAGCTCCCGGATCGCCGGGAGCGCGACCGTGAGGGCCTCGATCTCGTCGTTGACCCGGATTCGGAGGGCCTGGAAGAGGCGCGCCTTCTCCGCGTGGGTGGCGCGGCGCGCCAGTACCGACTCCAGGACTGCCACCAGGTCGTCGCTGGTCCGGAGGGGACGCTCCGCGCGGCGCCGCACGATGCGGTTGGCCAGTGACGCGCATCTGGGCGCCTGTCCTGCGCGGAGCGCCGCCATCAGTTCCCCCTTCGGCGCCCTGGCCAGAAACCCCTCGGCCGTGAGCGCCCCCTCCGGATCCATCCTCATGTCGAGCGCGACCCCGCGGCGGAAGGTGAAGCCGCGACGATCGCTGTCGAGTTGCCGCGAACTCACGCCCAGGTCGAGGAGTGCTCCAGCCAGCCCCTCAACGCGCAGTTGCAGGTCGTGCCCCACCTCGCTGAAGGACATCCGCACCAGCCGGACCCGACCGTGAAAGCCCGATAGCCGGGCGCGCGCCGCCTCGAGCGCCTCGCCGTCGCGGTCGAGACCCACCACTCGGCAGCCCGGGCACCGTTCGAGAACGGCGTGTGCGTGCCCCCCTCCCCCTACCGTCCCATCGAGGTAGAGACCGCCCTCACCGATCAGGTACCGCATGGCTTCGTCCACCAGCACCGGGCGGTGGTATTCGGGGGTACGCACATCCACACCCCCCTCATCCGAAGATCTGTGCGGCGAATCCGTCGTCTTCCGCCTCGCGTGCGAACTGCTCTTCGAAGCGAGCGGGGTTCCATATCTCGATGCGGTCCAGCGCCCCGATGAACAGGGCGACATCGTCGAGTCCTACGCGCTCACGCAGACCCGGCGGAATGCGGATGCGGCCGTGGGCGTCGGGTTCGACTTCGGTCGCGTTCGACGAGACGGTCCGTATGTAGGCGCCGCGGTCCTCACGCCCCCTTCGGTGGGCAATGAGGTTCTCCTGGATCTCCGCCCACTTTTCGGGTGGAAACAGGTCCAGATGGGTGGTCTGCCATTGGAGCAGGACGAGCGGTCCCCCGGACACAACCCGGCGGAACGGAGAGGGAAAGCTGACCCTCCCCTTTCCGTCGATCTGGTACTCGTGTCGGCCAAGGAACCCGGACATGTTGTGCGCCCCATTTCATCCCACTAGACCCCATCTTACTACAGTTTTATCCCACCCGCAAGCAATACTATGGGACTGGGACCGGCTTTTGCAATGGGTGAACGCCAACTTCGGGCGCAAAAAACGGGGGCGCCGCGGGTTTAATCCCCTGCGGCGCCCCCGTTGTCCGGGAGGCGGTGCCCGGCCCTGAGCAGTATCAGAGACCGCGCTGGATGATCGCCTCCTGAATCTCGATGTACTGCTGGGTGGCGTCGCGGAACTGCTGCAGGTTGATCGACCGGCCTTCCGCGTAAGCGGCTACCCTGGGAAGAGCAAAGAGCCGGCCAGCCTGCTGGAACTTGGGCAGGGTCAGTTGCGCCGTCTGCAGGTTCTGGGGCTTCTCCTGTTCCAGTGCCTGCTGGTAAAGCGCGTAGGCGTGCCAGAAATCAATCTCGCCGGCGGATCCGTCCGAGAGCTCGTTTTCGAAGGCCTTCGCCAATCCGATGAGCCGCAGGCCATAGTCGAGGTCGGGAGGCTCGGCGTTGATCCCGTTGTTGACCGCTTCCGCAAAGAAGATCCTTGCCGCGTCGTCGGCAGATCTGCCACCGCTCTCGACAGCCTGCTGCAGATAGGGAAGCGCCTCTTCCGCGCGCCCCAGTTCGACCAGCCAGTTGCCCTGGCGGAACTCCACGTCCCGGGTGGCCGGGTCGCGCGTTTGGGCTTCGCTGAGGGCCGTGATGGCCTCGTCCACTCGACCGACATCCTTGAGAAGGTCGGCATAGACCGACCACAGCGACGCTTCCTCATCGTGCGTTTGCAGCACCCGCTCGGCCATATCGACGGCTTCCTCGACCTGACCCAGCTCGTTGAAGATCGCGATCATGTTCCTGAGGTGCCCGATATCCATCTCTATGCCGCGTTCCCGATAGGCAGCCTGGTAGGACTGTTGGGCTTTGCGGTAGAGTTCGGCGGCTTCGGCCGAAAGCGGGCTTCCGGGTGCCACCTCGCTCATGCGGTCCTGGGCCGCGCGCGTGGCGAAAGAGGCGTGCTGCAGGAGCAGGTCCACATTGTCCGCCTCGATATCGAGCCCCTCCTCCGCGAGGAGCATGGCACCCTCGGGATCACCCGCCTGGGCCAGTTCGAAGGCGATGCGCATCCGTACCTGCGCGTTGCCCGGGTTCAACACCAGGTACGCGGAGTAGTGCTCGCGGGCCTCGTCGTCCAGGCCAAGGGTCGCGGCCAGGAAGCCAGCCAACTGGAGCGCGCCCTCGTGAAGCGGATCGAGCTCGATCACCCGCAGGGTTTCCGTGTACGCCTCCTGAGGCCGTTCGGTCTGTCTGAGGACGTTGGCGTAGATGAACCGCACCTGGGCATGGTCCGGGTTCATGTCCAGCGCCCTGGTACAGTTCTCCTCGGCGCTCTCCCAATCCTGCGAGTCGAAGTACTGGGCGCAGAAGTCGGCCGCGAGAGACTGCTGCACGAAGGTCTCGAACGCCCCCATGATCTCCTGCGCGGCCATTTCGGGATCGTCCCTGCTCCAGGTCTTGTCCTCGATGGTCAGGGCGGTACCGCCGGGGGCCGCGAACTGAACACCCCCCAGGGTGAACGTCCTGTCGTCGCGGTTTTCCGTGGACGTTCCGCAGAAGACGATCGCGGCGTTGACCAGACTGGCCAGCTGGAGCGACTGCGTGCAGTCCAGGTCGTCATACTCGATGTCGTACTGCCTGGTGGCGTCGCGAACATCGCCCTCGTCCACCGGCTGGTGTCGGGGGGACTGGTTGATCAGGTCCCGCAACTCCTTCGCGAGATCCCGGCCGAAGTTCTTGTTCGCATCGTCGATGGGCTTCAGGTTGGTGACCATTACTCGCGCGCGCTCCGCGACCTGCGCACCCGCGTGCGCCGTCAGGAGAGGGCCGCCTGCCAGCGCAAGCAGACCCAGACTCAGAATTCCGATCCGTAGCCGACTCCTCATTGTTCCTCTTTCTCCATTCAGATTTGCACGGTCGGGTATAGCGACAACGCAAAACCCGGCGCCGCGTGTCGGACCCCGGTCATTCCAACGGGGCTCGGCACGACAGTGCCAGGGTTCCACGCAATCCTCGGACGGCAGACTTGGTAATGTATGGACCCTTTTTGCGCAAGGTCAAGGAAGAGCGGGGCTTTACCCCGCGCCCGCTCCACCGGTTCCATGTTTCCCTGTTACCGCGTTTCGCCCAAAAGGGTCCATCCCGATCTGGACGCACCGGCTTCCCCATTGCAGATTCCGGTTGCACGCAGCGGGGTGGGCCGAGTTGGCGCCCCCGCAAATCCGCATGAATCCAACAGGAGAATGAAGAGTGGAGAGTATGAAGAAAGCCGTTTTTGCGACGATCGCGCTCGTAGCGGCGTTTGCGGTGGCCCCGGCGGGTCTTGAAGCTCAGGGTTGCTGGGTCGCGCGCGGCGACGCGTCCGATCGCCCCAGCCCGCTGGACTCGGCGGTGGTCAGCATGGGTGGAGACATGGTGAAGGTCTGCTTCGGGGCTCCCTCGGCGAGGGATCGGACGCTCGTGGGCGGCGACATCCACCCATTCGGCGCGCCGTGGCGGACGGGAGCCAACGAGGCGACCTCCATCCACCTGCCCTTCGCGGCCACGGTTGCGGGTGCGGCGGTCCCCGCGGGATCCTATTCCCTGTACACCGTCCCGGGCGCGGATTCCTGGGGGATTCACCTCAACTCCGTCGTGGAGCGGTGGGGAATCCCCATTACCGACGAAGTCATGGCCAGCGACGTCGGTTCGGGCATGGCACCTGCGTTCGGCAACGACCACACGGAGACGATGGACATGACCTTCGAGAACGCCTCCGCCGACGCAGCCACGCTGGTCCTGCGCTGGGAGGGCTACAGGGTCGAGATCCCGGTCGCGCGGCAGAACTGACCGGAACTCACCGGCGGTAGATTCGCGGCGGAGACCGGTAGCAGCGACTCCGGTCTCCGCCGCGCGTTTCAGCTCCGGCGCAGGGTGATTCCGCCGGACCCCGTGTCGATCACCACCCGGCCGTCGCCGTCCCCCACGCTACCACGGAAATGGCGGCGCTTCGACTCCACGGTTTCCACGTCCGGGACGTCGACCGAGACCCGGCCACTGCCGGAACTCAGATCGAGCGCGGCGCCGAAACCGGCGGGCACCGCCACCACCACCGATCCGGATCCCGTATCCACCATCAGGCGGTCCACGTCCTCGGCCAGATCGAGCCGCACCGCACCGCTGCCGGTGTCGCAACTGATGCGGGCCGAAGACACGTCTTCGAGGTCAATCCTCCCCGACCCGGTGTCCACCACCAGCTCCTCCACGATGAGGCCCATTCCCCCAATGCGCCCGGAGCCCGTGTCGACGGACACGCGCGCACCGGTGAGCTGCTCCAGAACGACGCTTCCCGAGCCCGTGTCGACGGTGACATCACCCCGCACGTCCGAGATCGCCACCGCCCCCGAGCCGGTATCGACCTCGACCCGGCCCTCGACGTCGGCGACATCCACGTCACCAGCCCCGGTCCTGAAGGTCACGCCGGCCTCGAGGTTGCGGACACGCCCTTCGCCGACCCCCAGGTTCACCGCAACCTCGACCCCCCGCGGCACCCTCACCGTCAGGTCCGCGTGAGCCTCCAGTCCGCCACCCCTGCCGGAGATCCGGACCCGGTCCCCACCTCCACGCCCGCCGAAGAACGTCCCGTCCCGGCGGACATGCAGGGTCGTGTTCGACCCCCGGCCGCCCTCGCGGTACACCACCCGGTCGTCGGGATAGAGGATGCGGAGGGTTTCGTGATCGCCGATCCGCCCGGTCTCGACCGTCAGCCGGGCAGCGTCGCTCCCGCCGCGCGCCACCTCGACCACGACCTGCGATCCGTTCCCGGGAACGACTTCGACCTCGCCGGCGAGGTTGTAGATGGCCACCCGGGGACCATCCAGCCGATGGACTTCCTGCGCGGCGAGCGGGGCCGGGACAACGGTGCCGGGCACGGCGCCGACCGGTGCCCACGGGATGGCGGGGAGCAGGAGGGCGGAGGCGGCAAGCAGGCCGGCCTGGAACCGCGAGGTCGTGGATTTCGTCATCGTCACATATCCTTCGGGATTGGGAGAGAGGAACCGTCGGGGCAAACTACGGTCCCGGCCGCGGGGAAGGTTTCGCGAACCAGAGGTAAAGGCGCAGATAGCCAGGAGGGGAAGCCATGGAAGTGCTGCCGGTCGACATCATAGGGCTCGTTTCCGTGATCATGGGGATATCGGTCGTGCTGATCCCGGTCATGGGCTTGACCGCGCGCTACGCGCTGAAGCCGATCGTGTCGGTGATGGACCGCTACCTGCACGGCAAGGACACGGAGGAGTCGGTCCAGATCGTCGAGCGCCGCCTGGCCCTGCTGGAGCAGCAGCTCGACGACGTGCAGGGGTCGCTGCAGCGCCTGGTGGAGGTTTCGGAGTTCGACGCCCAGCTGCGGGCGGGCTCAGACCTTGAGGAAGATCCCCCGCAGATACATGCCCCAGGCGACTCCGAGCCAGAGTAGAACCATGGCGACCGCAAACGCCAGCGAGCCGTTCAGCGGTCCCGCCCACGAGGCGAAGGCGGTCTCGTAGATCAGGTTGTAGGCCGACGTGGTCTCTCCTGCACCGCGGGTCACTCGCCACAGCACAAGGCTCTTCGCGACCAGCCCCGACGCCACGAACACCGTAATGGCGTTCATGCCGTAGACCACCAGCGGGCGTGTCCACGCGCGCCAGCCCCGCACGTCCACGATCCAGTACAGCGCCCCCAGCGCCACCAGCGCCCACCCTGTCGTGTAGGCGACGTACGAACTCGTCCAGATCGGCTTGTTGATCGGGAACACGACGTCCCACGCATGGCCGATCAGGATCAGGACCACGCCGAGTCCCAGCAGGCGGCCGGTCGCGGCACCGCCGGACCGCAGGTAGTCGCCAGCGAACAGCCCGGCCAGCGTGCTCGACACGGCCGGCAGCGTGCTCAGCAGGCCCTCGGGGTCGTAGACGCCGCCTCCGCCGCTCCACATGTGCACCCCCAGCACCGCCCGGTCTATCCAGGCGGCCAGATTGCCCTCGGGCGACAGGTCACCCGCGCCGAAGCCGGGGACGGGCACCAGCGTCATCAGCGCCCAGTAGCCGAAGAGCAGCGCCAGCATCGCCGCGAAGACGGCCCGCCGCGACAGGAACAGAACCAGCGTGCCGGCCACCAGGTACACCACGGCGATGCGCGCGAGCACGCCGACCAGGCGAACCGTGGCGAGGTCGAAGGAGGGCCACGCGGCCCCGAGAAAGCCGAGTCCGTACAGAATCAGCGCGCGCGTCGCGACGTGGCGCAGCAGTTGGGAACGAGTGTCTCCCCTTGCCGCGCGGGATGCGAACGAGAACGACATGGCCACCCCGATCGCGAACAGGAAGAAGGGGAAGACCAGGTCGGTCGGCGTGGCTCCGTGCCACGTCGCGTGGAGGAGTGGCGGATACACGTGCGCCCAGCTGCCCGGGTTGTTTACCAGGATCATCCCGGCGATGGCGAGGCCCCGGAAGGCGTCGAGCGAGGTGAGCCGCCCGGGTACGGACCCGCTCCCGGCGCCGGTCACAACAGCCACCCCTCCACGAGGTCGGCGACGCGCGCCGCGACATCGGGCGCGTCGGCGTCGAAGACGGGCACCGCCCAGGGAAGGTCGGGACGGTCGGTGACCACCCCCAGCACGCGCCGATCCCGTCCCTCCTCCGGCGGCACGACCGGCTCAGGCTGCGCTTCGGCGCGGTAGATCTCGATCTTGGGCACCGGGGCGTCGCGGAACCCCTCCACCACCACGATCTCGGCTTCCGACAGGTGGCGGGTCAGGAGCAGGTCGAGCGAAGGGTCCCCCTCGGGGCCCCAGTCCCCCACGAGGGCGAACTCGGTGGGCCCGGCCAGCAGCACGCGTTCGGCGCGCCCCTCGTGCCGGTGCCTCCAGGAATCCGTCCCGGGTGTATCCAGGCGGAAGTGGTGCCCGTGCTTCACCGACATGACCCGCCGGCCGCGCGCCGCCAGTTCGGCGATGACGCTCACGCTCAGCGTTGTCTTCCCCGAATTCTTGTTCCCGATGATCGAAAAGCTCGGCGGAGGCAGATCCCCGGGCCGGTTCACGCTGCGGAAGCAACTGCTGGTGAGTCCCGTGTCGATCACGACCGGATCGAGAGACCGCGCGAAGGGTCCGCTCTCGAGCCTTCGCATGTTCATGGCGTCGGTGATCCGGTGGAGGGTTTCCAGCGGGTAGACTGCGCACAACGGGTGAAAGCCCCACGGCGGTCCGGTGCGCGGGACGCAGGGCCGGCCGTGCGCGCGCCACTCGTCGGCAAGACGGCGTAGCGCGTCGGTGCTCACCCACGGCATGTCGACCGCCAGGGCCAGCACCGCCTTGTGGCCGTCGCGCAGCGCACGCCCGAGCGCTGCGTCGATCCCCCCCAGGGGGCCCATCATCGGGCGCCGGTCGGGAAGGGTCTCGAGCTCCACCTCGTCCGCCACGCGAGGGTGGTTGACTACGGCCACCACGTCGTCGCACACCGCCTCGAGCCGCTCGGCCGCGACCTGCCAGAGCGGCTGACCGTGGAGGCGCGCCAGCGTCTTGGGTGAGCCGAAGCGCCGACTGCCGCCCCCGGCCAGGATGGCACCCAACAGAGTCATTCCGCCTTCCCTCCCAGGCCGTCGATCCGCTCGCTGCCGCTGTAGACGTTGTAGCCGTCGCGCTTCGCGAAGCCCACCAGCGTCATGTTGAAGCGCCGCGCGAAGGATACCGCCAGGCTCGACGGCGCGCCCACCGCCACCACCATCGGGAATCCCGCCATGGCGGCCTTCTGGAGGATCTCGAACGACGACCGACCCGAGACGACCAGCCCGCGCTCCGATCCCGGCAGGGAACGCGACAGCACCAGCGCACCGACCACCTTGTCGACGGCGTTGTGGCGCCCCACGTCCTCCCGGACCAGGACGATCCGCCCCTCCGCGTCGAAGAGCCCGGCCGCGTGGATGCCCCCCGTCCGGTCGAAGACGTGCTGGGCGGACCGCAGGCGGTCCGGCAGCGCGCGCACCTCGGCCTCCTGCACCGACAGCGTGCCGTCCGGGACCGCGGCGCACCCCATCACCTCGACCGATTCGAGCGACGCCTTCCCGCACACCCCGCAGGACGACGTGACGTAGAAGTTGCGGGTCAGGCTCGACGGGTCGAAGGCGGCGGGGTCGCGCAGCGACGCGGTCACCACGTTGTACTCCTGAGGGTCGACGTCGCGGCAGTACCTCACGTCGCCGAGCGCGTGCGGGTCGGTGATCACCCCCTCGGTGAAGAGGAAGCCGGCAGCCAACTCGAAGTCGTCGCCAGGTGTCCGCATGGTCACCGAGACGGGGTGCTCGCGCTTTCCCTCGTCGCCGCGCACCTCGAGGCGGACCTCCATGGGCTCCTCCACGGCGACGCTGTCGCTCCTCTCCGTGATCCATCCTCCCCTCATCCGCCGCACACGAACCCTGGCCGCCCTGCGCCTGGACATGGTTGTCACGTGAGCACCCCCGGATTCGTCGCGCGCGGTCCTTCTCGCAGCACGCCTGCCGCTCGCGCGCCGCACTCGCCAAATGTTTACCATACCTGTATCTATTGTGGCGCACTTTCCACCGCGGCGCACTTCAAACCCGAAACCCGGCCACTCGATGCCAGACCCGACCAACGCTGAACTCGTGGCGCGCTGGAAGGACGAGCCGGCACCCCTGCTGCCACTCCTTCACGACTTCCACGAGCGCGACGGCCACCTCTCGGAGGAGGCGTTGCGGGCGGTTTCGAAGGGACTTCGGATCCCGATCGCCGACCTCTTCGGCACGGTCACCTTCTACCATCACTTTTCGCGGGACGCCGGCGGCCTGGACCGGCCGCGAGTCTGCAACGGCCCCGTGTGCACCATGCGCGGCACCGAAGTCCTGATCGCGAGCCTGCGGGCGGCGGGCCACGACCCGCACGTCATGCCCTGCCCCGGCCGCTGCGACCAGCCGGTCCCCGTAATCCACGGCGGCACCGTGCTGACCGGCAGGACGGCGAGCACGCTCGTCAGCGGACCTTCGCCGCTGCCACCTCCGGCCCCCGCGGGCGTGGAGGAATGCGTCTTCGCGGGTATCCGCAATCCGGGCCGGGCCACGCTGGCCGGATACCGGAGCGAGGGCGGCTACGAGGGGCTGATCCGCGCGGTCACCGCGATGTCCCCCGGCGAAGTCATCGACCTGATCGACGCCAGCGGGCTGGCGGGCCGCGGAGGTGCGGGGTTCCCCACCGGGCGGAAGTGGCGGGCGGTGGCCGACGCGCCGGGCGGCCCGAAGACGATCGTATGCAACGCCGACGAGGGCGAGCCCGGCTGCTTCAAGGACCGGGTGCTGATGGACCATGACCCCCACGGCACCATCGAGGGAATGGCGCTCGCCGCCTACGCGACGGGTGCCGTGCGCGGCTTCATATACCTCCGCTACGAGTACCCCGAGACCTTCGACATCCTGGAAGGCGCGATCGCGGAGGCGGAGGCGGCGGGGCTGCTGGGCGACGGAATCCTCGGCACGGACTTCGCGTTCGACCTGATGGTGCGGCGCGGCGCCGGCGCCTACATCTGCGGTGAGGAGACGTCGCTGCTGAACTCGCTCGAGGGCACGCACCCCTTCCCTCGCAACCGCCCCCCCTTCCCCGTCACGCACGGCTACGAAAACCTGCCCACGGTGGTGAACAACGTCGAAACGCTCGCCTCCGCGCCCCCGATCGTGGTCCACGGCGCCGACTGGTACCGCGCGCTTGGTCTGGGGGACCACGCTGGCACCAAGGTGATCAGCCTCTCGGGCGACATCGCTCGCCCGGGCAACTACGAGGTGCCGATCGGGCTGCCGCTGCGGGATCTGCTCCACGTCCTGGCCGGGGGACCGCTCCCCGGGCGCACGATTCAGGCGGTCACGATGGCGGGCCTCTCGGGCGGCTTCCTGGCCGGCGCCGACCTCGACGTCACACTCGACGAGCCGTCGATCCGCTCGAAGGGGAGCTTCCTGGGCGCAGGCGGGATCATGGTCTTCGACGACTCCCGCGACATGATCCGGGTGACCCGCGAATCCATGGAATTCTTCGCCGAGGAGTCGTGCGGAAAGTGCTTCCCCTGCCGGATCGGAACCCAGCGCCTGGTCGAGCGTCTGGAGGGTGACGGACCCCGTTCCGTCGATGCGTGGGTTGACGAAGTCACCGACCTGAACGAAGTCATGAAGAAGACGAGCGCGTGCGGACTGGGCCAGGCTGCCCCACTTTTGACCGAGAGCCTGATCCGGTATTTCCCGGACCGTGTTCGGAGGCACGTAGAGAAAGGATAGAGGGAGATGAAGCAAAACGGTTCCCCCTCGAAGAACGGTACCGCGCTGACCCTGACGCTGGACGGAGAGAGGGTCACCTTCTCACGCGGCGAGACCCTGTACGAAGTCGCGGAGCGGCACGGCAGGGAAATCCCGACGCTGTGCTACGACCCCCGCCTCGAGCCCTTCGGAGGCTGCCGGCTCTGCGTGGTCGAGCTGGAGGGCGCGCGCAACCCGGTGGCCTCGTGTACAATGGAGGCCCAGCCCGGAATGCGGGTGCGCACACGGACGGCCGCGCTCGAGGTGCAGCGGCGCATCCTCATGGAGATGGTCGCGTCGGAGAACCGCGACACCGACGTCGACCCCATGCACGGCTATGCGTCGCAGGAGATGGCCGAGCTGCTCGACCGCTACGACGCCCGCACGGGCCGGTTCGAGGGCGCGCTTTCGGGCACGAGCCGTCCCGACGACGACAACCCCTTCATCAAGCGCGACTACGAGAACTGCATCTCCTGCTACCGCTGCGTGCGCGTCTGCGCGGAGCAGGAGGGCGACTACGCGATCTCGGTCATGAATCGCGGCTTCCACACCCAGATCACCACCGAGTTCGGCGGCTCGCTGAAGGACTCTGCGTGCACGTTCTGCGGGCAGTGCATCCAGACGTGCCCCACCGGTGCGCTCGGCGACCTCAAGGCGCTGGCCAACAAGGACGTTCCCGGCGAAACGGAGACGACCCGCACCATCTGTCCCTACTGCGGCGTCGGCTGCTCGGTCGACATCATGACACGCGGTGAGAAGATCGTCGGCATCCTCCCCGGGATGGACGGGCCGGCCAACGAGGGCTCGCTATGCGTGAAGGGGCAGTTCGCCTTCGATTTCGTGGGGCACCCCGACCGTCTCAGCACCCCCTTCGTGCGCGACGAGGCGTCGGGCGAGCTGCGCCCCGCGTCGTGGGACGAGGCGCTGGACTTCGCGGCCGGCAAGCTGCGCAAGGTGGTGAAGGATTACGGGCGCCGCGCCGTCTACGGGATCGCCTCTGGACGCGCGCCGCACGAAGCCGCCTACATGATGCAGCGCTTCATCCGGGCGGGATTGGGGACGAACCACATCGACAACTGCAGCCGTGCCTGACACGCCCCCACAGTCGCCGGTCTGGCGGCAACAATCGGAAGAGGGGCGATGTCGAACCCGCTCGCGGACATGGACAAGCCCGATGTGATCTTCTGCATCGGCACCAACATGACCGAATGCCACCCGGTCGCGGCCACGCGCCTCAAGAAGGCGCTCGCGCGGGGCGCGAAGATGATCGTGGCGGACCCGCGGCGGATCGGGCTGGCGGAGATCGCGGATGTGCACCTTCCGCTGCGCGTGGGCTCCGACGTCTCGCTGCTGCTGGCGATGGCGCATGTGATCGCCCGCGAGGGGCTGGTCGACCAGGCCTTCATCGACGAGCGCACCACGCAGGGCGAGGACTTCATGCAGCACGTCGCGCAGTACACCCCCGAGTGGGCGGCCGAGATCTGCGAGTGCGATCCGGCGGACATCGAGAAGGCGGCGCTGCTCTACGGCGGGGCCGACCGGGGCGCGATCTACTACACGGTCGGCATCACCGAGCACATCTGCGGCGTCGACAACGTCCAGAGCCTCTGCAACCTGGCGCTGATGACCGGCAACCTGGGCCGCGAGGGCACCGGCGTGAACCCCATGCGCGGCCAGAACAACATCCAGGGCGCCGGCGACGCGGGCGCGCTGCCGAACAACTACCCCGGCTTCCAGACCGTCACCGATCCCGCGCACCAGGAGAAGTTCCACCGGGCGTACGGGCGCAAGGTCGACCTCGAGACGGGCATGACCAAGGTCACCGCGCTGGACCTGTGCGGCGACGGCATTCACGCGATGATCATCGACGGCGAGAACACGCTCGTCACCGACCCGGACCGCCACCACTGCGAGCACGCGCTCAAGAGTCTGGACTGCCTGGTCGTGATCGACATCTTCATGACCGACACGGCGAAGGTGGCCGATGTGGTTTTCCCGGCCACGGCCTGGGCGGAGACCGACGGCGTCTGCACCAACACCGAACGCCGCGTCCAGCGCTTGCGCGCAGCAGTGCCGCCGCCGGGCGAAGCGGAGCCCGATTGGTGGATCCTCTCACAGCTCGCCCGGCGAATGGGCTGGCAAGGCTTCGATTTCGGGTCCGCCAAGGAGGTCTTCAACGAGCTCTGCGCCCTCTCACCCCTCTACAACGGCCTCGACTGGGATCGGATCGACCGTGGCGAGTACCAGTGGCCCGTGCCCACCCGCGATCACCCGGGGACGCCGAGGCTGCACGAGGAGCGCTTCGAAAACGGACGCGGGATCTTCAAGATGCTCGAGTACCGCGACCCCGAGGAAACCATTTCGGACGAGTACCCGATGTGGCTCACGACCGGCCGGCGGCTGCCGCAGTACCACACGCGGACGCAGACCGGGCGTTCGGACGGGATCGACTACCTGCTGTCGGAGGAGACGCTGGAGGTGCACCCGGAGGACATCGTGCGGCTGGGGCTGGAGGACGGCGGCTGGGCCGAGATGAGCAACCCGCGTGGATGCCTGCACGTGAAGGTGCGGGCGACGACGAAGTCGCCGAAGGGGACGGTGTTCGCGTCGTTCGCCTTCGAGGACGTGCCGGTGAACGTGCTGACCGGGGGTGGGTACGACCCGGTGACGCAGACTGCTGCGTTGAAGGCGTGTCCGGTGGCGCTGAAGCCGGTGGGACCGCCGCCGGCGCTGGGGCAGGTGGGGGCGGGGTCGCCGCTGGGAGCATCCGTCTTGTAAACCGTAGTTGACAGAATGTAAACTGCTGTTTACATAAGCGAGCTGAGGAAAGGGCTTGATCGCGGCGGCGCGCTTACTGACCGGGGATGACGTGTAGCTGGACCACGTAGGGCTCCCCCAGTTCTCCCAACGTCACGCCTGTAACCGTACCCGTTCCGAAAACCGGGAAAGGGTTCCGCTCGATCGGCACGGGCGGGGTCACGCGGCCCAGGTATTGGCCGTGCTCGTCAAAGACGTCCCACGTCCGAATGACTCGCCGGTCCGTCTGGACCCAGACCCACCCATCAGTGGCTGCGTGAATCCATTGAAGGACGGTCTTCCGCGCCGGCAGACTGCGCGCCGCGATTCCCGTTGCGGTGGCCAGACTGTCCCTTTCCCGACCCTCCAGCCTCGGCGCCCGGCGGTCCAACTCCAGTGTGCGCAGCGTATCCCCGCCGTAGGTGGTTTCGTGAAGGGCGAAGACCGAGTTGTCGGCCAGCCAGACGTTTCCGGTCGGGCCCACGGTCCACCGGATGTCCGGGGAATACGGAATCGGGGATAGTGCCGTGATGCCACCGGACTGCGTCGTGTACATCTCCTGAGGGATCTCGGGCACCTGGAGGCTCGCCAGAGAATCCAGCCCCGGACCGACGCCGTACTTCACGATGCTGCGGGTGGCGGGCAGCCACAGGTGGAGGCTCCGCTCGGCATCGACCCACATCGGCCACGGCAGGCTGGCTGATCGGCCCAGCTGGAGGGGGTGAGTGGCCAGAACAGTCCCGAGTGAGTCGAAAACCGTGAAGCGGTCCCGGATCGCGTCGATCGCCCACAGGTAGCCGGGGGGCTGCCAGGTGATGCCGGCCAGCCAGCGCACTCCCCGGGTCCTTCGCCGGACCGCCCGAAGGTTCTCACGCACTCGCCCGTGGGTGAGAACACGCGAATCTCGTTCGCCTGCCGATCGGCCACGTAGATGCGGCCGTCGGCGTCCACGGCGATTGAGGTCACCTCCCCAAACGCGTCGCAGGTGCCGTCCAGCGAACCGATGCGCAACACTTCGACGAGCCCGGGGGTCCCTTGCACGCCGGTCGGAGGAGAATCCGGGTTGGATACGACGATCCGTCCGTCATTCAGGGTGTCGACGCGGACGAGAGGGTTATTGCGCTGTTGGGCATCGGCCGGAAGGGTGACTGTAGTGAGCAACACGCCGATGACCATGGCAGGGATACTTCCGGCTCGGACTGCAAAATGCATGGGATGTCCCTCATTGCCTTGTGAGTGCGTGATTCCTCTGTTGCCCCGCCCTTCCCCACGCCACCTGTGACGCTCCCCAGTGGCCTGGAGTTGTACGATGGGCCCGCCGCCGCCCCAACCTTGCCTCGCGCGCCCGTTCTTCCCCAGACTTCGGGCGCGTTTTGCCCTGCCGCGACTCTCCCCAATCCCGCATCCCCTACAGGACACCCATGCGCTCCGACATTGACATCGCACAAGCCCACGAAATGAAGCCCATCGCCGGGATCGCCGCCAAGGTCGGCCTCGGTGAAGACGAGATTCTGCAGTTCGGCCACTACAAGGCCAAGGTCCCCCTCGACGTGGTCCAGGCGCGACCGGACCGCGGCGCCAGGCTGGTGCTGGTGACCGGGTGCAGCCCGACCGCTGCCGGCGAGGGCAAGACGACCACTTCGGTGGGACTCGCCGACGCCCTCAACGTGCGTGAGCGCAATCCTGTGCTGTGCATCCGCGAGGCGTCGCTGGGCCCCGTGTTCGGGATCAAGGGCGGGGCGGCCGGCGGGGGCTACTCGCAGGTCGTGCCGATGGAGGACATCAACCTCCACTTCACCGGCGACTTCCACGCGATCACGTCGGCGCACTCGCTGCTGTCGGCCATGCTGGACAACCACCTGTTCCGGCCCAACAGCACGGGGCTGGACCACCGCCGCATCACCTGGGGACGCGCCGTCGACATGAACGACCGGGCGCTCCGCAACGTGATCGTCGGCCTGGGCGGACCCTTCGGCGGGATCCCGCGGGAGGACGGGTTCATGATCACGGCCGCGTCCGAGGTCATGGCGATCTTCTGCCTCGCGCGCGACCTGGCCGACCTGGAGCAGCGGCTGGGCAACATCATCATCGGGTACACGCGAAGCCGCGATCCGGTGCGCTGCCGCGACATCGGCGCCCACAGGGCGATGACCATCCTGATGCGCGACGCGCTCCACCCCAACCTCGTGCAGACGCTGGGCGGCACGCCGACGTTCATCCACGGGGGTCCGTTCGCCAACATCGCCCACGGCTGCAACTCGCTCATCGCGACCCGCGCGGGGCTCAAGCTCGGCGACATCGTGGTCACGGAGGCCGGGTTCGGTGCCGACCTGGGGGCCGAGAAGTTCTTTGATATCAAGTGTCGCCTTGGCGGGCTCAGCCCCGATGCCGTCGCAATCGTCGCGACGATCCGCGCGCTCAAGATGAATGGGGGAGCATCGAAGGACAGTCTGGCGACGGAGGACGTGGAGGCGCTCGGACGCGGCCTCGAGAACCTCTACGGCCACGTCGAAAACGTGGCGAAGTTCGGCGTCCCGGCGGTGGTCGCGCTCAACCGGTTCGCCAGCGACACGCCTGCCGAAGTCGCGGCCGTTCTGGACGGCTGCGCGGCGCGCGGGATCCGTGCCGTGGAGGCCGATCCGCACGGGGGCGGGGGCGCGGGGTGCGTCGACCTTGCCGACGCGGTCTGGGAGATCGCCAACAGCGGGGATGCCGACTTCCGGCCCCTCTACCCCGACAAGATGCCGCTCAGGGAGAAGATCGAGACCGTGGCGACCGAGATCTACGGTGCGTCCGGAGTGGACTTTGCGCCCGCCGTACCCGGAGAACTCGAGCGCCTCGAGTCGTTCGGCCTGGCCAACGCTCCCGTCTGCATTGCCAAGACGCAGTACTCCTTCTCGGACAACCCGGCGCTGCTGGGGCGCCCGCGCGGCTTCCGGATCACCGTCCGCGAGGTCACGCCGTCGGCGGGCGCGGGCTTCGTTGTGGTGAAGACCGGCTCGATCATGACGATGCCGGGGCTCGCGGCCAGGCCGGCCTCGCTCAACATGACGATCGACGAGGACGGGGTGATCTCGGGGCTGATGTAGGAGGGCACGCATGAGCAGGGGCGTTCGCGTCGCCAGATGGATGGCGGGGGTGATCATGATCGCGTACGGCTTCGCGAAGCTGACCGGGTCCCAGTTCACGGTGCTGGACTCGGAGCTCACGCGGCCGATGGGCGAAGTCAGCGGGTTCTGGCTGACCTGGTACTACTTCGGATTCTCCTCCGTCTACGGAACGATCATCGCCCTGGTCGAGATCGGCGGCGGGCTGCTGCTGATCTGGCCGCGCACCTCCCTGATCGGCGCACTTGTTCTTCTGCCGGTCGTCGGGAACATCATCCTGACCGACATCTTCTTTCTTGTCGGCGCCCTGCCAGCCTCGATAACGGTCCTGATCTGTCTATTGATCATCCTGCGGCCGCACGGGCGGCGGCTGGCGGACGCCGTGTTGCTCGATATCAGGTCGTCCAGAAGAGGCGTTACGCTTCGAGCCGCCGCTGTTGTGGCCGTACTCGGTGGGGCATGGGGACTGGGGTACTGGTTCGCCAACTACAACAACCGTGAACCCACGCCGATCGATGGCGTCTGGACGGTCGAGGACGGCGGCGCGCCGCTCGAGCAGGTGTTCTTCGAGTACAATCGGGCCTACATGGCCGTCTTCCGGTTCGCCGACGGGGATGCCGTCCACCACTTCGAGGTCGACTCCGGTCGGGTGCGCGTGTGGGCAGACTGGATGGAAAAGGGCCGGCTGATTTACGAAGGCGAGATCGTCGACCCGGGACGAATCGAGTTGCGGCCGAGTGGAGGCGGGTCCCCGGTCGTGCTGGTCAGGGAGTAGGCCACGCGCGCGGTTCCGCGGGGATGACGCGGGTCACGGCCATGCTTCGATGGGACACGGGGCCCGCCGACCGGCCCCGACGACGGTGAGATCCGGTCCCGCAGAAACGGGCAGGGACACGGCGATGCTCGATTGGGACACCCGCTGCCGGACCCATCAACCGGCCGTCGCGTCGCGCGCGATCCTGAGCGCGTCCTCGAACGCGCGCCTCTGAATGCCGGCGAACAGGCGCACCAGCGGCCGAAGGTTGCCTGCATCCGCCAGCTCCAGAGCATCGATGTAGTCCGGCCGACCGGCATCGGTCACCACGAGCGGAAACCACCCGGCGCGGATCACTACCAGGGTCGCCAGCGCGCGCGCCACACGGCCGTTGCCGTCCTGAAAGGGATGGATCTGTACGAACCGATGATGAAGCCAGGCGGCTTCGACCTCGGGCGCCACTTCCCGCTCCTCATGCTCCAGGTGCATCGCGAGCAGCCGGTCCATTTCCGACGCCACCTGCTCCGGGGGACAGTACTCGTGGACCAGGCCGTCCGACCGCACGGGGTTGTTCGGTCGCTTCTTGTAGTCGCCTTTCGTCAACGGCATTTCCACGCGACGCCCGAAGACGTCCCGGGCGCTTGCGGTCTCCTGGTTGGCCAGAAGCACCGCATGGAGTTCCTTGACATAGCTGGTCGACAACCGGCGCCGCTGCTTCACGAAGTCGAAGAGTCCGTCCACCGCGGCGGCATGGTCCTGGATCATGTCGAAAACGAGCGCCGGGTCCCGGTCGGTGGCTGAAGACGGGATCAACTCCTCGCGCAGGCCGTGCTCGATCAGGACTTCGGTCGTGCCGCGAGTCAGCGTATACACCCGTTCGATCAGGCCCGTCTCGATCGCCCACTCGCGTTTCAGGCGCTCAGCGAAATCGGCGATAGCCCCCTCTGCGCCAAGCTCTTCCCGGGTCTCGTGCCAGTAATCGGCCACCTGGTGGAGGTCAGGGTCGACGAGCCGTCGCCAGTCCTCGGGGAGATCGTCGATGGGGCGCCAGGAGTGGCTCACCGGGACGCTCCGCGAGTCCTCTGGCATGTACACTCCGTGTGAATTGGGGAAACCGATGTGGGAATATAGCAAGCCGCACCGGGTCGTCCTCCCCCCGCCGCAGGGCTGGCGAACGCCTGTCGAGAGCAAATGATATGTCCGCTTTTCGGAGCACGCAATGTGTCCGCTT